>NZ_BCWY01000022.1 GCF_001894825.1 Rhodococcus jostii NBRC 16295 | reverse complement strand
GAGGACGAAAGCTGCACCCTGTTCACCAGTGAATCTCCATCCCATCGAGACAGAAGGACGACACACACGATGATCACCGTTTACGGATATGTTCCCGCCTGGGGGATCCCGGACATCAGCCCGTACGTGACGAAGGTAGTGAACTACCTGAAGTTCACGGGTGCCGAGTTCGAGCACAGGACGCAAGACCTGGCGACGCTCGACCAGGACTCGCCCCACGGCAAGCTGCCGTACATCGTCGATGAGGACGGAACCAAGGTCGGCGACTCCAACACGATCATCGCCTACCTGAAGGACAAGTACGGCGACAAGCTCGATGCGGATCTGAGCAAGCAGGAACGTGCCCTGGCTCTCGCCTTCAACCGGTTGATCGAGGAGCACCTGTACTGGAGCGGCATCATCCAGCCGCGCTGGCGCGAGGACACCGGGTGGGAAACCTATATCCCGTTCATCGTTCAGGGCGCCGAGGTGACCCCGGAGATGCGCGAAGGCCTGGACGCGTTCCGGGGCCGGATCCTCACCGAGTTCGACGGCCAGGGCATGGGCCGGCGTAGCGCGGAGGTCGTCGCCGAGTTCTTCCGGGCAGACATCGATGCTCTGTCCGACTTCTTGGCCGACAAGGCCTTCTTCCTCGGCGACAAGCTGCATTCGATCGACGCCTCGGTGTATTCGACACTGCGGCACATCGCCGACCAGCCGCAGCAGTGGCTCGGATCCGGACACGTCCAGTCCAAGGCGAACCTCGTGGACTACATGGACCGTATCCGCAAGCAGTACGACATCTGACCTGTCGGTAATCGACTCTCTTGGAGCATCGTTCGATGATTGATCTCTACTACTACACAAGCCCCAACGTGCGGAAAGTGCTCATCGCGCTGGAGGAATTGGGACTTGACTACCAGATCGTCTGGACCGATATCAGTGAGGGCGATCAGTTCGAATCGGAGTACGTCGAGATCAATCCGAACAGCAAAGTGCCGGCCATCGTGGATCACGATGGCCCCGGTGGCCGGCGCTTGGCGATATTCGAATCTGGTGCCATCCTGCTCTACCTGGCAGAGAAGACCGGTCGCCTGCTCCCTGAGGATCCGATCGCGCGCCAAGAAGTGCTGTGCTGGCTGTTCTGGCAGGTGGCCAACCAGGGACCGATGGCAGGACAGGCCGCCCACTTCGTCTCCCACGCACCCAAGCAGGGGATCGACAACCCGTACGCCCGAAACCGATACGCGGGCGAGGTGGCCCGCCTCTACCGCGTCATGGATGACCGGCTAGGCGATCGCGAGTACCTCGCCGGCGAGTACTCGATCGCGGACATCGCGGCCTTCCCGTGGACTCGGGTGGCCGCCGGGCACGGGATCGATGTCGCCGACTACCCCAACGTCAAAGCGTGGGCCGACCGGATTTCTGCCCGTCCCGCCGCCAAAGTCCGGATCTCCGACCCGCGCGAGGAGAAGGCCCGAAACCACGTCTACACCGCGGAACAGTTCAAGACCCTCTTCCGCCCGGAAGGAAGTCAACCATGAGTATCACCGCAGATTCCCTGTCCAACATCACCCCACCTGGGCTGACCATCGACGGACAGATCACGACCACGGCAGCAGTGATCCCCGTGATCAACCCCGCCAACGAGTCGACCTTCATCGAGGTTCCCGACGCCGGAGTCGAGCACCTCGACGCCGCGGTCGCTGCCGCTCGCCGCGCCGCCAAGCACTGGGCTACCCACGACCTCCCGTTCAGACAAGGCATCGTCCTCCGCCTGGTCGACCACGTGCGGGCCAACATCGACGAACTGACACGGCTGGTGACCCTCGAACAGGGAAAACCGTTGGCGAAGGCCGCCGGCGAGATCGAATCGGGTCTGCGCGGTCTCGAGCGGTATGCAAGCTGGGACATTCCGGTCGAGGTCATCCGCGACAACGACGACGAGCTGATCGAGGTGCACCGCGCACCGGTCGGGGTCGTCGGTGGCATCACCGCCTGGAACTATCCCCTCCTGCTCGCGCTGTGGAAGATCGGTCCCGCCCTGATCACCGGCAATCCGATCATCGTCAAACCCTCACCCCTGACCCCGGTGGCCACCTTGCGCCTGGGTGAGCTCGCGCAACAGATCCTCCCTCCGGGTGTGCTGCAGGTACTCAGCGGCGGCGACGATCTCGGCCGGGCGATGACGGCTCACACCGGGATCGACAAGATCACGTTCACCGGGTCCGAACGCGCGGGGAAGTCGATCATGGCGGGCGCCGGCGCGACCCTCAAGCGTCTGACCCTCGAACTCGGTGGCAATGATCCCGGTATCGTCCTCGACGATGTCGATGTGGCGTCGATCGCGCCGGATCTGTACTGGGGCGCCCTGTCGAACTGTGGTCAGGTCTGCGCGGGCCTCAAGCGCCTCTACGTGCCGCAGCATCTCGCCCCCGCAATCGAAGAAGCTCTGGCCGAGGTCGCCAAGGGGGTGAAGGTGGGCAACGGGCTCGATGACGGGGTCGACATGGGCCCGGTCCAGAACGCCGCCCAGTTCGCCAAGGTTCGAGGCTATGTCGATGATGCCGCCCACCGCGGCGCCGACGTGTACTTCCGCGGTGAGGTCCCCGAGGGCCCCGGCTACTTCCACCCGGTCACCTTGGTGCGTGGGGTCGACGACTCCGTGCCCCTGGTTCGCGAGGAACAGTTCGGCCCAGTCCTGCCAATCCTGACCTACACCGACATCGACGATGTGATCGCACGGGCCAACGACTCCGACCTCGCGCTCGGCGCCTCGGTGTGGTCCTCCGACGAACAGCGCGCTACCGAGGTCGCCGAACGGGTCGACGCGGGCACGGTCTGGGTCAACCAGCATCCCATGCTCTCCTCCGATGTGCCGTTCGGCGGCGTCAAGCAGTCCGGCCTCGGAGTCGAGCAGTCCATCCACGGTGTCCTCGAGTACACCAACTACAGAGTGCTGCGGGTCAAACGATGACCGCGGAACCGAACCACCCCGAAAATCACCGACCAAACCGTCAAACTGGAAGGCGCACAATATGTTACTGAACCGGGACGATTGGTACGACATCTCGCGAGACCTCGACTGGGAACTGAGCTACGTCGATCCGGCAGTGGCGTTCCCGACGAGTTGGAGCGGTGCGGGAGACGTACCGAAGGAGGCCTGGGACAAGTGGGACGAACCGTTCCGGGTGTCGTACCGCGACTACGTCCGGATCCAGCGTGAGAAGGAGTCGGGCGTCAAGGCTGTCAGCAGCGCCCTGGTGCGTTCCGGCACCTACGAAAAGCTCGACCCTGCGCATGTCGCCACGACGCACCTACACATGGGCACCACGTGCATGGTCGAGCACATGGCAGTGACCATGCAGAGCCGATTCTGCCGGTTCGCGCCGACCCCTCGCTGGCGCAATCTCGGGGTCTTCGGGATGCTCGACGAGACCCGCCATGCCCAGCTCGATCTGCGTTTCTCCCACGATCTGCTCAAGCAGGATCCGCGTTTCGACTGGTCGCAGAAGGCGTTCCACACCAAGGAGTGGGGTGTCCTGGCGGTGAAGAACTTCTTCGACGATGCGATGCTCAACGCCGACTGCGTCGAGGCCGCACTGGCGACGAGCCTGACCGTCGAACACGGATTCACCAACGTCCAGTTCGTCGCATTGGCCGCCGATGCCATGGCTGCCGGCGACATCAACTGGTCGAACCTGTTGTCCTCCATCCAAACCGATGAGGCACGCCACGCTCAGCAGGGCTTCCCCACCCTGTCCATCCTGATGGAGCACGACCCCGCCCGCGCGCAGCAGGCACTCGATGTCGCCTTCTGGCGGTCCACCCGGCTGTTCCAGACGTTGACCGGGCCGGCGATGGACTACTACACACCCCTCGATCAGCGCAAGATGAGCTTCAAGGAGTTCATGCTCGAGTGGATCGTCAACCACCACGAACGGATCCTCGAGGACTACGGGCTGAAGAAGCCCTGGTATTGGGACCAGTTCATGTACTCGCTCGAGAACGGCCATCACGCCATGCATCTGGGGACCTGGTTCTGGCGCCCCACGCTGTTCTGGAAGCCGAATGCCGGCGTCTCCAAGGACGAACGGGAATGGCTGCGTGAGAAGTACCCCACCTGGGAAGAGAACTGGGGTGGGATGTGGGACGAGATCATCAAGAACGTCAACGATGATCGGATCGAGGACACTCTGCCGGACACGTTGCCGGCGCTGTGCAACCTCACCCAACTCCCGTTGGGATCGGCGTTCTCCCGGCACGATCTCGCCGATCACAGCCTGACCTACAAGGGCCGGCTCTACCACTTCGATTCCGAGATCTCCAAGTGGTGCTTCGAGCAGGACCCCGAGCGTTACGCCGGCCACCAGAGCTTCATCGACCGTTTCATCGACGGCCAGATTCTCCCGGCCGACCTCGCCGGCGGGCTGCTCTACATGGGCCTGACCCCGGACGTGATGGGAGACGACGTGTACGACTACGCCTGGGCGAAGGACTACCTCCCGTCGAAGCCCGCACAGGTGGAGGAATCCGTTGAACGCGAACCGATCTCGATCTGAGACCCGACTTCATTTGATTGCCAAGGAGAACTGACATGGCACCCTTTCCCATCACCGGCCGTTTCATCGGCGACTTCGTCCCGGTCCTCGTGGCCGTGGACACCGACGACACCTGGGATCAGATCGCCCGCAAGGTCGCTACGCATTCGGTGGGCCGGCGGGTCCCGAAACCCAAGGTGAGCCCTGGATACGACGTGCTGGTGGACGGCACCGTGATGACGGCCGACGCCACACTCGGCGAACTACTCGGCACCCGCACGATCCCACCGCTGCAATGGGTCGATGTTCGCTTCCGGGAGCAGGTGGGTTCCGATGGCTGACGAGCCCGGCAACGACTTCGTCGACCTGGTCGCCGAGGACGAACTGTGGGACGACGAGATGGAATCGTTCGACGTCGGAGACGACGAGGTGCTCTTGGTGAAGGTGAACGGTGAGGTCCGCGCGTACGACGGAATCTGCCCACACCAGAGCATCTCGCTGGTCGAGGGGGAATTCGAGAACGGTGTCGTCACCTGCCGCGCACACGAGTGGCAGTTCGACGCGCTGACCGGTTCCGGGGTCAATCCCCGAGACACCTGTCTGCACAAGCACGACGTCCGAATCGTGGACGGTGTCATTCAAGTTCGCCTCAAGTCGCCGGTCCAGGCGCATCACTGACCGTAGGAGTTCACACTCATGACCATTGTCGACATGGATGCCTCAGACGAGTCCTCCCCCGACCTTGTGGGTCCGGTCATCCGGGCCGGCAACCTTGCGGAGGCGGTGATCGATGCGATCGAGGAGGACAACCCGGGACAGGACGTGCTGGTACTCGACCGCGAGGACTACGTCCGCATCCACACACGCGGAGCGTGCCGCCTGACGCAGTCGAGCTTGGAAAAGCACTTCGGTCAGAGTTATCAGCTGGCCGCGCTCGAGATCGACATGCCCTCGTTCAAGGGGCGCCTCAAGACTCGCACCGATGAATACGTCTGGTTCTACCAGAACTCCGGACAGGAGAAGTCATGACCAACAAGACACCGCGGTCCCGTTCGCGCGGGCTCAAGACCTGGAGTGCGTTCGGCAATCTCGGGCGACGGCCCACCGAGTACGAAGTGCTCACGCACAACATGAACCACACCACCGGGCCCGTGCCACTGGAAATGGGACCAGACGTTCACGGAAACGTGTGGCTGCGCGAGCACCGCGACTCGATGAAATTGGCGGTCGACGACTGGGACAGCTTCCGGGATCCCGATACCGTCACCTACGGCAGTTATGTTGCCGACCAGGATGATCAGGAGACGTACGTCGAGGGTTTGATCGCGCAGTTCGACGGCGAAGGCTCCGACGATACGCTTTCGGATGAGGCACTGACCCTGCTCGTGCGGGCCCTGACCCCGACGCGGTACGTCGCGCACAGCCAGCAGATGCTGTCCGCCTACGTTCAGCAGCTCGCGATCAGCAGCTATATCGGCAACTGTGCCGCCTTCCAGACCGCGGACCAGCTCCGCCGGGTGCAGCTCACCGCGTACCGCACCACCCAGCTGCAGCTGACACATCCCGAACGCGGCTTCGGCACCGCGGAGAAGGAATTCTGGACCGAGCGCCCCGACTGGCAGCCGATTCGGGCCGCATTCGAATGGGCCCTCGTGGAATTCGATTGGGACCGAGCGTTTGTCGCCACCAATCTGGTGACCAAGGCGATTGCCGATCAGCTCTTCCTGGTCCAGCTCCGGCGCCAAACCGCCCGTGTCGGAGCGCGCTTGGACTCGCTGATTCTGGAGAACCTCTGGCGTGACAGCCTGCGGAGTCAGCGCTGGTCGGTGGCACTCGTCGAATTCCTCGCAGCCGCCGATCCCGGCAATCTGGACGTGCTTCAAGGTCATTTGAGTGAATGGTCCGCACGGGGGAATGAGATGATCCAGGCCGGCGCCCGGATCGTCGCGTCGCCGAATGGAGCGTCCGCGGACGAGATTGCCGCGGCTGTCCGTCAGGACTGGCACTCGTTCCTCGACTCCGTCGGTCTGCGGCCCGAATCGGATTGAGATCAGTAACCATGACTGTCACAGTGAACTTCAGTGGGTACGAGAGACCGGTGGCGTGCGGGCCCGAAGAGACACTTCTTCGGGCCGGCCTCCGGGCCGGACTGACCCTGCCCTACGAATGCGCCAGCGGTGGATGCGGCAGTTGCCGCGCGCAACTCGTGGACGGAGAGGTCAAGAACCTCTGGCCCGACGCCGCCGGGCTCTCCGAACGTGATCGCCGACGCGGCAATCGGGTCCTGATGTGCCAATCGATTCCCACGGCCGACTGCACAGTCAAGGCACCGATACTCGACGGTCCGACTGTGAGCCGAGAGGCAGTGCCCGAGCGTGTGACTTCCCGACTCCTGGGCCGGGAAGCGCTGACCCCCGACACCGCTCTGTTCACCCTCGACTTCAGCTCACCCATCGACTTCCTGCCAGGGCAGTTCATGCTCCTGGAATCACCGGACGGAGTTCGGCGGGCATACTCGATGGCGCACCCCGCCGACGGTGCCGGCTCCACCACCGTGGAGTTCATCATTCGCGCCAAGCCCGGCGGCGCCGCATCGAGTTGGCTCTTCGAAAAAGTACAGGTAGGCGAGGAAATCCTGGTCGAAGGACCATATGGGCGCGCCTACGCACAACCGCGGTCCGATCGTCCGGCGGTGTGCATCGCGGGCGGCACCGGACTGGCACCGATCCTCGCGATCACCGAGGAACTTCTCGTCGAGGACCGGGCGCGGCGGGTGGACCTGTACATCGGCGCACGTATGGCCGGGGACATCGTTCTCCTCGATCGGCTCGCCCGCCTGAACGAACTAGGGGCCCGTGTCGCCGTCTCGGTCGAAGATCCCGACCTCGCGGGCAACGAGCCAGCGGGATGGGACATGTTTGCCGCTTCCCGGGTAGGGCGGGTGATCGACCACGTCGCCGAAGACTGGACCGATCTCAGTGCTCACGATGTCTATCTCGCCGGCCCTGCAGGAATGGTCGATGCGGCGCTGCGAGCGCTGGTGCGCGAGCGCGGGGCCTCCGCGGACCGGCTGTTCTTCGACCGTTTCATCGCCTGAACGCAGTACCACTCTCGAACTCGGAAGGATCCATCATGTTGCTGGAAACCATCGAACTACCGACCGATGAGCACTATGCACGTAATCTCATCGACGGAAGGTGGGTGTTCCCGGCCGCGCCTTACGAGTACGAGATCCGGAACCCCTCCGACAGCACGATCACCGCGGTTGTTCCGCTCTCGTCGCGATTCGACGTCGACCGGGCGATCTCGGCCGCCCGTGACGCACTGTCCGGACCCTGGTCCGACCTACACACCCGGGACCAACTGCTGGCGCTGCTGCTGCACCAGCTCGCCGAGGCAGCACCCGAACTGGCACGCCTGCAATCGACCGAGACAGGTCTGGGGTACGACGATTCGCTCGCCGCTATCGAATCGACATTGAGGATCGCGCGCGCGATCCTCACCCGGGAGGTCCTGCACCCCCGGCCCGCACCCGCAGGAATCTCCGGACACGTGCTGTCGTGGGGGGCACCATTCACGGAGATGCTCCTGAATGTCTTCCCGGCACTGGCCGCCGGCAACACCGTCGTGATCAAGCCGTCGCTGCGCGGTCCCTTGTCACCGGTGGCGGTCGCGTTCATCGCAGACCAGCTGGGATTTCCCGCCGGAGTTCTCAATATCGTGCAGGGCACAGGCGTCGACGTGGGCGCGGCACTCATCAGTAGCACCGCACTCCAGACCCTGCACGTACGGGCGAACGAGTCCACGCTGAGCCGGGCAAGCCGAGCCGGACGCCGGACACACGTGCCCCTGCGAACCCTGAGCGGCGGCGGCAACGCCGCGATCGCCTACCCCGGACTCGCGGAAGACCAATTCGCGACGATGGCCTCCGACGTCGCTGACGCAGTTCGGGTCCACAACGCCGGCGGACCCTTCGGGCTGCACACCGTCGCGGTGCACCGGGACGTCGCCAAAAATGCCATCTCCGCGATTCTCGGCCAGTTGACCCTTTTCAAGAATCGTGCCGCTCCCCTGCCCAGCGAACCCATCCGGCGACGCGCCTTCGACCGGATCGACGAGTTGGACGCCGGCGGCGCGCGAGTACTGCTGGGGGGAACGATTCCCGATGACATCAGGCACCGAATGGGGTGGCGGCTGCCCACCACAGTCGTCGACCTCGGCGACGCGACGTCGAAGGCTGCGGCAAATGCACTGGCCCACTCCCGTGAACCTCTAGGACCCGTGCTCACCATCGTCCAATGGGACACCCTCGCCGACCTCGACAGGGTGTTCGACGCTCGGCACCATCGTGACGGCTACGCATCGATCTGGGGGGACGATTCCGCTGACGACCGCACCCGGTTCGGGGTCGCCGCCCGCGAACAGGGGCCGCAAAGTGCCATGTACAGCGGTCTGGTACCGGCCGCATGGACAGGGGAGTCGGCGCATCGCACTATCGGCGAGATGGCGTCATGAGCGGGCCCTCGATGCTCAGCGACTCGCAGGCCCGCTCTGGGCTTCGGTTGGACTTCCTGTTCATCACCGATCCCCTTGACGGACTGGCACCTGCGCACGACACCACCATCGCTTTGATGGAGGAAGCGCAGTTGGCCGGCCATCGCGTGCTGACCACGACCATCGGCGAGATCGGCATCGACCGAGGGCGCGCATTCGCTCGTTGCCGGGAGGTGACATTACGCCCAGCTGTCTTGAGCGAAAACAAGTGGATCGCCGACACTGACTGGTACACCAGTGGTGCATCCCGCCGCCTGTCTCTCGACGAGGTATCGGCGATCTTCATGCGGACCGACCCTCCGGTCGACAGCAACTATCTTCGTGCCACCTTCATCCTCGACTTTGTCGATCCCACAAAGACGCTGCTGATCAATTCCCCTGCCGGGCTCCGCGACGCGAACGAGAAGTTGTTCGCCCTGCGGATGCCCGAGCTGGGTCCCCCCACCATCGTCTCCGCGGACAGAGACGAGATCTGCGAAGCCGTACGTTCCTGGGGAACAGCAGTTCTCAAACCCACCGATGGCATGGCCGGCCGGGGCATCATGCTCCTGCGACCGCATGACCCGAACCTGCACTCGATACTCGACACCGCCACCGTTCGCGGTGACCAGCACGTGGTCGTCCAGCAGTTCATTCCGGAGGCGGAGACGGCGGGAGACCGTCGCGTGATCGTCCTCGACGGAAAGCCGATCGGATCCGTCCGCCGCATAGTCGACACCGGCGGCGCCGGCGATGAATTCCGCTGCAACATGGCCACCGGTGCACGCATCGTCCGCGACACGGTGACCGCCCGCGATCGTGAAATCTGCAACGCACTCGGACCCGAGCTCGTCAGGCGCGGACTCGTGTTCGTCGGAATCGACATCATCGGAGACAGGCTCACCGAAGTGAACGTGACCAGCCCGACAGGAATCCGCGAGATCGATGCGCTCAGCGGCACACACCTTGCCGCCGACACGATCGAATGGGCGATCGCCCGGTGCACGAACATGACGGAGGTGCGATGACCACGGCGGACCCAACGGAAAAGCGCGAGCGGATCGTCGTCATCGGCGCCGACGCCGCGGGTATGAGCGCAGCCCATCAGGCGCTGCGCAGCGCGAAAGCCGCGGGGCGCGACGTCGATGTGATCGCGCTCGAGAAAACCTCCGACACCTCGTATTCTGCATGCGGCATCCCGTATCTGGTGTCCGGGACGGTCGGCGCGACCGATGAATTGAGCGCTCGCACGCCCGAGAAGCATCGGGCGATGGGAGTGGACCTCCGCATGAACGTCACCGCAACGAAGATCGACCTGAACACTCGCACGGTGACCTACGCCCACAACGCCGGAGGTGAGGAGGTCGTCCGATTCGACAAGCTTGTCCTCGCCACCGGTGCCCATCCGATCATTCCGCAGTGGGCGGTGACCGACGGGGGTGAGCTGGTGGGAGGCGTGCACCCGGTCAAGGATCTCGATCATGCCCGGCACTGGCTCGATCTCGTCTCTCGCCGATCACGCGGTGGAATAGCCATCCGTCGCCGCGCGGCGGTGGTGGGCGGCGGGTACATCGGCGTCGAAATGGCGGAAGCGATGGTGCAACGCGGATTCAGCACCACGCTCCTGACCCGCAGTGCTGTGATGAGCAGCCTCGACAGCGATATGAGTGAGAGGGTCCGCGAGGCCGTCCAAGCCGGCGGAGTCGACGTCATCACTAACACCACGATCGCCGATATCGACATCGTCGATGGCCACGTTCGGTCGGTCACCGCCAGCAACGGCCAGGTCTACCCCACCGACGTCGTCGTCCTCGGACTCGGTGTGCGCCCGGCCACCGAACTCGGCGTGGCCGCCGGGTTGCCCATCGGCGAACAGGGTGGCTACTTGCCCAACGAGCGACAAGAGGTCGCCGAGGGCGTATGGGCCGCCGGGGACTGCTGCGAGGTCATCGAACGAATCCGCGGGAAGTACGTCCTTGCGCCACTGGGCACTCATGCGAACAAGCAGGGGCGCATCTGCGGGTACGACGTCCTCGGCGGATCGCACGCGTTTCCGGGCGTGCTGGGCACCGCCATCACCCGCTTCGTATCCGCCGGCACTCACGTGGAGGTCGCCCGTACGGGCCTCGGGACCCGGGAGGCGACCGAGGCGGGGTACGACGTGGAATCTCTGGTCACTGTCGGCGGCACAGCCAGTGGCTATATGCCGGAAAGGTCGCCGATCGCCACCAAGATCATTGCTGATCGTCGTACGCGGCGATTGCTCGGCGTCCAGATCGTGGGCGGGGCTCAGTCAGCCAAGAGGATCGACACTGCCGCCGCGGTGTTGTGGGGCGAGATGAGCGTCGACGACCTTGCCACGATGGATCTCTCGTACGCCCCACCATTCGCCACGGTGTGGGAGGCGATTCAGCTCGCCGCGCGCCGCCTGTCGGATCGGATGTGACCGCGCCGAATCATCCACCGCTCCGGACGAAAGGCACAGTTGTGGAAAGTGTGACCCAGGCGATGCCGATGGAGGAGTTGCTCGCCGAACTGGACTGCTGGGCGGGCGGGGTCGGGGCCCGGGAGGTGCGGCCGGGGCTGACCGTCTGCCGGTTCGATGCCCCCGGACCGTATCTGTGGGAGCCGGCACCGGGCATCACCTTCTGTCTTGTCGTCCAGGGACATCTGTCGGTGGTAATCGATCGCACCGCGCACGCTTGCGGCCCCCTCGACGGCGTTGTCTTCACGGACCGGCTGAGCCCCGCGATAGAAGTGGTCGAGGCCTCCGCCGACGCTCCCTTCCTCGCGATGTTTTTGCAGATCGACACGGCAATCATTCGCCGCGTATCGACAGACGTGTTGGTCAGTGACGCATCGGCGGTGCCGATCACCCGCCGTGGCCGTGCAAGTGGCAACAAGTGCAGCGGCACCTTCGGTGTGGGAGCACGACTACTCCACTCCGTTCTCCGGTTTCTTCGCGCACTCGATGGCGAACTTGACGAGCGAGTACTCGCGCCGATCTGTTTGCAGGAGATCGTGTATCGCCTTCTGCAGATCGTATGCTGCCAAGATCCGCTGGAAGTTGCCTCACGGGAGTCCGACGCCGATCCCACGCGGGCGGCGATCGAGTACATCAGGTCTCACCTCACTGAATCAATCACCGTGAACGACATCGCGCGGGAGGTTCAGCTCAGTGAGTCGACCTTTGCGCACACCTTCCGTGCGACGATCGGCGTGAGTCCCTATCAGTTCCTCAAATCCGAGCGACTCGACGCTGCGCGACGCATGCTCATCACCGGATCCGGCAACAAGGTGAGCGAAGTGGGACGCGCCGTGGGCTATTCGAGCGCATCCCACTTCATCACCGAGTTCAAACGTCGGTACGCGGTCACACCCCGCGAATATGCGAACGGGAAGTACCATTGCGCTGCAGTGGAAGTCGTCGACCGTCACACCGGCGTCGATGCGAGAACCGCAGAAATCTTGCACTTCCCCGCAGGCCACTGATACGCGAAAGTCGGCGGATGTCGTCCCGTGAAATTGACACCGCGATGCATCCGACCTCACACATCGGTGCAGCACTGGATCCGCGCAACGTGTCGAACCTAACCAGACATTACTGCCCTTCAAGAGATGTCCGATCGATTGCAGGAGCAGACACTCCCAACACTCGCGGGGCCTTGAAAACGGACCCGGCTCAGTTCCAGAACTTCATGTCGCAGAATTACCCCGACGTGGCCACCGGCGTCGGCCAGCACAACGCCGCACTCCCCCGCGTCCAGAGACTTCTCGACGGCATCAAGGGAACGTCGCGAGCTTCCAATCGCCAGCCAGTGTATTCCCACCTCGCACACGTCGACGACCGCCCTGACCCTGCGGTTCCTTGTTCCGGGCGCGGTCTTGGTTGCCGCCGGCGTGCTCGGGCTAGCGATGCGTGAGCCAGCTCGTACACCCCAGCCGAGGCTCGGCTGCAATGTCCTCCGGAACGGGCGCCTGAAACAGTTCCCGGGGAAGCGCAAGTCGAGAATGCCATTGCAGTTACGGCACTTCCACGATCACTCCGGCTGCAGTGTGCTTGCTCAGGTTTCGTGCACCAGTTCCTGGGGCTTGTCGGACCATCAGCCGCCGGGCCGTCGGTGTCGGCGGTGGTGCGGGTATGCGCTCGCTAACCTGCGTATCTCGTCTTGGACACAATTCGATTCAGGAATGACCTGCCACAATCGCTCGATGAACCGCCGCGTTGTCATTCCGAAGTTCACAAGGATGTCCTCCTCGGCAGCTCCCCCGAACGGTGCCCAGACGACGGCGAACTCGATGAGCCGCTCCGCCTCGGGGTCCGGATGATTGGATGGGCGGTTGGCTTCGATCCACGCGGCGCGACGCCTCTGACGCCAGTGGCTATACTTACGAGAGTTCATGGAAATTCACAGATCTGATCTGTACTGAGGACTTCGACATTGGGGGTCTCGGCGCGGCGACGGAATACGGGAGTGCCAGTCGCTTTCGCGCTGACCCTCAGGTTGCGTATTCCATGCCGCACTTGCGCAGTCCCCCCACTCCATGCGCGCCATATGCGGCTGAGGTCTGGCGCAAGCGGTGGAGGTCCGTGCGCTGCCCTGCCAGCCCTCGACAAGGGGTCCACACCGACAACCAATCCGCCGCCTCACCCGCCGAGAAAGGCGATGTCGACGGTCTCGAATACTGAAGGCTCGCTTCACCATCGTTTCACCAGGGCTCCGGCCGAGATCTGCGGCCGATTTCTCTGCTGCAGTCGGCGATAGGCACTCCTGCACCAGCTGCACCGCCAGGCCCGACTCGATCATTCCTGTTCCCACCAGAAGGTGCCGTCGTCTCAATCCTGTTCCTCGTCCAGAGGCCAGGCACCGAAGTTGGCGCCGGTCAGAGTGAGAATCGCGGTGAAGAACTTCTCCAAGAATGGCACGAAAGCCTGCTCTCTGTCCCCACTGGGGACCATCTGTATTCGGTGCTGCACCGCGCGCCTCCGCCCGCGTACCACCCCCATGATTCGTCGAGCAAGGGGCGGCATTCCCGTGGGCCCTCACCGTGACAGACAGGCGGTTACGCCGCATGATTGGCGGGCGCGAGCACCGGCACCAGGACCGAGTGAACCCCCGTCACACCGAGCATCTGCCGGATCGGGCCGCCGTGGCACAGCTGGGAAGCCAGCATCCGTTCGCGGCACCGCTCGGGACTTGCCGTCCTCGGATCGATCGGAATCCCGATCAGGATCTCCGCGGACGTCGCACTCCGGCTCGCATCTACCAGTAACGACTCCTCGTCGACCGCCCGGATGGGCACGTCGCGTCGGCCGCGAACCGAACCGATGACGACGACGACGTAGTCATCGCCGCCATGAGTGAAGGTGATCAAGCGGCAGTGGCGTCCTGCAACCACGAGCCTGACGTCCAGGCCGCGCTGCGGCAGATCGCCCGCCGAATCACCATGGACCCGTCGCAGTCCCGACGCCGTCGAGGCTAGATGACCCGCCCCGATGACGGTTCGCCGTGAGGTCCAGCTGAAAAATTCGTCCGTCGCGTCCATTGGTCGCGCCTCTTCTGTGAATCCGATCGTCCTTCCGGGCCTGCACCCGATCCCAACATTGTGTTGTGGATCACATAATCATAGGAGTGAAAAGATCTCCAGTCAATTATTTTCGAGATAGACTTTCTTAGTCGTGAAAGGTTTTCGTTGCACACAGATGCTAGCCGAGCGGGACTGGCACAGCAATCGGGACGGCCGGTCGGTCGGATGCAGAACCGGACCATGCCAACCAACCCCAGGCGCACCGCTGCGTCATGGCGGGGATTCGAGTCCGTACCAGTCGAGGTCATGAGGTGTTGACGGATGAAAAGACAATCGGGTTTGGTGACGCCGGCCGTCCATGGGGACGAGTCCCGAGCACAATGCCGACTGTGGGATCTGATCCTCTGGTCGGTGATCGTGATCGCAGCGACGGTAGGTGTTGCGGCGGTGCTCACCACCCAATGACATAGTCGCACCGGTGTTTACCGGTGGTAGTCCGCAGGACTCCGGGTTCCCCGCCCGCACTTCGGCGCCGCGGCCGACCTCGGGGCACGCGACTACCCGCCTAGCCGCCGGGTCGCAGGATTCGGCAGCCCCGGCGCGGAGCACGTGCGGATGGATTCTGCCAGCGTCCCGAACCACACCCATGACTGGTGACGGGACTCCTTACCGCGTTGACATCGGCATTTTCACAAACCCAACACAGGCCACAATCAAGACGGGACCGAAAGGAACAGCGGTGCACGAGTTCGAAACGATCCTGCTCGAGCCGTACGGGCCGGGTCGGTACTGTCACACTCAATCGGACCAATGCGCTCAACGCCCTCGACACTGCGATGCGTGCGGACGTCATCGCAACGCTCGACGACCGAGAGAACGACCCGGGAATCGGCGCCATCGTCCTGACCGGCTCGGAGCACGGTAAGCAGCGGTACGGAAGCCGACCACCGCTGCCGTAGCCGGATACGCGCCCGGCGGCGGCTGCGAGGTGGCGATGATGTGCGACCTCGTCATCGCGGCTGACACCGCGAAACTCGGCCGGCCCGACGTCACCTTGGGCGTGACCCCCGGTCTCGGCGGCTCACAACGTCATAGTCGGGCAATCGGCAAAGGCAAGGCCAAGGCCCTACTACTAACCGGACGCGCTGCGCGCTCTCCTTCGAGACCACGCTCGGCGAGGGATTGCGATACGAAAGGAGGGCATTCCACACGACGTTCGGACTCGACGACCAGAAGGAAGGCATGCCCGCGTTCATCGAGAAACGCGCGCCTTCACTCACCGCTGAGCGCCGGAGGGACCCGCCCGCTTCTGTGCCCCGCGGGCACAAGGATTCTGCCTATTCGTTGCAGATTCCCGCATGATCACGCTGACGGCCGGCGCCACCCGCGCCGCCTCTGTGTAATCAGACCCAAGAACCGTAATCAGAAAGCAAGGTCCGCTTCGGTAGCACCGCTCCGCGCCATCACTGCCCCGCCGGAGACGAGGGACATCACAATGACCGCCGCGCTGACGCGGTCATCACCTGCAAAGGAATGCCAATGACCACCGACCATCCCACCGAGCTGCTGCTCCGCGAGATCACCGACGAGGAGCGGGCGGATTTCGCTGCCAATGGAGTTACTCGACTCAAAGCCGTGATCGCTCCGTCGTGGATCGACTACCTCCGGACCGCGGTGGATCGGCTGATGACCGACGTGCACGCCACCTCTCAGAACTACACGTCCCCGGGTCAGCCTCGCTTCTTCTCCCAGGCCTTTCCTCGCTTCGTCGACTCGGCGTTCGACGCCTGGGCGCTGTGCGGGCCGACCAAGAACATTGCCCGCCAAATCCATCCTGCAGTGAAGTCGCTGCGTTTCTTCTACGACCAGGTGTTCGCGCAGGAGCCGGGGTCGGCGCAGGGTGCGCCCTTCCACCAGGACTTCGCCTATCTGCCTATCGACGGTGATCAGTACTTCCGTATCTGGGTCCCGCTCGACACCGTCACAACCGACAACGGCGCTGTTCATTACTTGAAAGGCTCACACCTCGGTCCGGTCTACCGACCCCGCAGTTTCAGCGGCAATCCTGAGGTTGCTGCCGTCTATCAACGTTCGCCCTACCCCGAACCACCCGATTTCTCCACCGACTACGACCGCCATGAATGGTTCATTGGTGACGCCGAGCCGGGCGATGCGTTGCTGCACCATCCGAAGACCGTCCACGGATCGCCCGCCAACCATTCCAGTCACCTCCGCCGCGCCGTCACAACGATCTTCACCGGCGACCAAGTCGTCTGGGATCCGAGGCCCGGCACCAGCTTCGACCATATTGCCAGCACCGGCGGGTTCTCTGTCCCTCCGATGACCCCCGGCTCACCGATCAGCGGTGATCTGTTTCCCGTTGTGTGGCAGGACACCCTTCGCCAAGACTGAGATGCGCCGGCATCACAGGACGTTTCCCGCGATGTGGTCACTGTCCCCGGGTGTCGGCTCAGCCGCACCCGATCCGAAGTGGACCGAGGTATCGAGTCCGGATCCACACGACCTCGGATACTCCGGGTGTTGCCCGGAGTATCGAAGGTCTTGTCGCTCACCCAGCGTCGGTGTCGTGTCAGTTTCCGACGACCGGCAGGATCAGCGCGATCCGCAGCTTCTCGTCGATTGTTTGTCCGAGCGCGAGTGATTGGTCCAACAACGGGGCGAGTGCTTGTACTTTCGCGTCGGCGTCCGCCAGGGTGTACACGATTTGCTCCGCGGGAACGGCGGCGGCATTGGCCTGATCGGTAGCAGCTGCACCTGCGTCGATGATGCCGCCGAGTGGGGCATCCGCGGACTTCAGGGCGTCACCGAGCGCCTGGAGCTGGGTGCCCAGGTCCCCGAGGGTCTGGTCCGCGCGGGTGAGGGAGTTGAGCACCCCGACGACTTCCGGAAGGCCCTGGTTGATCGCGGCGTTTGCCGGAGGCAATTCCTTCGCCCCGGATAGTGCGTCGTTTGTGGTCTTGTCAACGATCTTCGCCTGATTGACACCGTCTTTGAAGATGTCGTTGGTGATACTCAAGTCTCGCGTGACGATCAGAATGCCGCACAAGAGTGCAATGGTGAATGCCAGGGCAATCGCCCAGGAGAGCCGAAACATGGTGTGTGTTCTGCCTTTCACTCGTGCCGTGTCAGTACCTGACCAGTCCGAGCGTTACGGGTTGGGGGTGGTCGCGACGCCGAGAGCGGGGAGGTTCAGGGAATTGACCGGGGGCCCGACTGCCGCCAGCAGCGGTCCGAGCTCCTGGATGTGCCGGGCCTCTTCCTCGACGTTCGCCAGGGTCGCCGCGATGGCAGTGGCCTTGGGGCCAAGGGTTCCCAGGGTGCCCTCGATCGTGGTCAGTCCCTGGTTGATGGCCTCGAGTTGCGTGGTGACCGAGCCGACCGCCGTCGACAGTCCCGCCACCGTCGGGCTGGCCTGGTTGGCACGGGCGGTCACGTTCGCAACGAGGTCGGGCAACGGGGAGGCGATCGTGCTGACTGTGCCAGTGGAGGCATTGAGTGTCTTGGCCTGTCCCGTCAGCTCTCCCGCCTTGTCGGTCAGGCCCTCCAGGTCGGTTGCCAGCGGGTCCAACGCCTGGATATCGGCGGCCAGCCGGGCGTGTTTGGGGACGAGAATCGACGTCAATGTGTCGAACTGGCCGGCAGAATCGATGACCTCGAGACTCAGCTGCGACGGTCGCCCCAGCGGGTCGACCACGTCGCCGAGTCCGGGAAGGAACCCGTTGACGGCGCAGAGCAGCACAGCAGGTGCCAGGCCCAGTCCCAGCACTACCCCGAGCCATGCCTTCTTGGTGATCATCAGTTGCCTCCCGGTGCAGGAATGAAGGCTCCTTGTTCAGGAACCAGCGCAAGTTTGTTCGTCGTCCGAGTCAGCTCCGCGTTGAGTGCGTTCACAAGATCGATCGCAGTGCTGAGTTCGTTGTTCACGTCGCTCACGGTGGTGTTCGCGTCCGCCGAAATTTGATGCAGCGACGCCGCGGAGCCCTGCAACGTGGCGGCAACGGTCTCGAGCTGTCCTGCGATCTGGGTGTCGCCTTCCCCGGCGGCGAGCAACGCACGTGCATCCGGCAGCAACGCAGCCAGGTGGTCGACGTCAGCGGCAGTTGCGGTATTGAGCTGGGCCAACACCCCTGCCAGCTCATCGAGTTGCTTGTGGGCCGTGGCCGGGGCTGTGAGATCTGCCCGTTGGGCGAAGTACTCGTTGGTCAGCCGGAAGTTGTCCACGATCGTGCGCGCGCTGCCCTGGACGAGCTCACCCTTGTGGATGGCCGCCAACACCAGCCCGAACAGGACCACAGCCAGCACCGCAGCGAGGCGGCCCATCCATTCGGTTGCGATGGCAAACCCGGTGGAACTGGGTGTCGCAGCATTCGGTATGTCCAGTCGGTGGGGCAGAACGCCCTTTCGGTATGGCAGCGCCGATGCTGGGATGTCGAGTCGCTGAAGTCCGGCCAGGCCTCGGCTAGGGTACGCCTCTGGCGGTAAGTCGGTGCCCTGCTGCATTTCACGTCCAGTCGAGAGTAGGTACAGATCGGTTGGAGGAAGAAGGTGGGTTCAGCCCGGGAGCGGAAGCATCTGGTTGATGGTCTGCGCGGCCGCGACCGAACCCTGCAGGTCGCTGACGAGGCCCTGAACGATGGCCAGCAGCTGGCGTCCCTGGTCGCCGAACGCTTCCGCTGACGACACGAGCGGGAGCACGGTGTTCTGGACCTCGCCGAGGATGCCCTGGATGTTGGCCAGTTGCTCGTTCGTCAGTTGTGCCACGTCGGTGCTGCTGGCAAGCATCTGCGCTACTGGGGTGATCGCTTCATCCAGCTTGGTCAGCAACGGCCCGAGCGCGGAGGTGGCATCGAGTGCGGTCTGCGCGGTGCGGGTGAGTTCAGTGAGCTGGTGGAGCTGATTGGTCAGTCGGTCATTGACGTCGACGATGCCTTGGGAGGCTGAGATGCTCGTCTCGTTGGCGCGCTGCTGGTTGTCGAGTCGGGTGTTCAGGTTGAACACGACGAAGGCGAGCAGGCCGAGAACACCCACCGCGACGATCGAGAGAACCAGGCGCGCCGGCCCGCCGCGGCGTCCGAAGAAAATCACGGTACTTCTCCTACTTTCCAGACAGGTCGTTGGCCGATTCTTCCGCTGACAGGCGGGCGCTGTGGACCTTTGCGGCGGTGGATCGTGCGTCGGTGAGGATGGCGTCCAAGGTGGCGCGGTCGGCGGCGACAGCCGCCGTGGCGCCGTCGACCGGCTGCTGTAGTGAGCCGATGTGCGCGGTCAATGTGTCGAGCGAGGCGACGAGATCGCTTACGTTCGCGCCGGCGAGGTCGAGGGTCTTCTGCACGTCGCCGGCGATTTGCCCGGTGAGGGTGTTGAGTTCGGTGGTCACGGCCGCATCGGTGCTCAGGACACTCGCCAATGACGACTTCATCTTGTCGAGCGCGTCGAACGCGGCCAGTGTGACCTTTTCGTGTTCGACGATCTGATCCAGTGCGGGGTTGTAGTTGCCGGCGGACACCACCGCTTGGTCGAGCCGATAGGGCGTGGCCGTCAAGTCGTAGATCCGGGGATACAGGTATAGCGCACCCACCGGAATCAGCGCGAGAACCACGAGGACGCGCGCCACATTCATTCGGGTCGAGGCGCGCCGCGGCTGCTCGGCGAATCCGTCCGGTGCGATCTCATCGGGTGATGCGATCGGCATAGTGGCCTCGGCATCGAGGGTGTGACGGTTCCGGCCCGAGATCGCCGTCATGACTCGACGACCGAGACCAGCGCAATGGTGCGCAATGCCGTCAGGGTGTGGGTGAGAAGACCCTTTACCACGAGCTTGTGAGTGAGGATTCCGCCGAGCACCGTCATCCCACGGTTGGTGAAGAAGCCCACCGGGATCAGCCCGCCTGCTTTCATCGGCAATTGTGACACGTCGAGGATCTGATCCACGCTGGCACTGATGGTGACGCTGGGCCGACCCACGATGTCGTTGTAGACAATTGCCTCGTCGGCGCCGAACACGATCGTGCAGGCACTGTCGGTGTCGGTGCTGTAGATCGACACCGGCCGCGAGATCTTGCGTGCGAACTTGACTCGGGACGGGAAGTTTTCGATGTTCTGCCCGATCAGCATCCCGACGATGCTGGCAACGCCGTTCGCGTCCTCCCCGTCGTACAGGGTGACCGGGTATGTCTCGGATTCAACAGTGGTCATTGATCATGGCCTTTCACAGCAGGGGTCGGCGATATGTCACATCGGCCCCTGCGCGGGACTCGCCTCGAGAACACGCAAGTCCCACACGGGCCGTTTATTATCGGGTCACACGTCCCAGTCCGTGGGCACCTGCCCCCACGACAACAGGAAATTGTTGAAGGCGCCGGCGTTTTCGATGGCCGCCGACATCGGGCCCTTGGCGAATTTGACCTTTCCGGCCAGCAGCAGTTTTCCGCCTTCGGCGTCGCCCTCGGCCGCGCGCTGCCACGTCTCGAGGGTTCCGTTGATCTTCAACCACAGGTCGCTCTCGTCGAACTTGCGGATCGTCCAGGAGATGATCTTGGCCTGCTCCCACTCGATATGGCAGGCCACATCGTCTTTACCGATGGTGCCGAATTCCATACGGTTGGTGAACGAATCGGGGTCCTTGAATCCCTTGTACACCTCCGCGTTCGCGTTGACAGCCTCGAGCGCCAGTTCGCACCACTCCTGCGAGAAAAACAACAGCTTGTCGGTCATCGGTTCGACTCCTCTTCGGTAAATCTGTCTCAAATAGGCTGTGCAGATGCACATTTCACTAGACTGGAGGGAGCCTCGGCGCTGACGCACAGCACGCCGCGACAGTGCCGAGTGATACCGCTCACATCCAGAATTACCGTAGGCATTGATTTTTCACTCGTCAATTACTAATTTCTGTCAGCTTTTGCGACATGAAAGATCCCTGATGCGCGGCCCTGCCGGGGCAATCACCGGACTACCCATAGGTCGGAGACACATTCGCGCCTGCCGATCCACACCAACCAACGATGAAGCGCCGTGATTCAACCCCGCAGATTCGAGTTCGTGTCGTGAACCTGTTCGGCCAGACCATGCCGCGCCGTCACAAGTGCGGCAGGCCGCAGTCTGCCGCAGACCCGAGCAGGTGATCGCTGCGGTCGCCAATTGGTAGTGGAATCCTGCTGATTCGTTTCGTATTCGACCGAAAATCACCACGGCGTGCCCGCGAACGCCCCACCAGGTGTGTAATCCGAGAGAAACACCCGGATGGAGTCGCCCAAATCCGCGAAACGGAAACCGACAGGATCCATCCGCCCAATCGATGAGGTGAGATTGACGATGCCCTCAGTGCCGACCGCCGTCACCGCCGCCGACTGCTGGCCGCCTGCAGACAGGACCAAACACCCCTGCGACTACTGGCCTGGAGAACTCGCGACCCCACATCGCATCGTCAGCTACGACGGACCAGACATCTCGATCACGAGGCCCGGTGCAATGCGAACCGCCGCCATTCGGTCGGCCCGATCGACGTAGGCGCTGTTCAGCGCTTCAGCATCATCTACACTCGCTCCACCCCGGCACGCCGCTCACGTCACCACGATCAGCGTGATTCATCCGGGGGAGGACAGAATCGACATCACGAACCATTCTGAACGAAAACAAGAGGGCACCGATTGCCGTGGATCCCCTGACGATTTCACTCGTCCGATCAAGCTTCAAATCTATCGGAGCGATCCCTGAGGGCGAGGAGAAGTTCGCACGTTCCTTCTACGCCATTCTGTTTGCGACGCATCCCGAGACCCGCCAGCACTTCCCGGCAGCGATGGACACGCAACGCGATCGGCTGATGCGGGCGATCAGGTACGTCATCGACCAACTCGAGACGCCGGAATCCGTACTCCCGCTGCTAGCCCAACTCGGACGAGATCACCGCAAATACGGAGTCACAGAGGAGCACTACATCGCCGTAGGTGAGGCATTCGCCGCCGCGCTGGCCGACCTTGCCGGACCTGAACTCTGGACCGACGAGACGGATCACGCGTGGCGACTGACGATCGCACTCATTGCCTCGATCATGACCGAGGCCGCCAACTCCGACGAGGGACCGCCGACGCGTGTGGGCACGGTGATCGAACACCGCCGAGTACTCGGCGACCTCGCCATCGTGCGGCTGGAACTCGACCACACGATGTCGTATGAACCGGGACAGTATGTCAGCGTGCAGGTACCGAACCGTCCCAGAATGTGGCGCTACCTGTCGTTGGCAACGCCACCCACTCCGGACCGGATCGTCGAGTTCCATGTCCGACGAGTATCCGGTGGCTGGGTGAGTCCCGCGATCGTCGGAGAATCACAGATCGGCGACACCTGGCTGATCGGATCACCACTTGGTTCCCTCGGTGTGTGGCGAGAACCGCGCCGAAGTCGGCACATGATCGGTGAAGGCACCGGAATCGCTCCTTTGCGAGCGCAGTTGATCGAAACCGCGCAGCGCGGCGACAACCCTCGGACGCATCTCTTTGTCGGCGGCACCTACCCATGTGACCTGTACGACCTCGACATGCTGTGGGCATTGACGCGAACGAATCCGCGGCTGACCGTCATTACGGTAACCGAGTACAGCGACAATCCATGGTGGGTCTCGCGAACGGTGTCGCCTGCCATGAGCATGGGACCGTCTTGACCTGATTTCTGCCACCCTCATGGGACCACTCGGATTGCCAGTTATGGGACCACCCCGGCGCGTCGCGCCGAAGTCCCGTCGGATCGCTCGTTGGATCGTCGTGTCGGTATCCCCGGTCACGAAGGCGGACGGGCATGGCGTTTCGGGAGGTCAATGTGAACGAAGTCAAGGAAGTGCTCCGGGTCTGGCTCGGGGTGCCCGGGTCCCGGCCGCCGGGATTGCGCACGATTGCGGCGCACTGCGGGGTGGACCGCAAGACCGTGCGCCGATACATCGAGGCCGCCCAGGCCGCGGGGCTGCAGCGCGGCGACGGTGTCGACGCCCTCGACGACGGGCTGATCGGGACGGTGATCGAGGCGGTGCGCCCGGCCCGCCCGAGCGGACACGGCGCCGCCTGGGACCAGCTGCTGGGATTCGAGGACCAGATTCGGGCGTGGGTGGCCGGCGAGGGGAACCATCCACCGCTGACGATCACCAAGATCGAAACGCTGCTGGCCCGCCAGGGCTGTGTGGTGCCGTATCGGACGTTGCACCGATTCGCCACCGAGCGGTGCGGTTTCGGCCGCAAAGACACCACCGTCCGCATCGTCGACGGCGATCCCGGCAACGAATGCCAGATCGACTTCGGCTACCTGGGCTATCTGACCGATCCGGACACCGGGCGGCGCCGCAAGGTGCACGCACTGATCTTCACCGCCGTGTACTCGCGGCACATGTTCGTGTGGCTGACGTACTCGCAGACCCTGGCGGCGGTGATCGCCGGCTGCGAGGCGGCGTGGACCTTCTTCGGAGGTGTCTTCAAGGTCCTGATCCCCGATAACCTGAGACCGGTGGTGACCGACGCGGACGCGGTCAACCCGCGGCTGTCGCAGGGCTGGCTGGACTACGCCCAGCACACCGGGTTCGTGACGGACCCGGCCCGGATCCGATCCCCAAAGGACAAACCTAGGGTCGAGCGCGCAGTTCAATATGTACGTGGAAACTACTGGGCCGGTGAGGACTTCGCTGATCTCGCCGAGGCGCAACAGCGTGCCGAAGCGTGGTGCCGTGACACCGCCGGGATGCGGACCCACGGCACCACCGCCGCCCGCCCACTCGAGGTGTTCGACGAGGACGAGGCACCGATGCTGCTGCCCGTCCCACCGGTCTACGACGTGCCGATCTTCAAACAGGTCAAGGTGCACCGCGACTTCCATGCCGAGGTCGCCAAGGCACTGTATTCGATCCCGGGACAGTGGATCGGCAGTGTGCTCGAGGCCCGGGCCGACAGTGCGCTGGTGAAGTTCTACGCCCGCGGAAACCTGGTGAAGGTGCACCCGCGCCAGCCCGCCGGTGGGCGCAGCACCGACCCGGAGGACCTGCCCACCGAGAAGGTCGGATACGCGATGCGGGACCTGGACCGACTGATCGGCACCTGCGCCGGGCACGGCCGCGCCATCGGCATCTACGCCGAAAGACTGCTCGACGATCCGTTGCCCTGGATCCGGATGAGGGCGGTCTACCGGCTGCTCGGGCTGGTCCGCCGCTACGGGCCCGGCCCGGTCGAGTCCGCATGTTCGACGGCGCTGGATCTGGATGTGGTGTCGGTGAGCAAGATCGCCTCGATGCTCGAACGCGCCACCGAGACCACCGCACCGCTGCTGCCGGCCGCCGGGTCGGCGGCACCGTCCCGATTCACCCGCGACCCCGCCGAGTTCGCCACCGACAGGACCACACCTGCCACCACCGGGACCAGCGTCGCCACTACCGGGACCGGCGTTGCCACCGAGCGAACCACCCCTGCCACTGCCGGGACCGATAGTGCCACCGAGAGGACCGGGCATCTGACGGTGATCCTCGGCGGCAACACCGACACGAAGGAGCCACGATGACCACCCCACCCGCCCCCACGGGGCCGGTCGATCCGATCGGCGCCGACCTGATCGCCCTCCTCAAAACACTCAAACTCGGCGCCCTCAAGGACACCCTGCCCGAGCGACTCGCCCTGGCCCGCCAGCACCAGCTCAGCCACGTCGCATTCCTGGAGCTGCTGCTCGCCGACGAGGTATCCCGGCGGGAATCACGCTCGGCCACTTTACGGTCGGCGAAGGCCGGTCTGGATCAGTCGATGCGAATCGGCACCTGGAACGCCCTCGACGACCTCCGCTACGACCGATCCCTGCTGTCGGATCTGGTGTCGCTGCGGTTCGCCGAGGCCGGCCACTCGGTTCTGGTTCTGGGACCGGTGGGGGTGGGCAAGACGCACCTGGCGACCGCCCTCGGGCACGTCGCGATCCGGCGCCGGATGACGGTGCTCTGCGCCCGCGCCGACAAGCTGTTCGCCCGTCTGCGCGCCGCCCGGCTCGACAACTCGGTCGAGGCGGAGATGCGGCGCATCGCCACCGTCGATCTCCTGGTCCTCGACGATTTTGCGCTTCGGCCCCTGGACGCGACCGAGACCAACGACTTCTACGAGTTGGTCGTGGAGCGCCACCGCCGCAAGGCGACGATCGTCAGCTCGAACAGGGAGCCCTCCGAGTGGCTGTCGATGACCACCGATGCCCTGCTCGCGCAGTCGGCGATCGACCGGCTCACCTCCTCGGCGCACACCCTCGTCATCGAGGGCCCGTCCTACCGGCAACGCACCCGTCCGGGGCATGGCGCGGTTGACAGTTCAGAAGGCGAGGTCGATGCTCGATGACACCTTCGGGTGGTCCCATGCTCGTGGCAACGAGGTGGTCCCATCACCCTGGCAAGCGACACGAACGGCGCACGCCTCGGGCGGGGTCCACGATCCACTCACCGGACAGATCAGCCGTGTGGTCGCCGGATACGCGGACTGGACCGATCACGACATCGAAGTCGTGGGATCACCGTCAATGGTCCGCACAACCAAGTATCGATTGATGGCCGCCGTAGTCGACGCTTGTAACATCCGCCATGACCCGCTGTACTGAGCGCCGACGCCGCAAACTCTTTGGGCTCTCCACGTTGCGCGGACCTCACCGCTACGACCGCGAGCTCATGCGCGGTCTCCGAGCTGCTCGGCCGTCACGCCCGAGGTCGCCGTCCCGATCCCCGACACCGCATCTCTGCCAATACCCGACGATTACCCGGCACATTTGCCCGGCTAGTGCTGAAGATCCGGCTGCTCCGGCTCCCCTGAGGGCTCACTGCGAGCACGGCGGACATACCCCAGTCGAACCACATGCCAGACCGGCGCCCTGGTGTGATCGCATATCGTCCTATCGCTCGGACTGAGGCGCACGACTGCGAAGACGGCCTCGTGGTGCAGCCGACCCTTGCATTCAGTCCCGACCACCCGTCGGCCGCGGTACTGAGCCTCCTACCCAGGCTGGGCTGGACGGACGCGCGTTCCGCGGCAAGCCCAGAGTGCCAGCCAAGGGCAAGCTCCGCCGCTCGCGGTTCCTGGTCCAGACAGAGAGCCGTCGCTGCAGGGGATGCTCGGGCATGACACGGTTACCTTGTTTGCGGAACGAGCGGCCGCCGCTGTCCAGGGGTTCCCACCCACCGAGGACAACAAGGGCACGATGACACAGATCTGTCAGCGACCGGAAGGTTTTGCCGCTTCCGATCGAATTGGCGGCCGCCAGGCTCTCGGCGATGTCGCCTGAGCAGATCCTCAGTCGACTCACCGACCGCTACGCTTCTATGAGTCGGGACAGCCCAGGGCCCCGACACCGCAGCAGACGCTGCGGTGGTGCATCGACTGGAGTTACCACCTCTGCACCCCGCGGAAACACTCCTGTGATCTCGACTGTCGGTGTTCGCCAGTAGCGTCGAACTCGATGCGACAGAGGACATCTACGGTGACGGAGGACGCCGGACGATCTGATCGCAGTGCTGCCGTCGCTGGTGGACACGTCGACTCTCATCCGTGCCCAGTCCGGGACCGCAGTACTGTTTCGATTGCTCGAAAAATTGCGCGAGTACAGCCGCGAAAATTTTAGGGAGAGCGGAGAAGATGGGGCACTCCTTCATCGACACCAGGGATTGGTGTCGGGGCCTGTCCTCACGGCGTCCCTTTAGGTGGACTGCTGCGGAAAACTTCGCGGAGAAAGCGACGCCAACTCGGCACCTCCTAAAACGCCAGCGTCGTCGCGCCCTGCGCCAGGCAGCCCAATCTTTCTTTAGAGCATCGGCTGGCGGGTCAGCGTGCCACCATCAACAGTGATGGTTTGCCCCGTGATGTAACTCGCATCGTCGGAGACAAGGAAGGCCACCACCGATGCGATCTCCGCCGGCATACCGAGTCGGCGCATCGGTACGTACCGTGCGATGACCTCATCGGATAGGTCGGCAACCAAGGGATCAACCATCGGTGTTCGTATGCAGCCGGGCGCAACGCAGTTGACCCTGATATTTTCATCGGCCCACTCAATGGCGCTGGTCTGAGTCAGAGACATCAGTCCGGCTTTCGCGGCGTTGTATGGCGCGAAGTTGGCTTCCGCCGCCAGACCGTTGATCGAGGCGATGTTGACGATCGATCCGCCGCCGGTGGACCGCATGGAACGCGCCGCAGCGGCAGAGGTGAGTGCCGCACCACGCAAGTTGTTGTGCAAACTCGCATCCCATCCTTCGGCGGTCATGTCAACCATGGCGATCGGCTGATAGATGCCAGCATTATTGACAAGATGATCGACCCCGCCGAACAGATCGATACAACGACCGACAATGCTGTTACCCACTTCCGGGTCCGCCAGATCGGCGGCCATTCCGGCAACGTGACCGTTGTGCTGGTTCAGTTCCGCAGCCACAGTATCGACCTGGTCTGCATTCCGCGAGCAGATCAGCACCTGGTGGCCTCGCCGTGCAAACAGCTCTGCGCACGCATAACCGATCCCCTTCGTACCGCCGGTGATAATGACGCGTTGGTCCACAAGAGATTTCGAGTTGTTCACAGTTGCTCCTTTCCTCGATTGGATAGAATTTCGCGCCGGCCGACGCGGGCCGCATCGTTCTTGTCGTGCACACGGTGGGCCCCGAACTACGCTGCGCCCGAATCGCCAATCACCGCATGATCGGCTCTCCCAGCGTCTGCGGACTTCTCAGTTCCACCGCGGCGAAGATCGCAGGTCCGCCGTGTGTAGCTGACCGCGCCGCGCTTCCAGCGTGTGGGGTCTTGTGCGCCGGATCAGTTGTTGCGGTCGGTGAAAGCCCGTACCGGGCCGCACGCTCGATTCCTATTTCTGTCGAACGTTGGACAGTCCCGCGTCGTTGACTACGTCATAGACAGTGTGAGCACCCGTTGTCCCACGCATCTCGTGCTCGAGGGCGAGAGCGTCGGCACCCTCGGGCATCGCCGGAGCGGGAAGCCGCCAGAGCATGGGAAGCTTGTCCTGGACCACGCGCCGATACGCGTAGAGCACGACCGAGAACAGCAGGACGGCCACCGCGACCAGAGACTCCCTGGCGCCCCCATAGCCCAGTAGTTCGGGATTCAGGACGCCGATCACGGTGATGAAGACGTTGAACACCACCAGGACTGCCACGACAGGAATCCAGCCATTGCTCCGCCGAATCGGCCGCGGCCAATTCGGTCGGTCCTTGCGCAGCAACAGAAATGCCGACAGTCCCAAAATGATCGATAGAAGATAGCCGAGGTTGCTCGCCAGCAAAATACTCACCGGATGGCCCACCAGGACCATGACAGTCGCGTTGAGGAGCACGTCCAAGGTCAGGGACCGGCCAGGCACACCCCAACGGTTGACCCAGTCGAGTTGCTTGATGGTCATGCCTTCCTGCGCGAGCCCGAAGAGCGCGCGGCCCCCATCGGCGGTCGTGGAAATCATCCCGACCAGCAGTGAGAACGCGATCACGATCGTTCCGATCCAGGCCGCGCCACCGAACGCCTGGCCGAATGCCACAGCGACATAATTCACCGGGTTGTCCCGAATCGTGCCCTCACCAAGACCACCTGCGAGGGCGGTCGGGACGACCACGAACAACACGATCATGAACAACGAAATTCGCGACATGGCCTTGGAAGTGTCGCGGGCTGTGTCCTTGTACTCGGGAGCGAACGAAGCAACCATCTCGCCCGCGTAGACTGCCCACGCGGTCACGTAGAACACGACAGCGACCGTTCGCCAGTCGCCCGTGACCGACCACGACAAGTTGGCCGTCGACCAATGGATCGACGGGCTGACCAGGCACGCCACCGACACCACGATGAGACCCGCAACAACCAGCAACCCGAGCACCTTGTTGACCGTGGCACCGAACTTCAAACCGAAGTAGTTGAAGGCCCACGCGAACAGCATGGCACCGAGAGCGAAAAGGTGCTCGAGCCCGAGCTGGTTACCCAAGATGCCGAAGGCGAGAGTGTTGTCCTGAAACCAGGTCGCCTCGATCAATTCTCCGAAGACGACCGCCGCCATCGAGATAGTCAGAGACCAACCAATCCAGTAGCCGAACGCGGCGATGGCTCCAAGCGGGGCAAAATACTTCTTCCAGCCCTCGATTGCATAGCGTGCGACCCCTCCGGAGTCGCGCGGGAACATTGCCGCCATCTCCGCAAAGACCCGGCACTGGAGATAGCTGATGACAGCGCCGATGAACCAGACCGTAATTGCGGTCCACGCGCCGACTACGCCGAGTAGGTAGCCGAATGTCACGAACAACCCAGTAGGTAGGGCAAGCCCAAGCGCCATTCCATCGCGCCAGGTCAGTGTCTTGGAGAGTGTGTGATGGTCGACGCTATCGCTCATCGTGGTGCTCCTACTTTTTTGGTCAGCATGGCCTGAGATTGGGAACGATGCGCTAACCCAACTTAGTTCGGGCAGCGACCACTAATGCCGTGTACTCGTCGGACCCCGATGGCTAAGGGTCCCCATGTTCGTCGGGTTGGTGCTCAATCACCAGCGAAAATGCCGCTGCGGCGACGGGCCGCGAGGTACAGAACAACGCTGATGACCGACAGAAGAGCGGTGTAAACGGGGAAGACCCACAACAAGTTACGGCTCTGCAGCCAGACGATCAGATAGGACGCGGTGCCACCGAAGGCGGCGACCGCGACGCCGTAGCCCAGACCGGTGCCGGTCGCCCGGCAGTACTTCGGCATCAGTGACGTGGACACGACGTTGTAGAGCGTCATGTTCGCCGCAAGTAAGACGCCGCCCAGCAGCAGGACCACGGTGAAGGTGCTCAGGCCGGGGCCGGCGTACAGCAGCATCAGGAAGATGCCGGGGACGACCGCGAGTCGGGTGACCACGAATGCCCGGGACAGGCGCACCCGGTCTGCGATCCGGCCGGTGATGATCGACCCGGCCAGCATGATCACGCCGAGCACGCTGGTGATCGCGAATATCGTGGTCGGGTTCTCGCCGTAGGCGCCGCGAGCCAGGCTGGGGAGGCCGACGTTCCACGCGTAGTTGTAGGCCTGCGCGGCACCGACGACGAAGATTATCGCGGCCAGGCCGAGCCAGTGCCGTCCGACGCCTTCCCAGGTGCCCGATGTGCGTTCGGTCTTCTCGTCCTCCGACAGCGTCTCGGGTAGAGCGCGGCGCAGGTAGAGCACGAAGAAGCTCATCGCGGCGCCGACCAGCATCGGGACCCGCCAGCCCCACGTCGACATGGCGTCGCCGCCGATGACGTAGCTGGTCGCGAAGCTGACCAGTGAGGCGAGCAGGATGCCGAAGTTCTGGAAGAAGCTGATGTAGCCGGCCGCCCGGCCTTCATGTCCGGCCGGCATCAGCTCCACGGCGTACGCCGTGGACAGCGGCGCCTCGATGCCGGTGGACAGGCCTTGTAGCAGCCGGCATACCAGCAGTAGGATTCCGGCCCAGACTCCGATCGAGTCGTGGGAGGGCAGCAGCGCGATGCTCAGGGTGGTGACGGCCATGATCCCGACCGACCAGAGCATCACCTGGCGCCGGCCGACGCGATCGGCGACGTTACCGAGCAGGACTCCCCCCAGCGGCCGGACGCAGAACCCGACCGCGAATACGGCCAGCGCGTCGAGGGTGGACGACACCGGATCCTGCGACGGAAAGAACTGCGGCCCGATGAACGCGGCGAGCAGGCCGAAAATCATCCAGTCGTACCATTCGAGGGTGTTGCCGAGGCCGAGGCCGAGCATCGCCCTGCGGGTGGACGGCGGGGAGGCGCTGGCGCGTTGCGTCGCCGACTCGGAGTTCGCCGTGGGGTCCTGGGTGTCGGTCATTACGAACGCTCCGGGGATGTCGGGAGGACCCATTTTGGGTGCACTCGGTGGAGCCCTGGGCGCGGAGCTCCCGACGGGGCAATCCTCTCACATCGTGGAGACCTGAGGCGGGTATGGTCGGTTCCGGCCGGGCGCAATTGTGATTGCGAGGACGATTGATGGTGCCGAACGGTCTGTTCGAGTCACATCGATTGCGCGGCTTTTGATTTCACATTGACTGCGCGCCATCGACGACCAACGTCACACCTCGCATGAACTCCGCTGCCGGTGAGGCCAGGAAGCCGACCGCCTGTGCGATGTCGTTTGGCGTCGCCAGCCTGCCTGCCGGGATGCCGGATCGAAAGGATGTCAGGTCGCCGACGACCTGTCGGTCCTTCGGGACACCGAGTTCCTCCCACTGACGACGCTGCATCTCGGTGTCACAGGAACCCGGAGCGACAGCGTTGACTCGGATTCCCTCAGCTGAGAGCTCGAGTGCGAGGCATTCGACCATCATTTTGGTCGCGGCTTTGGTGGCGCAATAGGCGCCGAGGTCGAGGCGCGGCTTGTGCGCACAGTTCGAGGTGATCGCGATCAGCGACCCACCACCCGCGGCGCGCATGTGGGAGATGTGGGGACGGAAGGTGTTGAGCACCCCCAAAGTGTTGATCTGAAAGTGGTTGACGAGGTTGTCGACCGGGTCGCTCGCCAACCGACCGGATACGCATCTGCCTGCGTTTGCGACCACCGTGTCGGGCGGCCCTCCCAATGCATCCGCCAGGGCACGAGCTGCGTTCTCCATAGCAACGGAATCGCTCACGTCGCACTCGGCGAAAGCTACCCGGCCTTTCAGTCGGGCTGTGGGCTCCTGCCGGTCGATTACGGCGACAGCAGCTCCATCTGACAGGAGTTTCTCGACGATCGCCTCGCCGATGCCTTGGCTGCCCCCGGTGACGATGCACCGCGTCGGGTTACTAGTCATCGCTGTTTTCCTTCCAAGCTTGGATGTATGCGTCGTGTACGGCGGCGGCCAGCTCGCCCGGCTGTGCCGCGTCACCGATCTTGATGGTGCGAGCTCCCGGAATGCGGGTCGGCTCCTTCCTCCGGGGGTTGCGCAGGTCGTAGAGCAATATGTGGTGGATCCGGTCGCTCTTCATCAGCCGCTTCGGCAGGGGTACGCGGGACAGGACTCGGATGAGGATGCGGACGAGGGGACCGAGGTTGCCCACGTACGTGGCGCCCCTGGCGTCAGCGACCACGTCGACCTCGGTACGCCATTCGGGCGGTGGTTCCAGCTCCCCCTCCACACCGATGTGAACGCCGGCGTCGACGGCCTCCTTCCACAGTCCGTCGAAGTAGCGATGCATCCGCTGCCGATCCGGCCGGTAGCCGTTGAAGGCGGGTGCTGCCGCCGCCTTCCAGGTGCGGTCCCGTGCGATGACGTACACCTCGTGTCCCGCTCGTGCCGATTCCACTGCGTAGGTCAGGCCTGCCGGGCCGGCACCGATCACGAGTCGACGCTGCGCAGCCAGTCCAGAGGCGGGCCGGTCGGTGGTCGTCACAGTGGGGTTCACCGCGCAGGCCAGCGGTTTACCCGAGCGCATGGTCCGCACACAGTGATTGCACGCCAAGCACTCTCGCACCTGCTGCTGTTGCTGCGTCTTGCGTGCCCAATGGGGATCGGCGATCTGTCCGCGCCCCACCGCGACGAAGTCCGCCCACCCCTGCGCGAGCGCGTCCTCCGCCACCGCCGGGGTGTTCACACGCCCCACCGCGATGACGGGCAGACGCGTATGTGCCTTGACTACGCGCGCTGCGTCGAGGAATACGCCGTCCTCGTACGGCATCGGCGGAATCATGATCTCGGGATCGACGGACTTGTAGTGCCCGCCGGTCACCGAGACGGCGGAGATGCCGGCGTCCTCTATGTAGGGAAGGAACGCGAGCGAATCGTCCAAGGTTTGTCCGGCGGAGTAGTAATCCTGACCGCTGAGGCGATAGGTCAGAGGAATGTCGACAGCGTCAACGATGCGGCGCACCAACGACGCGACGAAGGCGTACCTGGCCGGGGCGTCCGGAAGCACCCCATTCTCGTCGGCGCTGATCAGCTGCGCTAGAAGGTACCCATGGGCACCGTGAAGCTCGACCATGTCGAACCCCGCCTCCTCAGCCCGCCTGGCCGCGTCGACGTGATCCACCACGAGCTGCTCCAGAGAGTCCTCGTCGAAGAGCTCGGGAAAGTTCACGAAGCGTGCCGTCTCGAATACCGGTACCGGCCCCGCCGTCGCGGCCAGGGGGCGCCCGCCGAGTTCCGTCGGGAGCGCCCTCGCTCCGCCGTGACCCAACTGGATGCCGGCCCGGGCACCCTGCTCGTGGATGGCATCGACGAGAGAGCACAACCCGGGTATGTACTCGTCCGAGTCGATGCCCAGCTCGCGCCCTCGGTGTCGACCACGACGCTGCGGCGAGGCCATCTCTACGATCACAAGACCGCAGCCACCCCTGGCCCGCTCCTGGTAGTAGCTCACGAGCTCCGGCGTGACCTCTCCGGAGGGGGTGGCCAGCCGAGTGGTCATGCTGGGCAGGACGACCCGGTTACGAATCTCGACGCCGCCGATCGCGCTCGGACTGAAGAGGTGGACGTAGGACATGGGCGTTACACGAGCCCGGCGCTGATGCAGGCGGCCTCGAGAGTGGCGAGCTCAGCCTCGTCGACCTCCACCAAGGGGCGTCGCACATACGTGGCGTCGCGCGGGATTCGACCCAGGATGCCCAGGGCCGCCTTCATCCGATTGTGCTGGTCGAAGAAGGGATCGGCGTAGCACGCAACGGCGAGGGGGTAGATGCGATCCCAGGCCTTCCGCGCCCCGTTCAGGTCACCGGCTTGCATAGCGGCAAGGAGTTCACTCTGCAGATCCGCGACGATACTGCCGTGACCGCTCAGCACGCCGTCGCTGCCCACCAGAAGGGAGGCAAAGAGGGCGCGGCTGAAGCTGCTCAGGACCGAGACGTGAGGAGCGTCGGCCTTGATCGCCCGCCAGGTGTCCTCGTACTCGACGATGTCGTAGGACCATTCCTTGATGGCCGCCACGGTCGGGATGGTCTGACAGATATCCAGGGTGGTCTCGAGCGGCAGCGTGAGAGGATTGCCGACCGGATACTTGAAGATGATCAGAGGCACGTCCACGGCTTCAGCGACCGCTTCGTAGTGGGAGCGCTGGGATTCCGATCGCCGCTGCGACCCTCCGGCGAAGACCCCCGAGGGGAACACCAAGAGCGCCTTCGCTCCAGACTCGACCGAACGTCGTGCCTCGGCAGCGGCCCGCGCGCTGCCGTCGTCGTAGACACCGGCAACCACGCCGATGGATTCCGGAACCACCGAGACGGTGTGCTCGATCATGCGCTGCCGTTCCTCGGTGGTCAGGGTCGCGACCTCCGATGCGTGGGCAGTGGTGGTGATCCACTCGACTCCGGGTATTGCCGCAAGCCACCGGAGGTGAGTGGTGAGTGCATCCCAGTGAATTGCTCCGCCCCTCGACATTGGAGTGAGGTGGGCTGGAATCAGACCACGAATTGACGAGACTGAGTCGCGCTGGACCATGATGTCCCCTTTCTGTTGCGGTGAGAAGAAAGGTAGAAACGAGCGCGGTGAACAAACAAGGGACAGTCCTGCATGGCGATATGCATTCGTGCAGAAATTGCAGGTCAGATGGGTTTTGATTCCGTGCCTGCGCGTATGCGGTCAGAGGCAAATTGTCGAGACTCGCCATTCATCCAGTACCGCCGAGTTATTCGCCATAGTCCGAGCGCGGCGTCATTCATCGCCAGTGCATGGGCACGCGTCTCGCGCCACCTGCGGAGCACACATCAACCGGACCCACCGTGCGTAGGATGCACGCTATGGCGTCGGCTGACGCCGAGGACTGCGCACCGGCCGCGACTGCGGCGGCACTGTTCTTGCACCGCAACACTTTACGCAACCGGCTGAAACTGATCGAGGAACTCACCGGCCGCGATCTCGATTCGCCGAGCAGCCGCACACACTTCTGGCTCGCCACGACCGGCTGGGAACTCGGCTCCGCCGCCGGCCGCCGCGCCCTCGACCTCGGCGCCCGCCCGGGCCGGCACGGTACTTGCCGACGACCGAAGCCTGCCCATGCACTCCGCACCCCACGGAGCACTGTTCGGGCTCACCGACACCGGTCCCACACAACCGAGTCAGAGACTCGGAGACGTCGCCTTCGTCGACCTGTACATCCCATCGGCCGAAGCGGCAGCAACCCAGTACGCCCAGACCCTTGCCTACCCGGTGATCGACAAACCCGCACCCCCCGGGCAACTACCGCCTGCTGGTATCCGCGAACCGATCCGTGGCCGGCGTAGTGGACATGCTCGACGTCCTACCCACCGCCCTTCCCGCACCAGGCCCCCCTCGTCCGCGTCCTCGACCTCGAAGCCGAGGTCGCCCGCCTGAGCAACCTCCGCGCCCGGGTCCGAGTGCCCGCCACCGAATCAGCGATGGGCCCCTTCGCCGTCCACGCCGACCCATTCGGAGTCACCGTCGGAATACAATCCTGGCCTCCGATAACCTGCTCCAGCAGGACGTATTGATCACCACGACGCATTGATCACCATACGACTGTGGACGTGCACAGAATGCGTGCTGTGAGCTGTGCACGCGCATATGTTGTCGCGTCGAATAAGTGATTAAGTTCATTCTCACTTGATCCAGCCGAGTGGATCACCATCACCCATCGACGGTCAGCCGGTGCTGCTTACTCCGCATCCGACGAAGCAAGGTGCGACCGACGATGCCCTGAATGGCAGATCCCTCCCCCACGATGGAGAAGACGACATGACCACCGCCCCCTCGCCCGCACCCGATCTTATGGACACTTCGGTTGCCGAAGTCGACCTGTCCGATCAGACCTTCAAGCAGCTGATCGATGGGCAACTAGTCGAAGGGGCATCGAGTCAGCCGGTCCGCGACCCGGCAACCGGTGAGGAAATCGCAACGGCGCCGGTCGCTGACGAGAAGCAGGCCGATGAGGCATACCGGGCTGCGGCTCGCGCCTTCGGACACTGGCAGAACACCACTGTGGAGGAGCGGTCACGAATCCTGCACCAATTCGCGCAGCGCATCGAGGCTCGGCGGGAGGAGATCTCACGGATCATCACCTTGGAAACAGGCAAGCCGACTGCCTCAGCCAACGGTGACATCGACTCGGCCCTCATCTGGATGCGGCACATCGCCGACCTACGCCTCGACCCCGAGGTGGTGCGTGACGACGAGGACGCGCGGATCGAGATCCACCGCAAGCCCATCGGCGTGGTGCTCGGGATCATCCCGTGGAACTTCCCCTTCTTCCAGACCATCTACAAGGTTGCGCCGGCACTACTCGCGGGCAACACGATAGTGATCAAACCAGCACCAACCACGCCGCTCAACGCGATGCTGATCGGTGAGATGCTTCAGGACCTGGTGCCGGCCGGAGTAGTCAACGTGGTCGGCGACGGCGGCGACCTGGGCCCCTACCTGACCGCCCACAACGAGGTCGACAAGATCTCCTTCACCGGTTCGACCGCTGCGGGCCGCAAGGTGATGGCCAGCAGCGCCGAGACCCTCAAGCGAGTCGTCTTGGAGTTGGGCGGAAACGACGGAGCGGTCGTTCTCGACGACGCCGACATACCGAACGTCGCCAAAGGCATCTTCGAGTGGGCCTTCTGGAACTCCGGTCAGGTCTGCATCAACATCAAGCGGATCTTCGTGCACGCTTCGCAATACGACGAGTTCTGCGACGAGTTCGCCAAGTTGGCCACCGACGCCAAGATCGGCCACGGGCTCGACCCGGACACCGAATACGGTCCGGTGCAGAATCCCAAGCAGCTGGAGGCCGCCAGGAAGGCACTCGACATCGCAGCGCGTGATGGAAAGATCATCGCCGGCGGCAACGTGTTCGACACCCCCGGCTACTTCGTGCAACTCACCGTCGTCCGCGACATCGACCACGCCAGTCCGCTCGTCTCCGAGGAGACCTTCGCGCCGGTCCGCGCCATCTTGAAGTACGACGACCTCGACGAGGTGATCGAGCGTGTCAACGGGACCGAATACGGCCTGGGCAATTCGGTATGGGGCACCGACGTGAAGCGCGCCACCAGTGTCGCGCAGCGCCTCGATAGTGGAACCGTCTGGGTGAACACGCATTGCGCAGTCCTACCCGACGTTCCCTTCGGCGGACGCAAGCAATCGGGTCTCGGCGTTGAGTTCGGCATGGAGGGCCTCCTGGAGTTCACCGATACCAGCGTTATTCACATCGTTAAGAAAAGCGACTGAAGCGTTCATGGAGTGAGGGAGTGCCTATTCGAGGCCGCGTGACGTGTAGATAGCTGGAGGACAGTAACTCCGCAAGTCCTGGGACGTTACTCCGTTCCGAAGGTGACCAAATCGGTGTATCACCGATAGCCAAATTCTTTGCTATTAGTGGATGAGGACATGGGAAATAATCAGTCGTGTGATGTTGTGATCATTGGCGCCGGCTTCGCCGGCATCACCGCCTCTCGGGAACTCAGTCGCCGGGGATACGACGTGGTGGTGCTGGAAGGCAGGGATCGCATTGGAGGCAGAACATGGTACAAAGACGACGCTCTGCCGGGACATTCGCTGGAGTTGGGCGGCACGTGGGTCCACTGGTTCCAGCCACATGCATTCGCGGAGATCTCGCGGTACAACCTGGAGCTTGTCGAAACCATCGGAGTCTCCGCGCCTGAAATCGCAGCCACGGTGACTGGAGGCCATCGAAAGAGCGTCCCCTACGAGGAGGCCTCCTCGGCCATCGAGTCCCTCATGGAGATGGTCGTTCAGGACGCCCGGGAAGTTCTCGAGCGACCATTCGAGCCCTTCTTCCACAAGGACGCATTAGAGGTGGTCGACAAGTTGTCGATCCAAGATCGGATCGACGAACTCGACCTGACTCCAGAAGAGAAAGACCTGGCCAACGGCTTGTGGACGGCCATGGGCTCCGCTCCGTGTCGGGACGTCGGCCTGGTTGCCGCGCTGCGTTGGTATGCACTCAGCGGATTCGACATCAACGCAGTTTTCGATACGGTAGGGCGCTACAAACTCAAGAACGGAACACGCTCTCTGATCCAGGCCATCGCGGACGACTCCTCGGCCGAAATTCGGCTGAGCACTCCGGTTTCCGCGGTGGAACAATCCGATGAAGAAGTGATCGTTACCACCCGACAAGGCGATACCTTGCGGGCCACATACGTGGTCGTCGCCGCACCGTTGAACACCCTCGGTGCAATTGAATTCAGTCCCGCACTATCCGCCGCGAAACAGACCGGAATCTCCGAGGGCCAGCCCGGTCGTGGTTCGAAAGCGTGGGTGCACGTTCGAGGCGACTTACCCAAGCCCTTCTTCGCCGTTGCTCCGGAGAACCACTTGATCAACTATGTCGTCACGGACAAGGTTCTCGATGACGGCCAGTTGCTGATCGCATTCGGTCCCGAAGGGGCAGATTTGAATGCCAATGACATTGACCAAGTCGGTGCGGAACTGCAAAAACTATTTGGGGATCTGGAAGTCGTCGCTACCACAGGCCACGACTGGGCGAGTGACGAATTTTCTCGCGGCACGTGGTGCATGTTCAGACCGGGCCAGACAACGAATTTGCTCGCCGAGCTACAAAAGCCCGAAGGCAGGCTGTTCTTTGCTGGTTCGGATATCGCCAACGGATGGAACGGGTTTATCGATGGCGCAATCGAAACAGGAATCCGGGCTGATCGAGAGGTTCATGCGCAGATCTCTGGGCATCATGGCTAGCCCCACGTCACGGGTTTGTCCCACACTCGCGCCACTCGAATGGACACGAAGTCGGGGATGAAGGCCAGGCCTGCCGGCCGGGACGCTAGTGGCGGCCTAGCGTCCCGGCCCTGCCGTCGTACGGATCATCGGGCGGTGTCCGGGCAACGTGATCGCGTCGACCTGACAACCGGGGGGACATACAGTAACAACAAAGGACGAGACATGACCGAAAACAGCATGGACCATCGAAGACTCGCCAAGAAGCTCACCTGGCGCGATGGCATGGCCATGGCGCTGACCCTGCCGGTTGGGTTGTTCGTGACGTTCGGGTACCTGCTCGGCGTAGTCGGCGCGTGGACCGCAATTACGGTCTGGTTCATCGGCGCTGTCATCAGCTTCCTGCAATGCCAAGTCTTTGCGGAGATGGCGGCAATGTTCCCCCGCGACTCCGGAGGGGTCGCACGCTACGCAATCGAGGGCTGGAAGAAGTATTTTGCCCCGCTTGGAGCCGTCGCTGCGTTCGGCTACTGGCTCGGTTGGTCACTGTCCATCTCGATGGCCTCGGTCGTCTTCGGAGAATTGATCGAGGCGACCTGGTTTCAGGACAACACTCTCACCTTCGGCATCTTCGGCAACAAACTAGGCCTCGAACACCTCTTCGCTCTCGGTGCCATGCTGTTCGCCTGGGCCTTCAACTACTTCGGTTTGAAGTTCGGCGCCACGGTCAACAAGGTGCTCGGGTTGCTGGTTGTCGCGGGTCTAGCGGTAATAACGGTGGCGTGCCTGGTCAGCCCGTCGATCCATTGGTCGACGACCAACTTGTCGTGGTCGGTCACGGGCGACTGGCGAACGGTCGCTGTCGTGTTCTACGTGACCGCGTGGACGATCTACGCGGGCGAGATCGTTGCTTCGTTCGCACCCGAGTACAAGGACACCGCCCGCGACACTTCCAAGGCCATGTCGCGAATTTCGTTGTTCATGATCGTATTGTTCGTCGTCGTCCCGACCGCCCTCGCAGGCGGTCTTGGAGAGGACGCAATTCGGGACAACCCGGTGAATTATGTCGCTGTGGCATTCGACCAGGCGTTCGGTGGCGCGGCCTGGATCGGAACGATCGTGATCGCGTCGGCCCTGCTGATCTCTATCATCTCCACGACCGCCGACGGGGGCCGCGCGCTCTTCGGGCTAGCGCAGGAAGGCATGACCATCAAGCAACTCGACTGGGTCAACCGTTGGGGTGTGCCTGGCCGGTCCCTGACTCTGGACGTGCTCCTCAACGCGACTGTCATGGTCCTGGTGGGCCATCCGGTGAGTATTTTGCTGGCGAGCAACCTCGGCTACCTGCTGGCGATAATCCTGGGCTTGGCGGCATTCCTCTTGCTGCGTAAGGACCGACCGAACTGGCCACGGCCGATTCGGCGGAGCAAAGGCTGGATTCCTGTCGTGGCAGTCCTGGTGGTGTTCAATGTCTTCATCACAGTGATCGGCGTCCTGAATCCCGAACTGCTGGGCTATGGGGGCGCCAGGGAGTCTCTGGTCGCGGTGGCTGTTCTGCTGTTCTCGGTCGTTCTCTATGCGTATCGGCGCGTGGTCCAAGACAAACTTCCCATGCTCTGGCGGCTTCCCGCTCCGGCGATGCCTCAGGGTGCCGACGCTCTCGCCCTCGAGCACGAGATGCGGCAGATGCATGCTTCGCCCACCCGCGCGAAGCACAGTGACCCGATGACGCCCACCGAACTCGAGAAAGAACATCTGTGAGGAACCCTGCAAGCACTACGCCCCGCAGACAAGGCGATGAACCTCGGTCAGTTCGAGCTCGCCCGCTCCAGGTGCGGTGGTCGACCCCGGAATCCCGCTGAGCGCTACAAACGTTGTGCATCCCGCGAACGTCAACTCGCGGGATGCACAACGCACTCGGATCTCTCGTTTCCGGGCAGTGGCAACGGTCCCGCATCGCTGACCGTCCGGATCGCATCGAAGTGAAATCGGCAATGAGGGGATCGAAATGAGAGTGGACGCGGAAGACGTGAAGTACTTCCACGTCGTGGCCGAGGCCAAATCGCTGGTCCGCGCCAGCCAAGAGCTGGGGGTCGACTACACCACCGTCAGCCGCCGGATCGGTCGGCTGGAGAAAACGCTCGGCACTCGACTCTTCAGCCGAAGCACGGCTGGGTGGAAGCTGACACCCACGGGCGAAGGTCTACTACCGGCCGCGCGCATGGTCTCCCTCGGTGTCGAGGTGTTCGCGGACGGCGACCCGATCGTCTCCAGCCCCGAAGAATGGACCGTCCTGGCCCCGGACGGGTTCGCGGCCACAGTCCTGGCACCGCGCTGCGGTCGCCTGATCGCCGAGAGCGGGATCATCCTTCGTATCGTGACCGCGGACTCCCTGGCCAGCCGTGACGGAGTGTCCTACGACGCGGCGGTGGTCCGCACCAAGCCCACGTCTCCCCGGGTGAGGACCCAAGAACTCGTCACCTACGAAATCGGGCTCTACGCTACCGAGGACTACCTGCGCGAACACCCCGGAATCAGTCGGATCGAGGACCTACAGCACCACGTCCTGTGCTGGTATGCGGAGGACCCACTCGCAGCCGTACCCGACTTTGCGACTCTCAGACCGCTGCTGCCCAACATCATCCGATTACAGTCCAACAATCTCCTGATACACGAGGAAGCAGCACTGGCAGGGGCGGGGATTGCCGTCATGCCCTCCTACATCGCACGCAGGCGCCCGTCCCTGATCCGCGTCCTCCCCTCGGAGGTCACGTACAAAGGCCAATACTGGACGGTCCTGCCGGCCGCGCAACTGCGCTGGGAAATCACCCGGAAGGTCGTGCGGTTCCTTCGCGAGGCAGTCCTCGACGCGGGCCTCGCCACGTACTCGGAAGAGGAGCCACAGTGAACGAGCGAGAAGTCAACGTCGCCGTGCTCGGCGGGGGCAGCGCTTGCCCTTCCTCTTCGCGGACAACACCTCCGGCTGCGTCGCCGGCACGCTGAATCAACGGCAGTGGTGATCGCGTCGACGTCGAGAAGTCCGCACTTTTCCGCGTTTGGCTCCGTAGGTCTCGGAGGAATCGCCTACCGGTTCCGCGCCGACATCGACTGGCGTGACCCACGTCGCACGTGCGTAGGATGCACGCTATGACGTCGGCCGACCCTGACCTCGCCGACCACCGTGTTCTGGCCGACGCGCTGACCGCTGAGCGGCCGCTGTATGCGCTGGTGACCGCGCTCCACGGGCTCTCTGCCGCACCGGTGGCCGTGATCGATCTGCGCGGTGGGGTGCTGGTCAGCGTTCCAGCGAGGGCCGAGTGGCAGGCTGAGGAACTGGTCGCTGCCTCGCCCCCGCCCGGGGAACTGGTGGCGGGCTGCATGCTCCGGCCGGTGGAGTTGGAAGGCGAGCCGGTCGCTGTGCTGTGCGCGCGGGGACAGGACATCCCACCGGCGCTGCTCGCGTTCGCCGCGACGCTGGCCGGCATCGAGCTGTCCCGCCGGCACGCCGTATTGAGCGGGCGACGGGAGCTGCTGGGCCAGGTGCTCGAGGACGTCATCGCCGGTCAATCCAGTGAACAGGAGGCCGCGCGGCGGCTCGGCGAGCACGGCTTGGACGCCGCCAAGGCACATGAGGTAGTCGTCGGGTCCGTGGCTTGTCCGCCTCGACGGCTCCGCTCCTACCCGTGGAACTTGCACACCCTGCTGAGCCAGCAGCACGACCCGCACCTGCGTGCCATCGTGCACGACCGCGTCGTCCTGGTTGTCCCCGAGGGCGCCGGACTGTTCGTGGCCCGACTGTGCCACGAGCACCTCACCGGTCTGGGACCGGACGCCCGCGTGGGGGTGAGCAAGCCGCGCGTTGGGGTTCGCGGTCTTCGTCTGGGCTATTTCGAGGCGCGCAACGCCCTGGCTGAAGGGCACGGCGTGCACGTGCACCGGATCCAGGATCTGGCCACGGCACTGCTGATCGCCAGTATCGAGGCCGGGATGCCGCTGGGCGATCTAGCGGCCGAGGCACTGGCGCCGCTCCTCGAGTACGACCGCAAGAACGGCACCTCACTCGTGACCACGCTGCGCCGCTACCTGGCCGAGGACTGCGCACCGGCGGCGACTGCGACGGCACTGTTCGTGCACCGCAACACTTTACGCAACCGGCTGAAATTGATCGAGGAACTCACCGGCCGCGATATCGATTCGCCGAGCAGCCGCACACACTTCTGGCTCGCCACGACCGGCTGGGAACTCGGCTCCGCCGCCGACCTGTCGTCACTACTCGACGGACGGGGACCACAATGACCGACAGCGCCCAGATCGCCCTCGACACCGTCCTTTTCGTGGGCGGTGACACCACGGCCAGTCAAGCGTTCTACACCCTCGCCATGGACCACGCGCGCGACGGCGACGACTCCGGACAACGCATCTCGTTCGTACCCGCCGGTGACGTACCCACACCACCGTCAGGATGCTGGGTACCCTGCTTCGGCACCACCGACAGCGCCGCCGCCGGCCGCCGCGCCCTCGACCTCGGCGCCCGCCCGGCAGGCACGGTACTTGCCGACGGCCAAACGCTGCCCGTGTATTCCGCGCCCGACGGAGCACTGTTCGCCCTGACCGAGCTGGCCGGTCCCCGACCCTCGAGTCGGCAGCTGGGGGACGTGGCCTTTGTCGATCTGTACACGCCGCTGGCCGAAGAAGCCGCGGCCTACTACGCCCGGACGCTGGCCTGTGAGGTGATCGACGAGCCTGCGCCCGGCCCGGGCAACTACCGCCTGCTGGTGTTCGCAGACCGTCCAGGCGCCGGCGTAGTGGACATGCTCGACGTCCTACCTTCTGCCGTTGCGCCGCACTGGATCCCCTTCCTGCGAGTTCTCGACCTCGAAGCGGAGGTGGCCCGCCTGAGCGACCTCGGCGCCCGGGTCCGGGTGCCGGCCACCGAATCAGCGATGGGTCCCTTCGCCGTGCTCGCCGATCCATTCGGGGTCACCTTCGGAATCCAGACGCCCGCCTCCGACGATCTCCTCAGAGAGTACGTATCAAGCACCACCTGAGTGTGGGCATGCACAGAATGCGCGCCTCAAACTGTGCACGCGTATATGTTGGCGGGTCGAATTAGTGATTAAGTTCATTCTTACTTGATCCGCACTCCCCACGATGGAGACGACATGACCACCGCCCTCCCGCCCGCACCCCTCACCCCTGCTGCGCTGGACTCCGTACTGCAAGAACAACTCTCCGATGCACGGACGCTTCCGGCGGAAGCCTACCTGTCCCCCGACGTCCTCGACTGGGAGCGCAAACACCTAATGGAGGCCGCCTGGGTCTGTGTAGGGCGCAGCAGCGACGTCGGCACGCCCGGCGACCAGCGCGCCGTCCGGGTCGGCACCCAGGGCATCCTGCTGACCCGCGATGCCTCCGGCACCATCCACGCCTTCTACAACGCGTGCCGGCACCGGGGGCACGAATTGTTGGCGGTAGACACGTGCACGAACAAGAGAGTCGTGCACTGCCCGTACCACTCGTGGGTCTACGAGCTCGACGGCGCGCTCCGCTCCGCGACGCAGTTCACCGGCACGGAGAGCCTCGCCAAAGAGGAATGGCCGCTTGTCGGGTTACGCTCGGTCGAATGGTTCGGCTGGATTTTCGTCAACGCCTCCGACGACGCCCCCGACTTCAGTGAGTGGGTCGGCAATCTGACCGATGTCGTCGCCCCCTGGGATCCCACGGACATGGTCGTCGGCGAGTCGCACAGCTACACGCTCCAGACCAATTGGAAATTGGTGATCGAGAACTACCTCGAGTGCTACCACTGCCCCTCGATCCACCCGGAGCTCTGCCGGGTCAGCCCGCCGGAGACGGCGATGGGCCTGCGGCACACCGGCATGTGGCTGGGCGGACCGTTGGAGTTGCGCGAGGATGCCGAAACCATGAGCCTCGACGGCCGCAGCGACGGGGAGCGCATCGCCGGGATCAGCGACGAGCAGGCCCGTCGGACGATCTACTTCATGCTCGCACCCAATCTGCTGCTCACCCTGCAGCCGGACTACGTGATGACCCACCGTCTGGTGCCGCTGTCACCCGGTGAGACGTTCGTGGAGTGCTCCTGGCTCTTCCCCCGCCACGTGGCCGAGCGCCCCGGTTTCGACCCCTCGTACGCCGCGGGGTTCTGGGACATCACCAACCGACAGGACTTCGCGGCCTGCGAGTCCGTGTACCAGGGCCTGCTGAGCAACGGGTACCGGCCTGGCCCCTTCGACGCGCGGGAGGACGGCGTGCGCGCCTTCCAGGCCCAGCTCGCCTCCGCCTACCTCACCGGACGCTGGGACGTAGCGCAATCCATCAGCTTCGGCGGTCGCGATGACCAGTGATCCCGAGTTTCCACTCGAGGTCACCGCCGTAGCCTCTCCGGCAGCGGGGGTGCGGCAGGTGCGCCTGGAGCGTCGCGACCGCACCCCGCTGCCAGGCTGGGAGCCCGGCGCGCACATCGACGTGCTGCTGCCGAACGGACTGGTGCGCCAGTACTCACTGTGTGGCGACCCCCGGGACGATGCGGGCTACGAGATCGCGGTGCTGCGCGCGCCGCAAGGTCGCGGTGGCTCCGAGCACATACACACGCAACTGCGCATCGGAGACGTGATTCCCGCGCGTGGGCCACGGAACAACTTCACCTTCGCTGCCCGGCACCGGACTCTGTTCATCGCCGGCGGAATCGGGATCACCCCGATTCTCGCCATGATCACACAGGCAGAGCGGGACGGCAACGAGTGGACACTCGTCTACGGCGGGCGGACCCGCGACTCGATGGCCTTCGCCGGCGAGCTACAGCGCTATGGAGACCGGGTGCAACTGGTCCCGGAGGACGAGCTCGGGCTTGTGGACCTCCCCGCTCTGCTGGGTACGCCTCGGCCAGACACCGAGGTCTACTGCTGCGGCCCCACCGGTCTGCTCGACGCCGTGCAGCGGTTGTGCAAGCCGTGGCCCGCGGGGTCGCTGCACCTGGAGCGGTTTTCCGGCGCCATCACAGACGCGCCGACGGACGGGTTCACCGTCGTCGCCGAACGCAGTGGCGTGGTCTGCTCGGTAGCGCCGGGGCAGTCGATCGTCGACGCGCTGGCTGGCATAGGCGTCGTCGTCCCGACCTCCTGCGGAGAGGGCGTCTGCGGCACGTGTGAGACGAAGGTACTCGACGGCGTGCCCGACCACCGCGACCTGCTCCTCGGCGACGACGAGCGGGAGGCAGGCACTTCGATGATGATTTGCGTGTCCCGCGCCCTCGGCCCACGACTGGTCCTCGACCTGTAGCACCGGCGGCCGGGACGAGGGCGCCAAGGTTGGCCGGCTACGCGGCATTCCCCTCACTGCCGACATGGTGGATCGCGTGCCGAATCGATGTCGCGTATGCAAGTCTGCGCCGTCGGGGTTGCAGTCGAAGCGGTCCCCTTCGGATGGCCACCTACCGATGGGCAGACTGCCGGCACGGCACTCCTCATCGTGCCCAGGCCGCCGGCGAAACCGATTGCTCACCACCATGATTGACCTGGCGTTGGAACACCCCCAGGGAGTAGTACCACCGACACGGCTGGCCAGTGGCTTTCGGCGTCCCGGAGGTGGTCCACACGACCGCGATCGGGTCGGTGGATGCGCCCACCGGACGAGCGTCTATCTCGACGTGCAATGACCGGTCGGCGTGGCCGTGCGACGCCTCGCGCGGCCACGCCTACACACCCGCATATATCAGGCTGGAAGATGGGAGACGACGTGACCGAAGGCGAACTCGCCATGCTCGACTTCGCGGTCAAGTGGGCGCCTTTCGGAGGCGGAGACGAACACATCCTGCCCGAGTTCGGCGTCTTCCCCACCGTGTTCTACCAGCGATTACAACGTCTCCTCACCCACCACCCCGGCGTGAACGACAGCGTCCGACGCCGGCTCGACGCGCTGTGCACCCTCAAACTCGCGCCGCTGCATCAGAACAAGCAACGGTCGTATTCCCGCGTCCCTACGGTGCGTAGTTCGGCATTGGATAGGAAAGTTGACGGTCACGCGAGAACGACTGACAGCACCGCGTGTCCACCTCGTTGCGGCGGAGGCGATCTTGATTCCGACGGCCTCCTCAGGCCCGGATAGATGTGTGGAACCCTATGGACTCTCAATCGTATCGCCGATGGCGCCACAACGTCGCGCCGCCAGGAGTGAAGTCAACCGCAAGCGCAAGCATCCCGACAGTGAGGCGGAGTTCCTCATCGAATTCGCCAGCATGTGGGCGCCATACGAGTGTGCCACCGAAGAAGAAATCTCATCCACTTCGGAATGACAACGCGCCAATTCAACGAGCAGTTGTGGCAGGTCATTCCTGAATCGAGCTGTGATCATCGAGAGATACGGAAACTAGTGCCGCATCAGGCAACGTTTGCCTTGTTCACGATCTCCCGCCACCGTTCGTCGGCGGCATGCTTGTTCCGCCAGATGATGTAGCGGCGGATCATGCTGGCCTGCTCGCGATGATAAGCATGGTCGGTGCCATCGAGCGCGAAGTAGCCCAGCGCGGTGAACTGCGCCGCGATCCGGTTCAACCACGAACTATTCGTGGGCGTGTATGCGATCTCGACGTTGTTCGCCTCCGCCCAGTTGGCGACCCGGCGGCACTTCTTCGTAGTCAGGTGCGGGGAGAAGTTGTCGCACACGATCGCCAGGCGCATGCCGGCCGGGTAGAGGCTGCGCAGGTAGCGGCAGAACGTAAGGAACTGGGTGCGGGTTTTGGTGTCCTTGACATGCCCGTAGAGCCTGTCGGTGGCCAAATCGTAGGCGGCGAACAGGTGCCGCACCCCGTTTTGGCGGTTGCATGTGGCCCGTCGGCGGCGTCTCGGTTCACGCTCGGGGTCCTTGTGCCTGCCGCCGCGTTCGGCCCACTATCGGCCCGGTGCGGTTGTAGGTTCAAGGGGCCGAATTCGGGACTGCCCCCACCCTGGTTGACACACGGGGTGTGCACGTGTGCGGTCTGATGGAGCGTCTCATACTCGACGGGCGTCAGTCGACCAAGCCCGCGTTGCCGGCGCCGCCCGTGGTAGGTCGTCTCGATCCACCCGACGATCGCCAACCGTAGTTCCTCACGGCTGCTCCAGCGGCGACGGTCAAGGACGTTGCGTTGCAGCAACGCGAAGAACGATTCCATCGCCGCATTGTCATCACATGCCCCCACCTTCCCCATAGAGCCTTGTAAACCATTGCAGGCCAACAATTCTACGAACAATCCAGAACGGAACTGACCAGGTTCAACCGGTGGAAGCAACACCTCGACAATGGAGGTGTGGGATGGGACGACCACCAGGATGGGCGGCAGCGTTAACGGGGCGTGCGGTGATGCGGTCGCCGGGACGCCCTCCGGTGCGCCGGGACCTTGAGCTGGCGTTCCGGGCGCGGATCGCCGAGGGCCTCACGAGCGACGACGCAGCGAAGACGTGCGGCGTGTCGGGGCCGGTGGGGACCCGGTGGTTCCGCCAGGCTGGTGGGATGTCACCGATCGAGTTGACCCCGGTCTCGGGAAGGTACCTGTCGTTGACCGAACGCGAGGATATGTGTCACCACGGAGATCCTCCACGACCGCCTGCCGCCCCGACGTCCCCACGTCAACCCCGCGCGGTCAAACGCAAGATGTCCGTCTTCCACGTCAAGCACCCCATCGGCCGCCGCCCTGTCGTCCTCTCGGGCGACTCCGTACCGTCTCCATAAGTAAACGGAATTGCCTCTAGCCTCCTCTAGCCTCGATGTTTCGTCTTGCGAACCTCGCTACCGACCTGCGGACAGATGGCCGGTAGCGAGGTTCGCTCCAAAGCAAGCCCTTGGCCGCGAGTCCTGATCAACGCGGTGCGCGTGATCTGGGGGCGATGGCACCGCAATGCTCCGGCTGCCGAGGATCTGCTCACGCTGGTCTACCTGTTCGGCAGAAACGCGACCTCGAGGACATCGACGCCTCGCGTCCACAGCCCGGTCGGCTTAGGCACGAACCCTTCGGCGAGCCTCAAGTTCGACATGTTATCCAAGATCATGCCGGTTGCAATCTCGATCTCGGCCTTCGCCAACTGGGCCCCGACACAGAAGTGTCTTCCCGTTGCGAAACCCAGATGATCAGACGCACCGCTGAAACCCTTCGATGTGCTGTTGTCTTGGCGGAACATGTCGAAGTCGTTCGGTCTGTGGAACTTTCGCGGGTCCCTGTTAGCTGCGGCAATCAGAAGGTTGATTCGTGCGCCCTTCGGAATTGTCACTCCGTGTAGCTCGATGTCGACTGCAGCCTGTCTACCCGCTATCCCGACGGGTGGCGTGTAACGCATCGTCTCGACGAACGCGTCTACGATGAGCTCGCGGTTGTCTCGAACCGCACTGAGCTGGTCCGGATGTTGTAAGAGGTTGAGCAGCATCAGACCGAGCGCGCGGTCGGTCGTCTCTCCACCGGCCGTGATCATGAGACTGACGAACGCGCGTACTTCTTCGTCACTGAGTCGATTGCCGTCTATCTCCGCCAACGCCATCTGCGATATCAGGTCGGCGCCAGGTTTGGCACGCCGCTCTTCGATGAGGGGTAGCACGTACTCCGTCATCTCTGCTCGGGCCGCCAATCCGCGGTCGATGACTCCCTGATCACCCGACAGGTTGGCGGTGAAAGCATGAAAAGCCCGGTACCAGCGGGAAAAGTCCTCGTGCCGTTCTCGTGGAAGGTCGAGCATCGTTTCGATGACGGAGATGGGGAGTTCGCCGAAGTAGGTAGACACCAAATCTATCGACGCGAACTCTCGCTCGCCGGTCCGAACGCGGTCTGCTGCTGCATCGAGTTGCGGCAGGAACATCTGCTCCACCGTTGTCGTCACAGTGGGGCGCAGGTCGTCGATTCGGACAGTATGGAACAAGGGGTTCAGCAACAAGCGGTGTGACTGATGCTCCTTGCCGTCCAACTCGAGCACGGTACGTCCGAAGATGAGACCGAGTCCGTCCGCGTAATTCTGTGAATTGGTTTCCTGTCCGCGCAGTAACCGTTGGACGTCCGAATGCCTCGAAACCAGGTAACTGTCGGATCCCGGATGGTAGACCACCGGAGACACTTCCCTCAGATACTGGTAGGCGATCTGCGGATCGTTGTCGTGCTCGTCCGACAGGATGTCGGGTACGTCTGCGGTGGCGGTGTGCATGATTTCTCCTTCTCGAGGGGGAAAATCAGGACGAATGGTGGAACCGGGGCGCATACGCGACATAGACCGAAGTCGTGGCGCTGTCGAGGCGAAGACGTGAACAATGCTGGATCAGATCTGCCTGCGTGTCTCCGCGTCGAAGAACTGGGTCAGGTTGACCTCGGCATCACGCCGGAGAACGTCCTTGCGGATCTTCGAGGTCGGGGTTTTGGGTAGGTCGTCGACGTGGCGTATGTAGCGGGGACGCATGTATCGGGACAATTCCGCCTCCGCCAGCAGATCGAGTTGCTCTGCGGTGAGCTGTGCACCGTCTTCGGACGTGAAGTACACGGCGATGTCGTCCTCGGACATGTCGCCCAGGTCCGATGGGACGGCGATGACCGCCGCTTCCAACACCCCGGTGAACGACTGCAGGACCTCTTCGAGCTCTCTGATGGACACGTTCTCACCCCGTCGTCGAAGTGAATCGGATTTGCGCCCCGCGAAATACAGGTAGTCGTCCTCGTCCACGTAGCCGAAGTCACCGGTGTGGAACCATAGATTGCGGAAGTCGTCCCACGTCTCGCGCTCACGTCCGTAGTAGCGCTGCACGGTGATGTAGGGGTCGTGTCGACGCACCGCGATCTCGCCAACCGTTCCCAGCGGAACTTCGATGTCATCGGCATCGACGATTCGCACGTCGTTGTGGTCCCGCAGGATACGACCTGCCATTCCTGCTGGACGGTCGTATCCCTCCCCAGGTCGAGAAATCGACACCGGTGCACATTCGGTCAGGCCGTAGAGAGTGGCGAACCGGGCTTGGTAGCGGTCGTCGAATTCCTGCACATTGCGCGGGAACGGCACCACCAGCACCGTCGACACGCGGTTGTCGGACTCTTCCGGTGACGGCGCCTTCTTCCACAACAGCTGCAACATGCTCCCGAGCAAGCTGACTGCTGTGCAGTCGAAACGCTGTACATCAGACCAAAATTTGCGCACCGAGAAGCGGCGGCCCAACACTACCGTCGCACCGAGACCGATGGCCGGCAGGAGCGTGTGACACTGCGCATTGGCATGGGAGAGGGGCAGGCAGGTGTAGAAGCGCTCCTGTGCGTTCCAACCGCAGGATTCCGCAATCTTCAGCGCGTGGGTAATCGGTTGAGCCTGGCTCACTACGGCGGCTTTGGACGGTCCCGACGTCCCAGAGGTGAACATCAGCAGATAGTTGTCGCTGAAACGCGGAACTCGGTGCTCATCATCTTTGCCGCCATCCGCGACATCTTTGGGCGCGTACGGTTCCTGAACGCGTCCCAGCCGAGGGACCGTACCGATCTCGCCGGCCGGTACGTCATCGAGGATCCACACGTAGCCGAGACGGTCCTCTCCCAGAACGGATTCGACGTTCGCCGTCTGGGATGAGGCAATGACGCCGTAGCTGCAGTCGGTGGATCTTAGAAAGTGACCCAGCAGTTGGCCTTTGGCCTCCGCGTGAATGGGTACCCCCACTGCTCCGATCCGTCCGATCGCGAGGAGAAGCCAGATGTACTCCGGCCTGTTGTCGAGCAGAACCGCGACATGAGTTCCAGGCGTGACGCCGGCGTCACGCAACATTCGGGTCGTCTTCGCGACCTCGACATCCGCCTCGGCGTAGGTGAACTCACTGGTCTCCCACAGTAGAAACGTCCCCTGCGGATTCGACCGCACCGCCCGCTGCCACAGGTTGTCCACCGTACGATCTCGCAGTTCGGGAAGGAGACCGGGTTGCACGAGATCCGCGCCGTCGGAAGTACGAATCGTGTCCGTTGTCATGCGGCATGCTCCTCATAGTGCGACGGGAAGTTCATGTGAAGACCTTCCCGGTAAGTACTGGACCGCTTCCGTCCATGAATCTGCGGGGTAGCTCACTCCTGGGCGAGCACACCCGATGTCCCTTCTCTTACATCTGCTGCTACACCAGTCGATGTACGACGATCCTCCGACTCGGTTCTGCTTGCCCAGAACCTAGCGAGGATCGCACCGGAGATGACGTGCCATGATCCGGCGATTGCGCTCGGGAGAGCTGCAGCCGGACTGAAATAGGTGTTGGCGAGAGCCGACGCAAGCCCGGCATTCTGCATACCGACCTCCAGGGTGATCGCGCGAGTTTCCCGGAAGGATCGACCTGTCGCACGGCTACCCAGATAACCGAGAGCGAAACCGCCAACGTTGTGGAGGATGACAGCCAGGATGATGATCGGGCCACTCGCGAGGAACGCTGCGTTTCCTGCTGCGAAGACACCACCGGAGATCACGATGATCGCGACACCTGATATCGGACCGACCAACGGCATGAAGCCGCGTACCAGTTTCGGAAACGCATACCGGATGACCAGACCCAACACGATCGGGACCAATACGATCTGGGCGATGTCACGAGCCATGGACGCAACCGAGATCGTGATCATCTCACCGACCAACAGCTTCATGAGCAGCGGTGTCAATCCGATGGAAAGAAACGTCGACAGCGTTCCCAACGCAACAGCAAGCGCTACATCACCTTTGGCGATGAACACCATCACGGTCGAGGCGGAACCACTTGCGATGGAACCGAGCAGCACGAGTCCGATTGTGAGATCGGAGCTTAGTTGAAGTGCTGTGGCGATGCCCAGTGCCAGCAACGGCATGATCGTGAAGTGACAGACCGTACCGATCACCACCGATACCGGACGCTTTGCGATAGTCGCAAAATCCTGCGGAGAGAGAGTCAATCCCATCATCAGCATCAAGAGCATGATGATGTACTTCGCATAGGCCGCGATCGGCGCGAGTTGGTCGGGAATCAGCAAGGCGAGACCTGCGCTACAAATGATCCAGATCGACAGATATTTTGTCAGCACGCCGGATGCCGCATGGAAGTATCGCATAGTGATCCTTCGAGTCAGGGGGACTGGAGACTGCCAGGACAACTTCCGTTGCCCACCAATACTTTCGACAGATGCTCTCGATAACGACCGGGTCGATCAGAACGCACGAGGTACAGCCGGATTACCGGTGCAGCGGGTACGGAACGAATGCCCGTCCTGCGCGTTCGATATGACCGACACTTCCTCGGACCACCCGGAGATGCAAGGCAAGTGTAATGCGCGTCACGTCATTTAGGCAATATTGGCTCCAATATTGCCTAAGGAAAATCTAGTCCCCACGCCAAAGCACACGCGCCTCCTCCGAAATGTACGGAGGAGGCGCGTGCGCAGTTGCGAAAGATCGGCGACGTCAGAGAGTCACGAACACCGATTTCGGTTCGGTGCAGGAGTGGTACCAGTCGAGCCCGAAATCGCGTCCGATCCCGGACTGTTTGAAACCACCGAACGGCATCCTGGGGTCGAGCTTGAAATAATCATTGACCCAAACGGTTCCAGCCTTGATACGCCTCGCAACAGTGTGTGCTCGACGAAGATCGCTCGTCCAGACCGCCGCTGCCAGGCCGTACTCGGTGTCATTTGCGAGCCGAATCGCCTCCTCCTCGTCATCGAATGGAATGACGGCCAGCACGGGTCCGAAAATTTCCTCTCGTGCGATTCTCATGTCGTTGCTGACACCGATGAATACCGTTGGCTCGACGAAGAAACCCTTTCCGCCTCCGCCCGAGGCATTTCCGCCCACCGCTGCCACCGCACCCTCGTCCTTGCCCAATGCGAGATAGCTCGACACCTTGTCGAGCTGCTGGCGAGACGCGAGCGGTCCCACCGACGAGTTCGGATCCAGCGGATCACCGACAGTGAGCGCCGAAACCTGCTTCACCATCGCCTCCACGAACCGATCGTGAATCCCACGCTGCACGAACAACCGTGTTCCGGCGAGACACACCTGGCCCGTGATGGACACGAATCCGATAATCGACGCAGTCACCGCGGCGTCGAGGTCTGCATCGTCGAACACGATGTTGGGAGACTTGCCGCCCAGTTCGAGCGAGACGCGCTTGAGATTGGATACCGACGCAGCGAGAATTTGACGGCCCGTCGGCGTTGAACCGGTGAATGCAATCTTGTCGATTCCCGGATGTTCGGAGATCGCACTTCCGGCAGAATGCCCCAACCCGGTGATGATATTGAGAACGCCCCCCGGGAGGCCGGCTTCCGCGAGCAACTCCCCCAGGCGAACCGCCGTCAGAGGCGTCGTCTCCGCGGGCTTGATGATGAGTACGTTGCCCGCAGCCAGAATCGGCGAGGACTTCCATACGAAGTTCGTCACCGGGGAGTTCCACGGGATGATGGCACCACACACGCCGATCGGATCGCGGAGTGTGTAGTTGAACGAGCCCGGGTCGGTCTGCGGCGTATCGCCGTGAATGTGTTCTGCGCCGCCGGCGAAGAATCGGACCGTCTCGGCTGCATCGGTGATCGACGCAACCGCCGTCGCCAGCGTCATGCCGTTGTTCAGCGACTCGAGATGCGCAAGTTCCTCGCGATGAGTGTCGATCAGATCGGCCCATCGACGAAGAATCTTTGCTCGATCGAGGGGACCCAGGAGCGACCACGGTCCGGTTTCGAACGCCGCGCGTGCGGCCGTGACCGCACGATCCACATCGACGGCACCCGCGGCGGCCACTCGGGCGATGACATCCTCGGTCGCCGGATCCACGACATCGAGTACGTCACCGGAATCAGCAGGCACCCATTCACCGCCAATGAACAGCATCTTGCTCGAATCCGTAAGAAACGCATCGACTGCGGGATTGCGAGTCCGCTGCGCGGCGTCGGAAATCTGATTCAAAGTCACGTGCGTCTCCGTCTTCTGCAGGTAGCTGGCAGTAGCCGCTCGGCAATCGTGAACGAAGTCGGCCAGCCCGCTCAAAGTAACGCCGATCACACCTGTAGTCAATATTGGAGCCAAAATCGCACACTCGCACGAGTGCTGCGGTGTGGGCCGAACCGTCACGAACTCCGAGTGTGTTTGACAGCACACCAACGAGTGCTAGTTTGGCAACTAAATTGTATCCAGTATGCGCAGCACCGACACCGCACCAACTCCGAGGTCGGCCCACTGCTTTAGTGAAGGGAAGTCGCGTGGACGAACGCACAATCCTCGGCGCGCTCATGGCATCCGACGCGAAGGCTCCAGGCGAGGTCCGTCTACGCCTCGTGGGCGACCGTGGATATACTGCACGCGAATTGCTCACTCGCGCCGCATTACTCGCTGGCGTACTCGCCGAATCGGGAGTCAACTCGGGTGACCGTGTCGCCATCATGATGTCGAATCGCATCGAGTTCCTCGACACGTTCTTCGCAGCGGCTCACATCGGCGCATTGTCCGTACCGCTCAACACCAGCCTTCGTGGCCCCATCCTCGAGCACATGCTTCGAGACTCCGCACCAGCCGTTCTGGTGATCGAGGAATCGTTCACCGAGGTGATCGGACGCGCCCTGACCAAGGTCGGGATCTCACCGCGCGTCCTCGTCATCGATCACGCTCCATCGTCGTTCGCGATGGACACGCGCGACTACGCAACCGCCCTCGATGCGGCAGGGGCAGTCCCGCCAGCCGACGTCACTCGGTACGACGACGCAGCCATCCTGTACACGTCGGGCACGACCGGGCCTTCCAAAGGCGTATTGCACACGCATAATTCGATCGTGGCCTTCGGGGAGAAAGCCGACTGGCTCTTCGGTTACACACCACAAGACGTCGCACACAACTGCCTACCGCTGTTCCATGCGAACGCGCTGTGTGTGACGCTGCTGCCCGCGCTCCGAGCAGGCGCGACCGTCGTGTTCGGAAGGCGGTTCTCCGCCTCCGGCTTCTGGCAGGAAATCAGGGACGAACAGGCCACCGTCATATCCATATTGGGGGCCATGGTCCCGATCCTCTGGGGAGCGCAACCGACAGAGGACGACGCCGACAACGCGGTACGCGTCGCGTTGTCCGTACCCACGCCGTCCGCGGAGTTCTACGACTCCTTCGAGAAAAGGTTCGGCCTTCGTCTCGTGTCCCAATACGGAATGACAGACACGTCCTCGGTCATCGGGACGCCACCGGACCAGCCCGGACGTCCCGGGTACTCCGGCGTCGCACATCCCGACTTCGAGTGCGTGGTGGCGGACGAGCACGACATGCCGGTGCCCGACGGCGTAGCCGGTGAGCTCATCGTTCGACCTCTCAAGCCCGACAGCATCATGAGTTGCTACTGGAACAACGCCCAGGCCACGATGGAGACGTGGAGGAATCTCTGGTTCCACACCGGCGACGTACTCGTTCGGGAACCCGACGGGTGGTTCAGGTTCATCGATCGACAGAAGGACGCCATGCGGCGATTCGGCGAGAACATCTCGTCGTTCGAGGTGGAAACCGTCGTCGCTACGCATCCCTGCGTTCACGAAGTTGCGGTCTATGCAGTACCTTCCGAGCTGTCAGAGGATGAAGTCATGGCAGCGATCGTGCTCGTTCCGGGCTCGGTTGCGGACCTCGCCGAGCTCGGCCGCTATTGCGACGAGCACCTTCCCTACTTCGCATCGCCGCGATATCTACTCGTAGTAGAAGAACTTCCGAAGACCAAGAACGAAAAGGTCCTAAAATCGGAGCTGCGCCGCATCGGCGTGACCGACAAGACCGTAGACCGTGGAGCCCGAGGTCGGAAAGCAGCTGCGACACCAGCAGTCTGAAACGACCCGCCCCACTCGAATCATTCACATTCAGAGGAGTAGCTGTGCCCAAGGAATACATGACCAGGTTCAAGACGGCGGACGTGTCGATCGACGACGTCGGCGTCTTGACTGTCAGAGTCCATTCACGAGGCGGGTCACTCGGCTGGAATGCGTTGCCCCACCGAGAATTACCCGAACTGTTCGCAGCCATCGCCGCCGACCGAGATGTACGCGTCGTAATTTTCACGGGTACCGGAGACCGGTTCATCGACCTGATCCCATCCTTCGAGGAAGCAGTCGCACGTGGCGAGGCGCCCGCCGCGGTCATGGACGACGGACTGTTCGAAGGAAACCGGTTGATCTCTGCATTGCTGGCGATCGAAGTCCCGATCATCGCGGCGATCAACGGTCCGGTCGACGTGCACGCCGAACTCGCTCTACTCAGTGACATCGTGCTGTGCACCGAGGAAACCTACTTCCAGGACGCAGCCCACGTTCCTCTCGGGCTCGTCCCGGGCGATGGCGTCCAGGTGTTGTGGCCACTTCTGCTCGGCTTCAATCGCGCACGGTACTTCCTGCTGACCGGCCAGAAGATCTCCGCTGCAGAGGCTCTCACGCTCGGACTGGTATCCGAAATTCTGCCCTCCGACGCACTGGCAGACCGTGCGCTCGCGCACGCGCGCCGACTGGCCGTGTGCAACCCCGTCTTCGTCAGGAACACACGACTGGTGTTCATCGAGCAACTGAGGCGTGCGATGGCGGCCGACCTGTCCACCGGTCTCGCACTCGAAGCCGTGGCATCTCTGTCAGGTGCAAATTGGGACGGACCCTACGCTCCCGAGCCGATCGGTCCGATCTCCGAATGATCATCAGCGCAGCGCAGTTGATCGATGGGCGACCGCAATGAGGACGGTTCTCTGCGCCGAGGGCCCGGTCGAACCGCAGGCCGCTCTCGAGCGCTATTTCGAGTTGCACCCACCGACCACGCTCGATCCGGTACACCTGGTCTTCGGAATGCGCCGCAGCGCGCCGAGCCTCCCCCATCCGGTCGGGCCCGAATGCTTCACAGTAGGCTCCTACATGCCCGGCCGTGGGTTGAAGCATGTTCAGCCGCTCACCTACCACCGTCAGTCGTACAGCGAGATCTGCCGGTCGCTCGCTGACAGATCTTTTCAGCCCGATGTGCTGATCACGTGTGTAACCCCACCCGACGACGACGGACAGCGTTCGCTGGGCGGAGTGAACGGATACTTGGATCCCGTTGTCGCACTGGCCCCCCGCATCTTCGCGGAAGAGGTCTCCTGGCTGCCCCGGATTCGCGGGGCGACGGTCGTGACCGACGTCGACGACGTGGTGACCAGTCGGACGTCGGACAGCGACGAGCAACCGCCTTTCTCGGCGGCATTCGATGCGGTGGACGAGGCGGTCGCCCGACAGGTGGCGCGCCTGATCCCGACGGCTCCACGTCTGGCCCTGGGCATCGGCCGGGTCAACGATGCCCTAGCACTCCAGCTTGCCGGACGCGGGGATGTCGAGATCCTCACCGGCGTATTAACCGAAGCAGTGCGAAAGATGTACGAGAGCGGTGCTATCGGCGGCGCGACAATGCGAGCAATGTCCGTGATCGGATCTCCGTCACTTCTTCGATGGGCCGCGTCGTGCGACGACGTACGTCTATTGCCGTCCACCAAAATCCACAACCCCGCGTGGCTGTCCCAGCACGACCGCTTCGTCGCGGTACTCGGCGCGATCGACCTCGACTGTGCCGGCAACATCAATTCCGAACGCGCGGGCGATTCCACTATCTCAGGAAGGGGCGGTGCGGTCGACTTCGCGCGGGGCGCGCACGGCAGCCCGGGCGGGCTGAGCATCGTCGCTTTGCGGAGCAGCGACAGGAACGGCGTGTCCAGACTGGTCCAGCACGTGAGCGATCCGAGCATCAACAGCGACGTCATCGATGCGGTGGTCACCGAGAAGGGGTCTGCAATCATCACGCACCTCGACACCGACGAACGCAGGCGCGCTCTCTCGACTATCTTCTGACACCCGTGTATAACTGCACGGCGGTGACGATTGCGCAGTGTGGAGCAATCTCGTAGGATTGGATCCATGATAGCCGACAATATTGCGGCCGTGTCGACTAGGGAAACCCGCGGTGGTGCGGTTGTTCGCGCGGCGATCGATATACGCGAACTGGTGCTACAGCGCGTTCTGCTTCCCGGCGAACAGGTACGTCAGGAAGACCTCGCGCACCAACTGGGAATCAGTCGAGGCCCGATCCGCGAGGCACTTCAGGTTCTCGCGGTGGAGGGCATCGTGCGATACGAACGCAATCGAGGCTACTTCGTCACTCGGTTCACATCCGACGAAATGCGGCAGCTGTACTTGATTCGCGAACTTCTCGAGTCCGAGGTCCTGCGGAGTCTTCCGCCGATGTGCGAGGACGACCTCACGCGGCTGCGGAAGATCAACGACGAGATCCGCACCGACGAGAATTCCGGCGAGGTCATCCGGCTAAACCGAGCGTTTCACGACGCCGTCACGGAACATTCGTCACTGACCCTGCTGAAGGGCCAGCTGGCGACGATCGGCCGAATGACGCTGGCGTATCAGTCACTGTCGATCAATGCGCTCTCGGATCGGCATGTGGTGGTGTCCGATCACGATGACATGATCGCCGCGCTCGCGGCGGGCGACAACGACCTACTCGTCGATATCGCTCGCCGCCACCGCAAGGCATCACTCGATCGGCTGATTCCCATCCTCAGCTGAGTACAGGGCCACCGGAACATCGACCAACCGGCTGGCCAGGTATTCGCCGAGACCTTTGCCCTGAGGGTCGATTCGGGTGCAGGCCGAAACGCCATCGCCCAGGTACTGGTAGATCATGAAGTTCATTCCGCGCAGATTCGAGAACACGAATCGCTCAACTCGCAGGTCGGCCAACTCCGGCATGAGCAATCGCAGACGGTCGACTGTGAGAAATGTGTCGAGCCAACGGAATGTTGCATCATCACGTGCCCACGCACCGAGGTTGGCAGATCCGGCTTTGTCTCCGGATCGTGTTCCCACGAACGCGCCCAGCATCGCAGGCGCCGTTGCCCCGAGATCGGAATCGGAACCGGTGACGTCCGGACGATCGTTCTCAGCGATCGGGTAGGGCTCAGCGGCAGCATCGTCCCAAGCGGGCCACGCCACCGGAATGTGCGACCCGTCATCGACCAGCACGGACGCGTGAACCAGATTCTTCTCGATCAGCGACGGCCACTGGACTCCGAACAGGCGCTCCGACTGCGGCGGCGTGGTCATGTAGAACCCGGGGACACTCGATGTTGCAATGGAGACGATCCGGCTGGAGAAATGTGCCCGGTCGACACGGCTGCGTTCCTTGTCGCGGACGGTGAGCACGAGCCAGGCGGTCGCCTCCTCAAAGGTGCCGTCAACATTCGCTGGACCTATCGTGGCCCAGCGGCATTCGTCGAAAGACTCGGGCTTGCCGATTTCGGCCTCGACCTGCCGACGAATCCAGTCGATCTTGTTCTTCAGGTTCGCGCCGGTGAGCCCGATCGTCATGGTGTTCCGATACCCACCCTCGAACGTCAGCGACAACTTCGCCGTCGACGTCGGCGCGAATCCCACTGTTCCCGAGACCCGTACACGATCCGCACCTGCGCTCTCGACATGCACGCTCGTCAGATCCGTGACAACATCCGGGTTCTGGTAGGCATGACCGTTGACCTCGTAGAACAGTTGCGCAAGCACGGTGTCAGTGGTGACCAGTCCCCCACTGTCGACGCTCTTGCCTATGATGGCCGAACCGTCTTGCGAGATGTCCGCGAGCGGCATCCCGGGAAGTCCGAGATCGCCGTGCTCTGCGAAGAAAGAAAAGTTCCCGCCGGTTGCCTGCGCGCCGCACTCGATGATGTGGCCGGCAACCACCGCGCCGGCGAGTTGATCGTAATCGGTCGGCGTCCAGCCGAATTTCCACGCGGCCGCTCCGACCACCAGAGATGCATCGGTCGTACGAGGACAGACGACGATGTCGGCACCTCGATGCAGCGCCTCGACGATCGGCCACGCGCCGAGGTACGCATTCGCGGTCAACACACGGTGCTCTGACAGATCCAGTGCGACCCCCGTATCGATGTTCACCAATTCGAGGTCGTCTCGTTCGTTCAGTACGTCGCGTACGTCGTCACCGATGACGGCAGCGACACTCAGCGACACTCCGCGCTCGGCACAGAGTTCTCGAATTGCTGCAGCAAGACCGGGGGCATCGAGTCCACCGGCATTGGTGACCACCTTGATTCCGCCCTCGGCAATCTCGTCTAGATGCAGCGCCAGCACATCCACGAACGCCGAGACGTATCCCTTACCACCTCGGTGTTCGTTCTTGGCCAAGACCAGCATCGTGAGCTCGGCCAGGTAGTCGCCGGTCAGAATCTCGACGCCGCTTTCGAGCAACTCCGCCATTCCGTCGGTACGGTCCCCGTGCCATCCGGTGAACTGTCCGACGCGAAGCGCCCCATCGGGCTTGCCGTGTGTTCGTTCGATTGTCATGGCTCAGTAGCTCTTCGGTAGGCCGAGGGTGCGCTCTGCGATGAAATTCAGAATCATCTGGTTGTTCACCGGAGCGACGCGAGGAAGTCGGGATTCGATCCACTGTCGACCGATGTGATACTCGCGGGAAAACGAGTAACCGCCGAAGACCTGCATGGCGGCATCGGTCGACGAGACTGCAGCCTCACTGCACAGATATTTCGCGGCATTGGCCAGCGAACCGATCGCAGCCCCCCCGCGAACCTCGTACTCGTCGACGGCCCGGTACAGCACCTCTGCGGCGGCCAGCAGGTCCAGGTAGCTTTTCGCGAGAGGGTGTTGGACGCCCTGGTTCTTTCCGATCTGACGGCCGAACACGACGCGGTCGAGGCTGTACTGTGTCGCCGCGGCCAGCGCCCATCGGCCGAGCCCCACTGTTTCCGCGGCCACGAACAGTCGTTCGCTGTTAAGGCTGTGCAGGAGATGGTAGAAGCCCTGCCCGACTTCGCCTATCACATCTTCGTAGGGCACCTTGGTTCCTTCGAAGAACACCTCACATGATGCGACGGCATTGCGGCCGATCTTCGGAATGGGCCGGATCTCTACTGTCTCCGAATTCAGATCCGCGAGGAACAGTGTAATTCCCAGTCCGCGGCGTTCACCTTCGGCGGGTTCGGACGTGCGGGCCAGCAGCAACACCTTGTCACCGCGCATGGCGCCGGTATTCCAGACCTTGGTTCCGCTGATGCGCCAAGACGTACCGTCGTCGACGGCCTTCATCGCGATTCGGGTGGTATCGGTCCCCGCGTCGGGTTCGGTGACGCCGAACGTCGTGTACAGCTTGCCTGCCGCGATCTGGGGAAGAAGTTCAGTGCGTTGCTTTTCGGTACCGAAGGCGAGGATGGTCGGCGCGCACAGCAGTGGCGTGTGGACCGTGCTGCATGCGTTGAGCCCGCCGCCGCTGGCACCGACCTCTTCGAGAATGGCCACCATGTTCGCGGTCGATCCCCCACCGCCGCCGTACTCTTCGGGGATGAAGGTACCCAAGAATCCCGAATCGGCGAACGCCCGGAAGAATTCCTCGGGAAACTCTTGATCTGCGTCCTTCTGATCCCAGTACGCAACATCAAATCTCGAGCACAGACCGCGGACGGCGCGTCGTAGGTCCGCATCTCTGGTCAGGTGAGGGAAGTGGTCATCGATTGACATTATTTCTCCAGACGGCAGCAATGGCGCACTGTGGCGGCAATATTGTAGCCAATGTACGCCAAGAGATCGGACTGCGTCAACGAGTTGCCGAATCTAGTGCTCACAATGTTGCAGCCAATGTTGACGGCAACTGCAGCGCGTGCTCGAATGGCCATGGATGACCACTGCATAGTAAGTAGGACCGACAGGCGGCGACGGTGTGGTCACACCGACAGATCGTCCGAGAACAGGAGCGGCGGATCCATGTCACTTCAGAATTACGAGCACCTACGCATCCGCGGAGAGGACGGTATCGCGACCATCACCTTGAGTCGCGCGGGCGGACGCAACGCGTTCAATACCGAGTTCTATGCGGAACTCCGGTCCGCGATCCGTGAGGCCGAGGTGGATTCCTCCGTCGGAGGCGTGATAGTCGATTCTGACGCAGATCATTTCGCCGTCGGTGGCGACCTCAAGGAGATGTTGGGCTACATCGAAGGGGATCCGCCCTCCTGGGACCTGTGGAAATTCCGTGACAGCCTTCCGTTCGAGGCCATTCGCGCATGCCGGAAGCCGACGATCGCTGTCGTCGACGGCTTCTGCTGCGGCGGCGGATTCGCGACCGCGATCTCCTGCGATTTCATCATCGCCTCTCCCCGTTCGAAGTTCGGAACCCCGGAGACGAAGGTCGGCCTTATCGACGGTTTGGTCGGGCCGGCTCTGTTCGGTCAGGTACCCCTGCCGGTCCTGAAGTATCTACTGTTCTCCGGTGAACTCATCGCCGCGGACTACGCGCGGTCGGTCGGTCTCGTGTTCGAGGTTGTGGACACAGAATCGCTTCACACCAGAGCCCAGGAGCTACTCGGCCAGTTCGCGGCCAACGGGCCCGAGATCGTCGCGGAGTACAAGCGAACGTTCCGGAGCTACGAAATTCCCGTGAACTACGAGGACACGATGCGAAACCTCTACTCCGACCCCGCGACCCGCGACCGGGTTCGGGGCTTCTTTACCCGAAAGAAGTGAGCACCATGAACAACTCAGCGATCAGTCCACACATCGATACGGTTCTGATCACCGGCGGCGCCAGTGGAATCGGCCGCGCGACGGTGAGACTTTTTCTCGACCGGGGCTGGACCGTAGTGGCGGCCGATCTGAACGAGGCGTCCGGAAAGTCGCTCGTCGCCGAATACGAACAAGAATCGAGCGACGGCCGCCTGTCCTTCGTGCAAGCGGACGTCTCGAGCGAGCCGGACGTCGAACACGCTGTGGCACACGCTGCGTCGTTCAACGGCGCGCTTGCCTGCGTAGTGAACAACGCGGGCATCGGCGGTGCCTTCGGATCCGTCACGGAAACGTCGGTCGAGGACTGGGACTACACGTTCGCCGTCCTGAGTCGCGGAGTCTTTCTCGGCGTGAAGCACGCCGCACGAGTCATGCGTGAGCAAGGAACGGGTGGGTCGATTGTCAACCTCGCATCTCTGGCAGCACTCACCGGAGACGCGGGACTCCAGGCATATTCCGCCGCCAAAGCCAGTGTGCTGCACATGAGCAGGGTGTTCGCGACAGAACTCGGACCGGATCGCATTCGGGTGAACTGTGTGTGTCCCGGCGCCATTGCGACACCGCTCAATCCGTCCGCCTCGCGGCAATTCGACGGCAGTGAACTGGCCCGCGCTCAGCCGCTGCCGTTCGTGGGCGAACCCGAACATCTCGCCCGCGCCATCTACTTCCTCGGTTCGCGCGAATCGTCCTTCGTCACCGGACAATATCTTGCAGTGGACGGCGGACTCGAAGCCGCCGGACCGCGCCTCGGAGAGTACCTGGGCACGGACCCCCGATACGCGACTCTCGTCGGCGTCAACAGGGGCAACACCGGAGTGAAGTCCACCGTTCGTGGCGGTGCGGCCCGATGACCGAAGACATCTGCCTCGTCGAAAATCGCGGGCATGTCCTGATCGTCACGCTGAATCGACCCGCACAGCGAAACGCTCTCAATGCCGCACTGAGACAACGACTACGAGACGTCTTCGATGACTACGAAGCCGACCCTGAACTTCGGTGCGCGATCCTGACTGCGAACGGAACAGCGTTCTGTGCGGGCGGAGACCTCAAGGAGATGGCCTCGGAGGCGGTGCAGATTCCACCCGAGGAATGGAGTTTGCTTCTCAGCTCCAAGGGCCACGTGATCAAACCGGTGATCGGGGCGGTCAACGGCTTCGCGCTCGCGGGCGGATTTCGCCTCGTACAGGATGTCGATCTCTGTATCGCGGCGGATACCGCAGTGTTCGGCATCAGTGAAGTCAAGCGCGGTCGCGGTGCGCCCTGGGCAGCGCCACTGATCGACCTCATGTCCAAACGCGTCATGATGGAACTGCTGATCACCGGCGAGCCGATGACTGCACAGCGTGCATACGAGGTGGGTTTCGTCAATCGCGTCGTACCAGGAGACAGACTCCTCGACGAGGCTCTCGCCGTCGCCGAGACCGTGGCGTCAAATGCACCGCTCAGCGTCGCGGCGGGAAAGAAGCTCGTCGAGATCTCGACCGAGCTCGGTTCGAGTCACGCCGTCGCATTCGCGAACGCAGTGTACGAGAAAGTCTATCGCAGCGACGATGCGGCCGAGGGCCCCCGCGCATTCGCAGAGAAGCGCCAACCTGTCTGGACGGGACGATGAGCGAACGCTACGACACCGCACGAAGACTCGCGTTGTCCGACCCCGAGGGGTACTGGTCTCAACACATCAGCCTCGTCGATTGGGTGACACCGCCGACGAAGATGCTGGATTCCGATCGCGCTCCCCTGCACAGATGGTTCACCGACGGGACGTTGAACACCTGTTACAACGCGGTGGATCGACACGTTCTCGCCGGTCACGGCGACCGGGCCGCCATCATCTACGACAGTCCGGTCACGGGGACCTCGGCGACCCTGACCTACGACCAACTCCTCGAGCAGGTCGGCGCCTTCGCCGGAGGACTACGTGATCTCGGGGTCGGCGCCGGCGATCGCGTCGTCATCTACATGCCGATGATTCCCGAGGCCGTCGTAGCGATGCTGGCGTGCGCTCGCCTCGGCGCCGTCCACTCGGTGGTGTTCGGCGGATTCGCACCGCGCGAACTCGCGGCCCGCATCGACGACGCTCGCCCCATCGTCGTCGTCACCGCGTCGTGCGGCATCGAGCCCGGCCGCGTGCTCGACTACAAGAAGATGGTCGACGAGGCCCTCACCATCTCGACGCACCGGCCCAATGCCCTGGTACTTGTCCAGCGACCACAACTACCCGCCACCCTCGAAGACTCGAGGGAATACGACTGGTCGGACGTTATTCGCAGCGGCGCAACTCATCCCGCTGCTCCGGTGACCGTACGCGCAACCGATCCGCTGTACATTCTCTACACGTCCGGCACCACCGGCCGACCCAAGGGCGTGGTGCGTGATAACGGTGGTCATGCCCTCGCGATGGCCTGGGCGTTGCCCAACGTGTACGACATCCACCCGGGACAGGTGTGGTGGTCGGCGTCCGACATCGGCTGGGTGGTGGGCCATTCGTTCATCGTCTACGCGCCACTCATCTCCGGCGCCACTACGGTTCTCTACGAGGGAAAGCCCGTGGGGACACCGGATGCGGGTGCGTTCTGGCGGGTGATCGCCGAGCATTCCGTCCAGGGGCTGCTCGCGGCGCCGACCGCGATCAGGGCGATCAAACGCGTTGATCCGGACGGAGAGCTCATCGCCGATCACGATGTCACGTCCCTTCGCAATCTGTTCCTCGCCGGAGAGCGCCTCGATCCCGACACCTATTCCTGGGCCACGGATCTCCTCGGAATCCCGGTCGTGGACAATTGGTGGCAGACCGAGACCGGTTGGCCGATCGCAGCGAATCTTCGAGGCTTCGATCCGATGCCGATCAAACCCGGATCACCGAGCGTGGCGGTGCCGGGTTTCGACGTCCGGATACTCGACGAGCACGGACAGGAAGTCGAGGCGGGAGTGGAAGGGGCCATCTGCATTCGCCTCCCGTTACCGCCTGGCACTCTCCCGACGCTGTGGGGTGACGACGACCGGTTCGTCCGGTCCTACTTGTCGACATTCGACGGGTACTACCTGACCGGAGACGGCGGCCACATCGACGAGGACGGATACCTCTTCGTCATGGGCCGAACGGATGACGTCATCAACGTCGCAGGGCACCGGTTGTCGACCGGATCCATCGAGGCAGTCCTCGCGGCACATCCGGCAGTGGCCGAGTGTGCCGTCATCGGCGCGGCAGACGCGCTGAAAGGCCAGATCCCCCGGGGATTCGTAGTACTGCGATCCGGTTGGCAGCAAGATCATTCGGAACTCGTCGCCGAGCTCATCAGGTCGGTACGCGCCGACATCGGGGCAATCGCAACCCCGAAGGACATCGTCGTCGTCGACGGTCTTCCCAAGACGAGATCCGGGAAGATCCTCCGAAAGTCTATGCGAGAGATTGCCGATCGCGGAGATTCAACGGTGCCGGCCACGATCGAGGACCCGGCCGTGCTCGACATGTTGAGATCGGTACTACGTCCCTAGAGAGTGAAGACGAGAACGGCGCCCGCTGATCGGCGGGCGCCGTACTGGTGTCGGGGTCGACTCAGGACGTTCGACGGCGGTGGAACCACACGTCCACGGCACCGCGGCGATCACGATCGCGGTAGATTGACGGGCGAGCAGAAGTTCGGGTACACGATCGACGTCACGATTAGCAGAGCGACGACAACGATGAGCATGGGGTTGGTCAGCAATCCCACGATCGATGCTTTCGTACATGGTGGGTGTCCGTGTCGATCGCGGGTCATCTTCGACTCCCTCGGGACTGCGGCACCCGAGCGCACCGTCGAGGCGAATGTAATGGTCGTCACTATGTTAGTCAAACTTGTATTCAATTTGTGTCTGCGAATCCATTTGAACGCTAACATCATTCGAATACAGAGTCCCGAATCAGACAGATCAGGCACACTGCACAGACGCCAAGCACGGTCCTGCGGCAGATGCCACAGGACCGCGCTCCACTACAGGAGTTCTCGTTGCCGATCAGTAGGCCGGTGAGGGATTGATACGCGGCAGGATGGTGTGACCCGCATCGACCGGAACGATCGTGCCGGTGACGGCCCATGCTTCGTCCGACAGAAGGAACGCAACCGTTTCACTCACGTGGCCCGGCTCGAGTGGACCTCGCCCCTTCAGGATGCCGTAGTTGTGACCCGCCTGAATCAGGTCCGCCTCTGTACCCCCGGGATGGCCGGCCATCAGATCGACAGCACCCTGCCATCCGTGAAGCCCGGTGCGAATGAATCCGGGGCAGACCGCGTTCACACGAATATTCAACGGTCCCAGTTCCATTGCAGCCGTGCGCAACAACCCGATGACACCGTGCTTTGCCGAGGCATAGTTTGCCGAACCCGGCAGGCCCTCTCCGATGCCCACCACGGACGAGATCAACACGATCGATCCCACGCCGTTCTCGATCATCTGGGGAGCCGCAGCCTTGACAGTGCGCCACGGTCCGGAGAGGTTGATGTTGATCGTTTCCTGCCATGCCTCTTCCGACATTTCCCAGATCGGTGCAAGCTCTCCCCAGATTCCGGCGTTGGCTACCAGCAGATCGAGCTTTCCGAATTCCGAGACAGCCTTCGCCACGGCACCGTCGAGGTCGTCCTGCGATCGGACATCACCTTCGATCGCCAACGCGCGTCCGCCCTTGTCGCGAATCTCGGCGGCCCCGGCCTGGATGGATTCGGCCGTGGACATGGCGTATTCAGCCGTCGGCACGGGTCCCGGTCCGTCGAGCATGACCACCGCTGCGCCCTTCGCGGCCAGAACCTTCGCGTGCGAAGCGCCCATACCACGTCCCGCGCCGGTGATCAGTGCAACTTTTCCGTCCAGTGCGCCCATAGCTCTACCTCGATCTTGTTGTGATTGAAAGGATCTGCTGAATTCGACGGCTCCGGCATGACGATGACATGCGTTGAGACCTGCATCACACGATGTTCTCCGAGCCTAACTGGATACTCTGCAGATCGCAATGTTGTATCCAATCGTCTCGTAAATTTCTACTCCCGAAGCACGATGGGGAGCCCCAGAAGCGAACGCAGGATCGCGTTGTCCGCATACGCCGGTTCGAAATCGGCTCGGGCGAACTCGATCGACCCGAAACGGTCGAAAAGCGCGTTCAGGGCGATCTCGGCTTCCAGTCGCGACAATGCCGCGCCCACGCAGAAATGAATACCTTTTCCGAACGAGATATGCGCGCTCTTAGCACTTTCGAGATTGACGTCGTCGGGATGCTCGAAATGGTCGGGGTCCCTGTTCGCGGCACCGATCATCACCATCACACGCGAACCGGCGGGCACAGGTACGCCCTTGATCTCGGTGTCCACCGTCGCCACCCGCGGAAAGCCTTGAATCGGCGACTGCAACCGCAGCGCCTCCTCTACGGCGGATGGAATCAGCGATCGATCAGCACGGACTCGCGCCATGATGGCCGGCCGCTCGAGCAGCATCAACAGCGTCGAGGACAGCAGATTCACCGTTGTCTCGTTACCTGCAACGAGCACGACATACGCGATGGCGATGATTTCTTCTGTCGTCAACTGGCCGTCCTCGGCCTCGACCAGGGCCCCCAGAAAGTCCGACGACGGCGCTGCGCGGCGGTCATCCGCGCGATCCGCAAAGTATTGGAGCAGTTCGGTCAGGGAAGTGTTCACTTCGATCTGCCGCTGCTCGGACAGCGTACCGCCGAGTACCTCAGCGGCGTCGTCGGACCATCGCTTGAAAATGTCCAGGTCGTCACGCGGCACACCGAGAAAGTCGGCTATGACGATCAGCGGCAAGGGCTGAGCGAAATCCCTGACGAAATCGACGGATTCGTTCTGCTCGAGCTTGGAGATCAGCTCCTGTACGGTACTCGTCACTTCCGGCGCCAGCGCAGCGATCCGGCGGGGCGTGAAGGCTTTGTTGACGATTCGCCGGTACCGCCGATGCGACGGAGGATCGTTGGTCAGCAGAGTACGTACGATTCGATGCCCCTGCGCAAGAACCGCTTTAGCTGCGGGGCTCTGCTTCTGACGCAGGCCGGGGCCGGCCTTCGAGGAATAGACATCAGGGCTGGTGAGGACGTCGACACAGTCGTCGTATCCAAGGACCAGATATAGGTCGTCATCAGGAACCTGGTAGACGGGGCACTCGTCCTGCATCTTCCGATATTGCGGGAACGGGCACTGAACTACATCCGGTTCGAACAGTCGTTCGGTCATCGGGCATCTCCTTGGTTTCTAAACTAGACCTAGGTTAGAATGACATACATGTCTCCTACCGTCGATAGTCTGAGCATCATGAAAGAGGCCAGGCGTCCGAAAGACACCCCCGCAACCACACCTCGCGGGGAATCCACGAAAGAACGCATAATGCAAGGCGCTGCCCGCGTCCTAGCCAAAAGAGGCTACGCGGCAACCACATTGGCAGACATCGCCAAAGCAGCTGGCGTCAAGGCAGGCAGCCTGTACTACTACATGGAGAACAAGGAAGACCTGATTCGAGATCTCATGACACGTGGCATCGTCGAAACTCACGCATACGTGGAAGACGCCGTCCAATCCCTTGGTCAGGATGCCACTTCGCAGGACCGCCTCGGAGCAGCGATCGCAGCGCACATGCGGTACATGCTCACCAAGAACGACATTGCGCGCGCCAGCATACGGACGCTGGGGCAAGCTCCAGCCGAGGTGCAGGGCCCAGCGATCGAACTGCATCGCTCGTACGGGCACTACTTCTCGGCGTTGATCGAAGACGCGAAGACCGACGGCTTCCTGGCACCGGACATCGACGCTCGCGTACTCAGACTGCTCATCATCGGGGCAGCGAACTGGTCCACTGCATGGTACCAGCCGACCGGCGCGGAAAGCGCCGACGGGATTGCAGAGTTGCTCGTGCGCATGGCCTTCGGCGACATGTTGCCGCGCGAGAAGTGAACAGACCGAACAGAACACTCTCTTTCAGCAAGACAACCGCGTGGATGACATCCACCATCGAGAAAGTGACATCGAGTAGAGATGACTGATCAGACTCGCCCACTCCGAGTAGCCATCGTCGGTGCCGGACCGGCAGGCATCTACGCCGCCGACGCGCTCATCAAGTCCGACCACAATGTCAGCGGACCCGGCGTCAGCATCGACCTCTTCGAACGCATGCCCGCACCCTTCGGCCTCATCCGCTACGGAGTCGCACCCGACCACCCCCGCATCAAAGGCATCATCACCGCCCTCCACAAAGTCCTCGACAAACCCCAGGTACGCCTCCTCGGCAACATCGACTACGGCACCGACATCACCCTCGACGACCTCCGGACCTACTACGACGCCGTCATCTTCTCCACCGGCGCCAACGCCGACCGCGACCTCAACATCCCCGGCATCGACCTGAACGGCTCCTACGGCGCCGCCGACTTCGTCTCCTGGTACGACGGCCACCCCGACGTCCCCCGCACCTGGCCCCTCGACGCCGAAAAAGTCGCCGTCCTCGGCGTCGGCAACGTCGCCCTCGACGTCGCACGCGTCCTCGCCAAAACCGGCGACGAACTGCTCCCCACCGAAATCCCCGCCAACGTCTACCAAGGCCTCAAAGCCAACAAAGCCCTCGAAGTCCACGTCTTCGGACGCCGCGGACCCGCACAAGCGAAATTCACCCCCCTCGAACTCCGCGAACTCGACCACTCCCCCAACATCGAAGTCATCGTCAACCCCGAAGACATCGACTACGACGAAGGCTCCGAAGCCGCCCGCCGCGCCTCCAAACAGGTCGACATGGTCGCCAACACCCTCCAGGACTGGGCCATCCGCGACATCGGCACCCGACCCCATAAACTCTTCCTGCACTTCTTCGAATCCCCCACCGAAATCCTCGGCGACAACGGCAACGTCACCGGACTACGCACCGAACGCACCGAACTCGACGGCACCGGCAACGTCCGCGGCACCGGAAAATACAACGACTGGAACGTGACAGCCGTCTACCGCGCTGTCGGCTACCTCTCCCAGAACATCAGCCAACTCCCCTTCGACGACCAAGCCGGCACCATTCCCAACGAAGCCGGCCGCGTGCTTGCCTCTTCGGGTCATCCCGCAGGTTCCACTCCAGCCGCATCCTCCACCGCCACCTACATACCCGCCACCTACGTCACCGGCTGGATCAAACGCGGACCCGTCGGCCTCATCGGCCACACCAAAGGCGACGCCAACGAAACCGTCGCCAACCTCCTCGAAGACGCACCCACCTTCCAAGGCGCCACCGAACCCGACGAAGCAGCGGTGGTGAAGTTCCTCGAAGACAAGCACGTCCCCTTCACCACCTGGGACGGCTGGTATCGCCTCGACGCACACGAACGCTCCCTCGGCGAAGAAGAAGGCCGCGAACGCATCAAAGTCGTCGAACGCCACGACATGACCGAAATTTCCCGAACAGTTTTGAATCGAATCGAACCTCCTTTTATAACTACAAATACTGGTTCGAGCTCGTGACCTACGTGATTGCTGAGCCCTGCGTCGACATCATGGATAAGGCCTGCATCGAGGAATGCCCTGTCGACTGCATTTACCAGGGCACAAACATGCTGTACATACAGCCCGACGAGTGCGTCGATTGCGGAGCATGCGAACCTGCCTGCCCCGTCGAGGCCATCTTCTTCGAAAGCGACTTACCTGAAGAGTGGAACGAATACACCACGATCAACGCCAACTTCTTCGAGAATCTGGGATCTCCCGGCGGAGCAGCCAAACTGGGCGCAGGTTCCCTTTCCACCTAGCCGGTTGAAGAAAAGGCGTCCACCTTCGAGCACGCCATATTCTGCTTATAGCTGATGCGTGTGGCGAACCGATCGCGACATTGTCATCCGCGACACCCATTGCAAGAGAAACCACGGCGAGGGGCACCACCATGACCACACCGGGAGCCGGCGCAAGACAGCCGTCCGTCGCGATTGTAGGCAGCGGACCGTCGGGCTGCTACCTGGCGCAGTTCCTTCGCAAGCGCTGGCGAGAATCCGACATCGTCGTGTTCGACCGCCTCGACACTCCGTACGGTCTGGTTCGCTACGGTGTAGCTCCCGATCACCCTGGGACACGCGCGGTGTCCAAACAGTTCGATCGACTCTTCCAGCGTGAGTCGATTCGGTTCGTCGGTTCCACCTTGATATCCACGATCGAAGGCGACGGCGATCTCACACTCGGTCAACTGCGAGGGTCCTTCGACATCGTCGTCCTGGCCACCGGGCTGCACGCTGATCGCGCCCTCGCCGGCCCGGGCGGGCCACTGCCGGGAGCCGAACTGTCGGGCGTGTACGGCGCCGGCCGACTGACCCGGTTGATCAACGGGCATCCGGAGGAGAAGGTCGATGACCTGAGCCTGGGTCGCCGAGTCCTCATCGTCGGACACGGCAACGTCGCCATCGACCTGCTCCGCCTATTCCTGACCCCCGCCGAGCAGCTGCGAGCACTCGGGATCGCGAACGACGTCGTCGACGCCATCACTGCTGGGCCCGTTCGTGAGATCGACATCGTCGGACGATCACAACCGGCACAGGCCAAGTTCGATGTCGCGATGGTGCGCGAGCTGGAAAAGCTCTCCGATGTTGCGTTCGAAGCACACGGTGTCGAGGTCGAACCCGACGAGCAGTCGACTCGTCACGAGGCGATCGCCACTCTGGCGGCGGGATCCGACGACGCTGCCGGCCGCGTCGTGCGGTTCCACTTCGGATGGGAACCAATCGAGCTCACCGGAGTCGATTCAGTGTCGGGCATCGTCCTGCTGGCGATGGACGGCAGCCGTTCCACCGTTTCGATGCCTGCCGACGCTGTCTGCACTGCAATCGGATTCGCCGAACACGATACCGCTCCCCTCCGCCGAGCAGACCACGAGCACATCGAACATATCGACCTCGAACGCGGAATCCTCGGCGACAACTTGTTCTGCGTCGGCTGGCTACGACGCGGACCACGCGGAACCATTCCGGAAAATCGGGTTGACGCACGTATGGTCAGCGACACGATAATCGCCTCCTACGCCGAGCGCAGCAACTCGGTATTCAAACCGGGGGCCAGCGCACTCGATATCCAGCCTCCCATCACTTCCTGAAACGAGGAGCGTCCTATGAGCAAGACAATCATTCTGTTCGGAACCGAATCCGGAAACGCCGAAATGATAGCCGAAGATCTCGTCGACGAACTCGACAGAGCACACGACGCCGAGACAATCGACATGACGGACTTCGACATCTCGAAGTTCGACACCGACAACTCGTACATCATCGTGTGCTCAACCCACGGCGACGGGGAACTTCCCAGCGGCGCATTACCGTTCTTCGAGGCACTCGAAGCGGAGTCACCAGATCTGAACGGAATCCGATACTCGATCTTCGGGCTTGGCGACAGCAGCTATGAGACCTACAGCCACGGCAGCGAGATCATCGACGAGATGCTCCGGACGCTCGGGGCCGAGCGAATCGGAAACTACGGTCGGCACGACGCTAGCGACGGCTCACTGCCGAACAACGACGCGCTCGAATGGGTGCGCACCGTCTTTGCGGAATTCTGACACTGCGGCGTAATTAGAGGACGCAGCAGGCCAGAGATCCGAAGTTCGCTTCGCGGGTGCGCCGCCCGACTCATGTCACGGGGACCGGTGATGGTCGGGTTCCCGGGGAGCGCTATGGGGTAGGACGGCCATGACATCTTCAACAACCACCGACATGTCGACGCTGCTGATGATCGACTCCGCGTCTGCACGCGTACCCGGACGACGCCTTCTCCGTCGCCCCCCTCGCCGGCGGCCGCGGGTGGACGGTCGAGGTCCACATCGCCGGCGCCGATCGTGTCTGTCGAGTTCATCGAGCACCTGGTCGACGGCGGCGGTCGGAATCCGCACGCACATCCTTACCCTCCGCGTCCCGGAGGTAGGTGCGCGGACGGTGGCGAGCATGACGAGTTCACGCTCGAGGTCTGCCGTGGTTCGATCGCTCACGCTTGTCCTCCTCGCACGCCAACATGGGTATGAACCTTCTGAGCTCACGCTCCGGGGGTCAAGTCCATGGGGGTGGTGTACGAGGGTCGTCGCGTGACTCCTCGTTGGTGAGTCAGGCAGTCAAGGCCGGTGTCACCTCCTCGGTGGACTCGGTGCTGCTGTCGGTGGGCTTGTTGCGGGAGCGGGCCAGAACGTCCAGGCCGAGATAGCGGCGCCCTTCGATCCACTCGTCGTGTTGTTCGGCCAGGACCGCACCGACGAGCCGGATCAGGGCGGTACGATCCGGGAAGATTCCGACCACATCGGTTCTCCTGCGGATTTCCTTATTGAGGCGCTCCTGCGGATTGTTGCTCCAGATCTGTTTCCAAATCTGCTTGGGAAATGTGGTGAACGCCAACAGGTCCGGCCGTGCTGCGTCGAGGTGGTCGTGCGACCCTCGGTAACTTCTCCGACAGTGCGCCGATGATCCGCGACGAACCCAAGCAACGACTCGTCGCCGAGGGCGGGATCGCCGCCGCCACCAACGCCGAGGTCGGCGAGGGCGCCGACGTTGTTTTCGTCATGGTCGTCAACGATGAGCACGTCCGGGACGTCCTCTTCGGCGAGAACGGCCTCATCGAGACCCTGCGCCCCGGAGCGGCGGTCATCCTGACCGCCACCATCGGCAAGCAGCAAGCCCAGGACATCGCAGCACGACTGTCCGGCAAGGGCATCCACATGATCGACTCCGGCGTCAGCGGCGGCCTACCCGGCGCCAACGCCGGGACCCTCACCCTCATGGCCTCCGGACCCAAAGCAGTCTTCGACGAAAACCTCGACGTCCTGCGCGCCGTCGGAGACGAGAACGGGATCTTCCATGTCGGTGAAGAGATCGGCGCCGGCCAGGTCGTCAAAGCCTGCATGCAGGCCCTCGTCGGAGTCACCTTCCAGGGAACCTTCGAAGCCCTCGTCCTCGGCGCAAAGGCCGGCGTCAAGGCCGAGGTACTTCTCGACGTCCTCGGCAGCAGTGTCGTCGGCTCGACCCTCTTCAAGCGGACGACTTCGTTCGTCATCGACCGCGACTTCGTCGACACCGGCAGCCACATCGCCGTGACGTGGAAGGACCTCGGACTCACCCTCGACCTCGCCCGCGAGGCCGCCGTCCCGATGCCGTCCACGGCTCTCGCCAATCAGCTGTTCCAGACCGGCAAGACGATGTTCCCCGGCGAGGACAACTGGGCGATCGTCAAGGTCCTCGAACAGATGGCCGACACCATCGTCACCTCCGACAAAGCCTGACCCGCGAGCCGAACCGGCGCACACCATGACGGACCCCGCGATATACCAGGTCGGACTTCTCGGATCCGACCTGCGCCTCAGCTTGGCGAAGGTCAAGACTGAGGCAGCGCGCCCCCTCCGGGAGTCGCGGCCGGGTCGGTGGCCTACGCGGTCGCGGGGACGGGCACCTCGGTTGGAGGGTGGGCGTGGAGGTAGTCGAGCAGGTGGCGTATTCCGAAGGACCATTCGGGCAGGGTCTCGGTGGCACCGACCTGGTTGATCAGGGCGCCGAGGCGCTTGCTGCGGATGGTGACGACGTCGCCGGTTTTGTGTGTGAAGCCCTGCCCGGCCACGTCGCGATCGACGGTCGGCGCGAACAGGGTTCCGGTGTAGAGGGCGAAGCCGTCCGGGTACTGGTGATGATTACCCATGGTCGCCGACACCAACTCTTCGAACGGCCGGCTGATCCTGGCGAGGCTGTTGGTGCCCTCCATCGTGAATCCGTCTGTGCCGTCGACTCGAAGCCGAATTTCTTCGGCGCGGACCGTATCGAGGGTGAACGTCTCGTCGAACAGCCGGATGAAAGGTCCGAGGGCGCTCGAGGCGTTGTCTGCGTTCGCGGAGTGACTGAAGAGAGGCGTGACCCCAAGCTGCTGTGAGAGGTACTTGAAATCGGATTGTCCTCCGCGGATCCCATCCTGACAGAGAAGGGACCGTCTTCCATGATCGTCATCGGCATCGACCCGCACAAGTCCACCCACACCGCCACCGCGGTCGACCCGGCCACCAACACCGACCTCGGCTCGATCCGTATCGACGCCACCCTCACCGGCTACAAGACGCTGATTGCCTGGGCCAAGTCCTGGCCGCAACGCCAGTGGGCGGTCGAGAATGCCTACGGCCTCGGACATCACCTGGCGCAGTGGCTGCTCGTCCTCGGGGAGGTCACCCTCGACGTTCCGACCACCGCCACCGCCCGGGTGCGGGAACTCTCCCGCGGCGGCCGCCGCAAGAACGACCGCATCGACGCAGCCGCGGCGGCGTGTGTGGCCGCGCTGCAGGGCGACGCCCGCCCGGTCGACCCGGAGGGTCCCGCCGAGATTCTCGGACTACTCGACGAGCGACGAACAAATCTGTCCAACAGTAGAACCCGCAGCATGAATCAGCTGCATGCGCTCCTGCGGCAGCTGCTTGCCGGGGGTGCCCCGACCTCGCTCACCGCCTCTGCGGCAGCCGCCCTGTTACGAAGCTTCCGCGCCAAGAGCCCTGTCGACCGGATGCGGGTCGGGCTGTGTCGAGATCTCATCGCCGACATCCGCCGCCTCGACGACCAGCTCGCGGCGAACGAGAAGCAGATGGCCGAGACCCTCGACGAGCACGGCACCCGCCTGCGCGAGGTCGACGGAATCGGTGCGGTGACCGCGGCCCGGCTGATCGGCCGCACCGGTCGGCCAGACCGTTTCCCGACCGCGGCAGCCTTTGCAAACTACAACGGCTCGGCACCGGTCCAGATCGCCAGCGCCGACACCGACCGGCACCGACTCTCACGCTACGGCGACCGACAACTCAACAGCGCGCTCTACACCGTCGCTATGGTTCAGATCCGAATGCGCGCCAGCGCCGGGCGCAACTATTTCGAGAAGAAAATCGCCGAGGGCAAGAAGCCGGCAGCGGCCAGGCGCGCCCTCAAACGTCACCTGTCCGATCACGTCTGGCGCATCATGCTGTCCGACGAAAAGCGTCGTCTTCAACCAGAGAAGAATCACTCCGCGAGGGCCGCTTGACAAACAGAGAGGCACCCCACATGAGACACGCTCTTAGGCCCCTCTTCCCACGCTGAACCCCAGCGGTTCATCGACGAGGGCAAGCTCGCTAGCCGCACGTTTGACGTTGCGGCACCGCGATCAGCATTTCGCGGTGCCGATGCACGTGACCTTGGGGTCGGCTGCCGACCCGCCGATTCTCGACCTCCATGGTCACACTCCCGACCATCACCATCCGTGTGCGGCCGCAACCACATACCAGGGGACCGACCACGGACTTCAAGGGCGCGAGGGACAGGCTCGGCGCGCGATGGTGGTTGCAGTGGCATCGCCAGGTGGCACTCCAAACAAGAGCAGAGGATACGAGCGCATGAACACCAGACGTGTCGGGTGGTCGCAATGACCGTCGTAAGAGCCGCTGCAGTACAAATGAGTCCGGTGCTCTACAGCCGTGAGGGAACCGTTGAGAACGTTGTGGGCAAAATTACCGACCTTGGGCGTCATGGTGTGCAATTTGCAACTTTTCCGGAGACGGTGGTCCCGTATTACCCGTATTTCTCGTTCGTGCAGCGGCCGTTCGAGATCGGTGTCGAGCAACTCAGATTGCTTGACCAAGCGGTGACGGTACCGTCGGCAGTAACACACGCCATCGCTGACGCGGCGAGGGAAGCGGGGATGGTGGTGTCCATCGGGGTGAATGAGCGTGATGGCGGCACCCTGTTCAATGCACAACTGCTGTTCGACGCCGACGGCAGCCTGATTCAGCGTCGGCGCAAGATATTACCTACCTACCATGAGCGGATGATCTGGGGACAGGGCGACGGTTCTGGACTGCGGGCCGTCGACAGCACGGTCGGACGCATCGGCCAGTTGGCGTGTTGGGAGCATTACAACCCACTGGCCCGCTACGCCCTCATTGCCGACAGGGAGCAGATTCACTCGGCAATGTTCCCGGGCTCGTTCGGCGGCCCTCTTTTCGCCGAGCAGACCGAGGTCAGCGTGCGCAATCACGCACTCGAATCGGCCAGCTTCGTCGTCAATGCCACCGCCTGGCTCGATTCCGATCAGCAGGCGCAGATCATGGCGGACACCGGGTCCCCGATCGGCCCGATTTCCGGTGGCTGTTTCACCGCGATCGTGTCACCACAGGGCGAATTGCTCGGTGAGCCAGTTCGTTCCGGCGAGGGAGAGGTGATCGCTGATCTCGATTTCTCCTTGATCGACCGGCGAAAAGCGAAGATGGACGCCCGGGGTCACTACAGCCGCCCCGAACTGCTCAGCCTGCTGGTTGATCACACAGCGACCGCTCATATGCACGAGCGAGTTCAGGACCAAGATCCTGATGTTGCCGGGGATGCCGATCATGCCCGCCTCTGAACCGTGTGAAGTCCGGTTTGATGGTGTCCGTTTGCGATTCGACAGCACCAAGAGTTTCGATAATCTCGTCGATGCGTTGCTTGCCGACGTCGGCGACAAGCCAGTACCGATCGACGACATTGCGGCAAGATTCGAGAGCTGGAAATCGTATGAACAACAGGTGCGACCACATGTCGGCCCGAGCGGCTTCATGTTGTTCGCGCTGTGGAACCATGGTGGTTGGATCAAGAAGGCCGGTCTCGGTGGGAAAGTGCTACGGATTGTGATCGGCAACCCGTTGATCGCGATCACCATGCTGCGCCACGACGTGACGGCGGGCCTCTTCGCGCCGGTTGAACTCCTACTCACCGACGAACAGCACGGCCGAAGCGCCCTAACCTATGTTCGACCGTCGTCACTCATGGTTGTCGAGCCGAATCGACCGCTTCGCGCGGGCGCCATGAAGCTGGACGCCAAACTGGCGACGCTGGCCGCGAAGGTGACGGCGGCAGATTGAGGACGGTGGCTCGACATCGGGACTGCCCGGCAGATCCTCAAAGCTCGTTCAGTTGCCAAGACGCGGTGCAGAGTGCCGGCCGAATGGGATGTGGCCGCGATACGGCCTTGGGTCACTCGCCCGACGCCGTGCAAAAGGTGGGCCCGGCGAACTCACCGGCCCCTGCACGATTTGTGTCAACAAACTATTTGCAACTTACGACAAGGAAGTGTGTCCTCATGGCTCACCTTTTGCACATCGATTCGAGCATCTCCGGGCCCGCGTCTGTCAGCCGCACCCTGACCGCACGCGCGGCGGCCAACTGGAAGGCGGCGCATCCCGACGGGACAGTCACCTATCGCGACCTCGGCGCGAGTCCACTACCTCATCTCAACACCGCATCGGCGCTGGCAGGGATAACCCCCGCAGCCGAGCGCCGTCCCGAACAATCGGCGGCATGGGCAGTGTCCGAGCTGGTCGTAGAGGAAGTCCGTCAGGCGACCACGATCATCTTGGGCCTGCCGCTCTACAACTATGGGCCGCCCAGCAGCGTGAAGGCGTGGGTCGACTACTTGATCGCCCCGGGGCTCTCGCTGGACGCGCACACTCGCGCCCCGCTGCTCGGGGGCCGGGAACTGCTGGTGCTTGCCACCCGCGGCGGCGGCTTCGGCCCTGGCACTCCCCGCGACGGTTGGGACCACGCGCAGCCGTGGCTCCCGCATGGACTTGCCATGACGGGGCTCGAACCGGAGTTCATCACCACCGAGCTCACCCTTGCACCTGTCACACCTGGTATGGAGCACCTCGTCCCCCTGGCGAAGGAAAGCCGCGCCGCTGCCGAGCGCGCCATCGATCAACGGTGGATACCCTCGCTCGTGCGATAACCCAGCCCGGATGTGACCACCAGGGTGCCCACCCCCCGTTATCTCCGCGAACTCGTGCGTGCCTCTTGGCTGTCACCGAATTTTCCAGTTCTGTGAGCCTGTTCCAGGTTGTTCGGTAGCCGATGGGAGTGGTTGCAGGTGGGGTTATCGCCAACTTCATCGGTGCAACCTTGCGTCCAAGCTGGAGAATACAAACTTGGGCGCGGGTTATGCTTCTGACGCTCGGGACAGCCGCCTTTGAAGCGCTATATCTCCGAAGTACGGATATGCATGCAACGTCACACAGCAAGACATCGTCTCTTGCCTGTGGGAGGTCACACCGGGCCAGGACTGAACTCCCAGAGCGGAAACACGAGTTACCACGAAAAGGATGAAACAGATCGTCGATGATTAGGACCCACCACGCGGAACATCTTGCAGTTGAAGGCATTCGTGTTGTTCTCCGCCATCAATTTCAGTGGTAATATGTTGCTGGGCAACGCATTTGGCGAAAACGCTACATGGCGCCCTCGGTGGTGGCCTCACCATCATGATCGTGTTATTTGCGGCAGCCATGCTCACATTATCTGATAATGGTTCATGGACAACCTTCCGCCGCTAGAGTCCGCAATGGGCCAGCGCGCTCGAGATAGTTGTTTCGGGCGGCTCACCGCTCCATTGATCAGGTAACGCACGCCCTTCCGCGGGTGAGGAGTCGGCATGACTGACGCGTTTGTTCTGGGCGGCGTTCGGACGCCGGTCGGGCGCTACGGGTGGCTCGCTCTCGCACATTCGCACATTCGCACCGATGATCTGCTCGGCCGAACCATGGTCGCAGCGTGCGAGCGCACCAGTGTGCCGCTCGACAAGGTCGAGGACATCGTCGCCGGCTGCGTGAACCCCGCCCACGAGGGGATGGGTGACATCGCACGCTGGTCCGCCCTCGCCGCGGGTTTCCCGGACTCCGTCCCGGCGATCACGGTCAACCGTTTTTGTGCGTCCTCGTTGTCGGCGGCGATCTCGATCGCCCACGCCATCCGCAGCGACGAGATGGAAATCGGACTCGCCAGCGGCGTCGAATCCATGTCCCGCTCGGGATGGGCTCTGATGAAAGGAGACGCGCCGTTCATGCCACGCGGGCCGGTCTTCATGCTCGACACGATGTGGGCCGGCGCGGGCGGCCCACCCAACCCGACACTCCTCGCGCTCAACGCATACATCGAGATGATGCAGACAGCGCAGAACGTCGCGGACCGCTACAACCTCACCCGCGACGAAATCGATACCTTCGCACTACGCTCACACCAGCACGCTGCCGCCGCCCGCGATTCGGGCCGCCTCGCCATGGAGATCGAACCTGTCGAGATTCCTGCCAGCCGCACAGCGCCGGCCCGCCGGTTCGAGCACGACGAGAGCATTCGGGGGGACACCACCGCCGAGAAGCTTGCAGCGCTCGCGCCGCAACCGAATACCACCCAGATGACGGCCGGTAACTCGTCCCCGCTCAACGACGGGGCGAGCGCAGTGGTCCTCGCCAGCGCGGCCGCCGCAGAAAACCTCGGCGTCGAACCGCTGGCCCGGGTGGTGGCGTCGGCGACGTACGCTCTCGATCCGCACATCATGGGGATCGCGCCGGCCTTCGCGATCCCCAAGGCCCTCGCGCGGGCAGGCCTGAATCCCGGCGACATCGGTGTGTGGGAGATTCACGAGGCATACTCGGCGCAAGCCCTCGGCGTGCTCCGAGAGCTACCGCATCAGCTCGACGGCTTCGAAGTTCCCGATGAGCGCCTGAATCCGAACGGCGGCGCCGTCGCGATCGGTCACCCGTTCGGATCGTCCGGCACCAGATACGTGCTCACCCTCGCGACCGAACTACGGCTCCGCGAAGCCCGCTACGGTGTGCTCGGGGTGTGCGTCGGATCGGGTCAGGGCGTCGCCCTCGTGCTGGAGAACCCCAGGATCGCTTGACCGATCATCAGACCGTAGGACTGGCTGAGCCCGTCCGCTCGGTCCGCCGACTCCGAGTGGCGCAAGCTACAGGCCCACGTGCACCTCCCGGTCTGGGGACGCGGGGCGAATCCGACGGACTGACCCCCCCGAAGTCGGGGGACTATCCTGGAGAAACACCCACGTCGAGCAGTGCCTGCGAGGGACCGACGTCTGGTGGATGCCGATGTCCGGGAGTGAGGCCGCCGCCGATGGCCGAGTTCGATCCACTGACCACTCGGCGCGCTCCCAGTCCCGCGATCACCGCGGAACTGGCCGCGGCCGGATTCGACGACGCCCTGGAAATCGGGCGCGGCGGATTCGGCGTCGTCTACCGCTGCCGTCAACCATCCCTGGACCGCACAGTCGCGGTGAAGCTGCTGACCGAGGACCTCGACCCCGACAACCTCGAACGGTTTCTGCGTGAGCAACGTGCGATGGGTCAGCTGTCCGGGCACCCGCACGTCGTCAACATTTACCGGGTCGGCGCCACCTCGTCGGGTCGCCCCTACATCGTGATGCAATATCACGCGTGCGATTCGCTCGACGCCCGCATTCGCGCGATGGGACCGATCGAGTGGCCCGATGCGTTGCGACTCGGGATCAAACTGGCGGGCGCCCTCGAAACCGCACACCGCCTCCGCATCGTCCATCGCGACGTCAAGCCCGCGAACATCCTGCTCACCGAGTACGGAGAACCCCAGCTCACCGACTTCGGCATCGCGCGCATCGCCGGTGGCTTCGAGACCTCCAGCAGGTCCGTCCTCGGGTCGCCGGCGTTCACCGCCCCCGAGGTCCTCTCGGGTGGGCGACCAACTCCGAGCTCGGACCTCTACGGCCTCGCCGCGACACTGTTCTGCGCGATCACCGGCCACGCCGCGTTCGAGCGGCGTAGCGGTGAGAGGGTTGTCGCCCAATTCCTGCGGATCACCACCGAACCCATCCCTGATTTCGGGCGGGAAGGCATTCCGCAGGACGTATGCGACATCGTCGAACGCGCCATGTCCGAAGACCCGCGGATGCGCCCGACGACCGCCGCCGAATTCGGGCACGAGCTGCGGGAGTGCCAGCGTCGAATTGGGCTGTCCGTCGATCACATGGCGCTTCCGGTCGAGCAGCGTGAGGACGGACAGGATCCACTCGGCGGGACACCTGGCGTCGTGTCGGGCAGCTCCCACCCGCTGAGCGGTAGCGCCCGTCGGCGTACGCCGCCGCCCACTCCGGCAGCCAAGTTCCGTCCACCGACTGCCACGCGTCTGTTGGTTGCCCGGGCTCGGCTCATCGACGTCCTACGCGCGGGCCGGTCTCGACGACTGACCGTGATTCATGCTCCGGCGGGATTCGGTAAGAGCACGCTCGCCGCCCAGTGGCGTGACGTTCTCACCGAGGACGGCGTGGCGGTGGCATGGCTCGGTGTCGATCGTGACGACGACAACGTCGTGTGGTTTCTCGCTCACCTGGTCGAGGCGATCCGGAAGATCAGCCCGGCCCTGGGGAATGGTCTCGGTGAAGCGCTCGAGCAACGCGGTAATGCGGCAACACAGTACGTCATGATCAGCCTGATCAACGAGGTCCACGACAGCGGGCAGCGCGTGGCCGTGGTCATCGACGACTGGCATCGGGTCACTAGTGTCGAGACGATCGCAGCGATGGAGTTCCTTCTCGACCACGGCTGTCACCACCTGCCGATCATCGTCACCAGCCGCACCCGCATCGGCCTGCCCCTGAGCCGTATGAGAGTGTGTGACGAACTCGTCGAAATCGATTCGGCTGCCTTGCGTTTCGATGTATCGGAGGCGAATTCGTTTCTCGTCGATCGCGGAGGGCTGGCGCTCGACCGCGACGAGGTCAACGCGTTGACACAGTCGACCGACGGATGGGTTGCCGCCCTGCAACTCGCGTCCTTGTCGCTGAGCGGATGCGACGACCCAACGCAGCTGATCAGTCACCTGTCGGGGCGCCACCACGCCATCGGCGAGTTCCTGGCCGAGAACGTGCTCGACACCCTCGAGCCGACTCTGCTCGAATTCCTCCTGGCCACCTCGATCACCGGACGCATCTGCGGCAGCCTCGCGTCGGCACTCGCGCGCGTCGAGCGTGGGCAGGCGATGCTCGAAGACGTCGAGCGCCGGGATCTGTTCCTGCGCCGCATCGACGACGACGGCGAGTGGTTCCGGTACCACCACCTCTTCGCCGAGTACCTGCGCAGAAGACTCGCGCGCGATCGTCCCGAGCGGATCGGTGAGCTCCACGCCGCGGCGTCGCAGTGGTTCGCCGATCGTCAATTGCTCAGTGAGGCCGTCAATCATGCCCTGGCTGCGGGCGACGAGAAACGGGCAGTCGACTTGGTCGAGCATGACGGAGCGGTTCTGCTCGAGCACGCGAAAATGTCCACTCTGCTCGGTCTTGTGGCGAAACTTCCCCCGAGTCTTGTCGCCTCCAGCGCCCGTCTCCAGCTCACGCTGGCGTGGGCTCACTGTGAACTCCAGCGTGTCCGGCCCGCACAGGCGGCACTGGACCGCGCCTGTTCCCTCCTCGAACGTGACGCGACGACCGGGGCCGAGATCGCCGATCTGCGGGTCGAGGCGAACGTCATTCAGGGTGACATCACCATATTCTCGGACCGGATCGACGGCGTCGAGGAACTGATGGCGGAATGCCTGTCGAGACCGGAGACCCTTCCCCCGTGGGTCGTCTCCGCCGCGGCCGACATCGCAACCTTCGCCGCGGTCTACCGGTTCGACTTCGACGCGGCACGCCGTATGCAGGACTGGGCATCGACGTACCACGAGCGAACGAGCGGACCGTACAGCGGGGCGTGGGGATACTGCTACTACGGCATCGCGGCCAATGAACAGCTCGATGTCGTTGCGGCCGAGCACCACTTCCGGAAGGCGATGCGGCTCGCGGTGAAGTCCGGGGGACGTCACTCACACGCTGCACGTCTCGCCAGCGCCCTGCTCGGCGAACTGCTCTACGAACGCGGTGACATCACCACGGCCGAACGACTGTTGAACGAGAGCCGCGAACTCGGATTCGACGTCTGCGTGGATTTCATGCTCGCCCCCTGCGTCGTCGGAGCCCACATCATGGCGCTGCGAGGAGACCGCGACGGGGCGGAAACGCGGATGGACGAGGGCGCCGAGGCCGCCGAATCCCGGTCGCTGCCCCGATTTCGGGCCAGGATCGACAACGAACGGGTCATGCTGGGTCTCCCTCTCGAACCCGGTCGCGCGGTCGAGTTCGCCCAGCGGCGTCACCCGGTCGATGGATTGGACGAGATCACCGCGCAACTCGAGGACGCCAGTGCCATCACCCTTCTCCTCGGTCAACGATCGGCGGAGACGACAGCGACCGCCTGCGCCTGGGCCGGGGAATGGGTACACAGGATCGAAGGCCGAGGACGGCACCGGGCGCTACTGCAAGCGAATCGACTGCTCATCGGCTGCCTCGCGGCCGCAGGTCGAATGGACGAAGCGAAACAGGTGCTGGCCTCGATCGCGGCGCAGTGCGCGGATCGCGGCATGATCCGGTACCTCCTCGACGGGGGACCGTATGTCATGTCGGCCGTGCGCGGCCTCCGCGACGATCAACTGCACGGGCTGTGGCGGCCGGAGTGGACGCCGGTCCCTAGCGACTTTCTCGAATCACTCTGCGGTGCACCGACATCGCCGCTGGACCAACTGGACCCCTTCAGGCCAGCGCCAACAGCCGGGATCCCGCCTCCACGCACCGCATGAGCGACGACGCCCGACGCCGTATCGGTCGGGGTCGCCGCTATGACCGCAGACGGGCTGAGGACCGCCCGGATCGATGCCGCGGCTACTGCGCGAGGGGCGATCGCCCCTCACAGCGTTATGCAGCGAGCTCTTCATCCGGCCGGGCGTCAGCTGGCGTCGCTGGGCGCGAGGTCGACCTCTGCGGGAATGCGTCCGCCCTTCGAGGTCGTAGTCCTGCTCGGCCGCCCCGTGCCGGATTCCTCGACCCCGCGCGACGCCATAACCGGGCCTCGCGGACTCTGCTCTCGATCCGGACCCTCGGATCGGACAAACCCTGTCACGACGACTGCCCACGGTGTCAGCTCCCAGCCCGACGGCGATGCCCCGCCGTCACCGACGTCGGCACCGATCAGCTTCGAATTTGCGTCCACGACCACTCCGGCATGGACGTAAACTCGGCATCGTGAAGGCACCCATAGCCGACCTCGCGGACTTCGCCGCACTGGAACCGTTCTTTCGGATCATCGAGCAGGGCCTGCACGGACTGGTCCAGCCCGGACACTTCTTCGACCTCCTCGCAGAAGACATCACCGTCGACTACGTGATAACCGTCCCCGGGTACCCGCGGCACATCGAGGGCCGTTCCGCAGTCGCCGAGCTATACCGCCCCTACGGCACCACCATCGTTCTCGACCGCTGCTTCGATCTGGCCGTCCACCACGACACCACCACCGGAGTTGTGGTGCTCGAGTACGCCTCAGAAGGCAAGGTCGTGGGCACCGGACGCCGATACTCCAACCGATACATCTCCGTGCTCACACTCCGCGAGGGCGAGATCTCGCACTGGCGAGACTACCTCGATCCGATCGCTGTCTTCGACGCCGTCGGTTGGCCACCACCCTGACCTCCCCGGCGTCCCCTCCCCTGACTCCCACCTGGCGCGCGACGCAACGGGGTTGATCACAGGAACGGCGTCTCCGGGGCCTGGACCTCGAGCGCGCCGAGCAGCATCCTGCTCGAACAGCGCACCGATTAGGCAGTAATTACCAGGTTCGCGGCACCGCACACGGGTCACGAGGCGAGCGATCGCCTCGGCGACCGGGGTGGGCTGCTCGAGGATCACCGAGTGGCCGGCGCCGTCGACGCATACGAAATCGGCATCCTCGACCTGCGCGGCGATTGCCACCCAATGGGTGGGCGGCGTCATCAGGTCCGCGGAGCCGCACAGCACGAGCGTGGGAATCGCTGAGAGTGCGGGCAGCGTCCCGGACTCGTCGTAGGTCATGAACGAGCTCAGGAAGCTGGCCATCGTCACGATCGGGGTCTCATCGTGCATCGCGCTGGCAAGTGCGAGGACGCGCGGGCTGACCTTCCGGTCACCGAATTCAGCCCCGCGGATCACCGGCGCGAATACCTTGCAGCCCAGTCGCTTCACCTGCTCCATGGAGGTCGGAGCTCGGCGCACCGCCCCCTGGATCCAGGACAGAACGGGTGATCGCAGCAGTCGGCCAAATCCTGCCTCAGCCAGACCGCTCGCGGCGGTCGCAATCAAACCGATCCCGACGATGCGGGCGCCGATCTCGTGCGGATGCCGGCGGGCATACGTCAGCGCTGTCATCCCACCCATGGAGTGGCCGACCAGGATGACGGGGCCGGTGGGAGCGACGGCGCGGAGCACCACGTGGAGGTCGCGGCCCAACTGCTCGAGCGTGTAAGTCCGGGCTGGCGCCTCGGCGGAATCGCCGTGTCCGCGGTGGTCGTAGCAGACGATCCGGGCGTCGCGGTACTGCCGCATCAGGTCATCCCGCACCAAGGACCACGATTCGGTACTCAGGCAATGGCCGTGCAGAAGGACAATGGTCACAGGGGCGTCGGTGGGGCCGTACTCGCGAACCGCAAGCGAAACATCGTCGTCAGCCGAGACTGTGGTTCTACGCTCGACCGGGTCCGGGGTGGTGATCGCGTTCGACATGCCGCCCTCCGGTCCTGTTTGCGGTGACAGGTTCTACTGTCCGTCGCGTCGGCTCAGGAAGTAAGCACCCCGAGTGCTGTCCGGAAACACCCGCGGGTGACCGTTCCGCCACCCAGGGTGAGATGGTCACTGTTTCCCGGGAGACCGGCACTGCACTCGTCCGGGCGGTGAAGCGGTCGTCGGCGACGTGGGCGCGGTGCACGACCGTTACACCGATCCGCTGATCCTCATCGACTTCCCGGAAACATCAATCACGTTGTGGGAGGGAACCTTCGGACCCACCCTCATACTGGGCCGATCGGCGCGATCTACGCCGGTACCGCTGCGGCCTGCGCCCAGATCGAGGCGCAGCCGGCCCGTCGGTCGACGCCACACATGAGCTGTGCAGATTGAGCTGGAACGCGCAGTTCGCGATCCGCAGATTCCCGGTTTACAGACCCTCGATTGCAAGGAGGTGGAACATCGTGTGTTGTCCGCCCACGGCGTTGAAATTGTCGTCGGAACAGAGCAGGAGAGTCCGGGACCCGTCACGGAGCGTCGGGCCCCACGTGATGCCTTCGACGTTGTCGGGATTGATCCCGACCGTTGCGAAGTCGAACAGCAGCGTCTTCGGCATCGGTGTCTCGGTGCCGTCGATACGGTCCTTTCCGCGAATGCTCGTCGCGCCGGCCGTGGTGGCCCGGAACAACTGAACGGTATTACCCCGGCCCGGTATCAGGCCGCGTTCGACGACGATGTAGTCGGTGTCGCTGACGGCCAAGATCTCCGAGGCGCCCCGGTCCGCCTTCTGCGTGTAGCCTGTCGCGTCGGTGACGTCGGGGTAGGGCCCACCGATCGCGTCGACGCTGTAGACGAATTCGTCGATGGGCTCGCCCGAGTTGAGATCGAGAAACAGGACTCGGGCAGGGCTGGCGGAGTCGGTTCCCGTGATGGGGCCGTTCTGCGTCAACGCGTTTTCGGTGAGGGCCACGATGCGAGTGCCGTCGGCGGAAATGGTGAGTCCTTCCAGCGACAGGTTGTTACGGACGCCGGCGACCTGCGCACCGTCGGGTCCTGCGACCGGAAGATACGCGGGCGGCAACGGGTAGTCCTCGACAACGGTGCCAGCCGCAGTGGCAGCCCGCACGAACGGGGCAAGCAACTTCGACGCGTCCCCTTCACTGCTGTACAGGATGTTCCCGCTGTCCGGATCGCGCCGGGCAGACTCGGGATCAACGCCCTTCGCCGGATAGGGTTGCCCGTCGCTGTTCGCCAAAGCGGTCATTGTGAGGATGTCGGGTTGCTCTGCGGTGAACCGGCCCGAGTCGTCGATGGGCAAGCCGAGTTCGAAGTAGCGTGCCGGCCCCTTTTCGGCACGGTCGTCGCTGATCGCGAGATACCGATCGGATGTTGGGTCGTAGTCGATTCCGGAGATGCCGCCGAACGGGACACCGAAAGGCATCGATCCATCCGGAACGGTCATCGAATCGAGATGGCGCACCGTCGCCTCGCCACCATAAGTATCGCCGTCGGTGCTCGCGCACCCGCCCCCGAGCAGTAACAGCGGCACCACGAACGCCAGACATCTCGATCCAGACCTCATGGCGTGACCGTAGATCCGCCGGATGAACACGCTCGGTCAACCCTGCAAACGCACGGTGCGTTTCCGACTTCACCCGACTCGATCCCCGAAGATTAGATGTGCAGTACCGGCGGCGAGTCATCCATCACCGTCGGCCAGAATCCCTCCGTCCGGTTCACCGAGATACCGGTCACCCTGCCACCATCGACACCACTGTGTGCGAGGGCATCATCCACCAGAGCCTCGACACGACCCAGCGCGGGAACATCACCGATCCGGAACGCCCTTGCGTCGAGATCCTCCAGAGCAGAGACCATCACCGGACTCGGGTCGCTCAGCCATTCGCCGTCAAATGTGTACTGGTCCAGCTGATCAGGCTTCGCAGGATTCCGAACCGTCACATCCAGCGTCTCGACCGGCGCGACATCCACACTCGTCACCTGCACCTCGGCAACGCCGTACCGGGCGGAAAGTGCCGCGAGCCCGTCACGGACCAGCGAAGTGGTCATACCGCCGCCCCTGGACTGCATCGCGGCATCGAAATCAGCCCGGTCGACAGCCCCCACACACCCCGTGACGCTCAAAGCCACCGCCAGCACCATCGACGACCACAAAGACGAACGCAACCACGACGCCGCCGACTTCACCGCGTGACAATATCCGACGTTGCCTACGAGGTCAGTGCAGTGGTGCCGAAGACGATGCCACCTCATCAGTGAAACGGTGTATACCTTCGGCTGAGCGTCCGGCACCCCGTCGACGAACTCGACCCGTGCAGTGCCGCACAGAAGCGCCCGCGGTGGGACCACGGCGTCGAGGTCCGAGTTCATGACTCAGCCCTGTCAGCGCAGTAACCCTGAAGCCGACAGCCCCGTCCGAAGCGCTTCGTACTCGTCGTCGTCGAGGGCCAGTAGCGGGGACCTCACGGTTCTGCTCTGCAGGACACCGAGCAACTGCAGCGCCCCTTTGACCGTGGTCGCGCCGTAATTGGGGACACCCATCACCGCACGCAACGCCGGCTGCAAGCGGGCATTGATCTCCCGGGCCGTTCCGACGTTCCCCGACATGAAGGCCTCGATCATCGCGCGGATCTCATCGCCTGCCACGTGACCGAGAACCGAGACAACCCCGCATGCCCCGTATGCGAGGAAGCCCAGCGTGAGGCTGTCGTCTCCCGAATAGACCGCATAGCCCAATTCACGCAGCATGATCGCCTGCGTGGGGTCTCCCGCGGCATCCTTGACCGCGACCACGGACGGCCACTCCGCCATCGCCTCGAATGTCGCCGGTGCCAGCTTGGTGCCCGCCCGGCTGGGAATGTCGTAGAGCATGACAGGAGCATCGACGGCATCCACGACGTAGCGAATGTGCTGCAGTACACCGCCCTGGCTCGGCTTGTTGTAGTACGGCGTCACCAGCAGCAGCCCGTCAGCACCATGCAGGACAGCCTGCCGCGCCAATTCCAGAGTGTGCCGGGTGTCGTTCGTTCCCACCCCGGCGATGACCTTCGCGCGGTCGCCCACCGCATCCTTGACCACACGCAGTATCCGACCATCTTCGCCGGTGGTCGTCGTAGCCGACTCACCGGTGGTCCCGGAGACGACAAGTCCATCATGTCCGTGATCGACCAAATGCAGGGCGATCCGCGCAGTCGCCTCCTCATCAAGCTCACCATCCACGGTGAACGCCGTAGCCATCGCTGTAAGTACGCGGCCGAACGGAGCGATAGGCGCTGACGAGACGGTCATTGCCCCAGTCTATGCGCCACGAACCGGCGACAGCCCTGACGAAACCGGTTCTTCACTTGTGGGCAACCGACCAGGGTCGCGCGGACAACGACGCAGGTCTCGGACTGAGAGCACCTCGTGAGCGGTCGCCGATCATCAATCTCGTCGGGTCAGGTCCTGGATCGGATCCTAATCTCGCTGCTCCTGCCGCTGCTCTCGCCCCCTCGTGGTGGGGTGCCGTTCGTCGTGGCCATCGATAACGGGAACCGTGTGATCAGCCGCGCCGTCACAAGCGACATCTGGCGAGCCTCCTCCACCGAGTTCACAACCGCAAGTGTGCACCGCCACGACCACCACCTCGTCAACGCCACACCTCACCCTTAAAAGGGTGCGGGCAAAAACGGAACCCACCGTGGACCGTGAACACCACGCGCGGGCACCTGTGACCATTATCGAGTACCTGGTCGACAGCGGTGATCGGGACACGGAAAGCTTCGCCACCTGTCTCAGAATGATTAGAGTTGCGTCCCGTCAGGATAAGTATCTTTGGTCCCGGGGCGGTATTGTGGAATGCATCACAGCACCGGACTTCGGCGCAACCAGCATACCCGGCCAGGCCGTACTCCCGCCGCGCGCGGCGAATGACCGAAGATAACACGAGCACAACGAGTCTCGGACATCCAACCGCTACAGCTATGGCGGACGGCCATCGCGGACGGCGACAACATGGACAGCACCGCGACGTCCCTCGGCGCTTCGACGCCAACGGCCGACGGCACACATCACCCTCGAAGAAAGGCACGGCAGACCTCGACACGCACTTGGCCCCGCCACCGGCAGTCGTCGAATCGGCAACGAATCGCCAACTCCCAGCAGTGCACTGACTCGCTACGGCCGCTTCAGGCCGCCACCCACGGATGACGAGCTCAGCCACGACCGAATGTCGAACCTCATTCGCGATTCGGGGCCGTCTCCTCCACCCGAATCACCGACAGACGAAGCCCAGCAATGAACTCACACACCGTCCTCGTCGCACTCGCGACTATCAATTCTAGCACCTCAACAACAATGCGGCAGAATGCATTTCGACGACCCAGACTGCCTCGGATGACCGGGTCGGAGGTGACACGGGAGTACACGATGTTCGCCCTGCGCGGGAACCAGATCACCGACCCCATGCGGCTGCGCCTCAGCGCCCGGCGTGTGGACGCGCTGGATGCGACCGGACTACTGATCGCGACCGCGCGATTCGTTTCCCCGACTGCGGGCTGGGAAGTCACTCTGGCCCCCCTGTTCCGGCAGGTGGTGAGTTTCGAGCCGTTCAAGGACGAGGCGATCCTCCAGCTGCGGCGGGTCGTGGGCGAGGTCGGCATGCACCAGAAGGGGACGAACCGATGACCACAGCGAAGAGGACGCCCCACCCGTTGAACCGGCGGCCGAGCCTGGCGGGCCTGATGTGGGCGCTGCAACAGATCGGAGCTGCGGTCTCGAACGACGACCGCGAGGCCTACCTGACTGCCGCGCAGTGCGCCCGGCACATCGGCTGCACCGAAGAACAAATCGCCGACGCCTACCGCTCGCGGGCGCGGCGCACCCCGCACCTGCACTTCCAGATCGACGGATCTCCGCGACCACCGAAAGGATGGAATTCATGAAGTGGGACGGGCGCACGGTGCACCCGGAGACCGGGAAGCTCATCCGGCTGATGCATCTCCAGGACGAGAGGTCGTCGTACATGCTGCGGGACGAGGGCAACCGCGTGGTCCTCACCGCCCACGACGACACCGTGCTCGCGGAGACGGAGCGGATACACGGCGGGAACTGGGTGGTCAAACTACCCGGCGAGCCGTCCCGCGAGCACTCGCGCAAGGACGACGCCATCGACGACATACTCGGGAATGTCGCGCTGAATCCGATGAACAGCGCGTGGCCGGGACGACGGCCGGGATCGGCACCTCCCGGCGGTGAGCGCGGGTCGACGTTGGTGGCTCACGCGCAGGCGCTGACACTGCAGGTTCTGGCCCGCGAGCCCGCGCGTGCCGACCACAGCGCGGGAGTCGCCGCCCGCGCGCTGGCCCTGACACCCACCGTCCCGGCCACCGAACGAGACACCTTGGTGGCCGCCGCCTGGCTGCACGACATCGGCTACGCCGCCGAGCTACGGCAATCCGGGTTCCACCCGCTCGACGGCGCCCACTACCTGCGAGCCCACGGGTGGCCGGCGCGGCTCTGCGACCTGGTCGCACATCATTCCGGCGCCCGCTTCGTCGCCGCGGTCACTGGCCTGGGCGATCAACTGATCCAGTTCGGTTTCGTCGAGGATGCGGTCTCGGACGCGCTGACGGCCGCCGATCAGACGACCGGGCCGCACGGCGAGGCACTGAGTCTGGACCAGCGGCTGCGCGAGAAGAACGACAGACACGGCTCCGACTCGCCGACCGCCCACGCCCACTCACAACGGGTGCCGTATCTGCGGGCCGCCGCCGGCCGCGTCGAGCACCGCCTGGGGCTGGAGTGAGTCCGCCGCCCAGGGCCCAGGACGCGAGCAGCGTGCGGAGAACGAGCCAGCAAGACCAGACCGGTGGGGTGGCGCCCGAACACCAGCCCGTAGCGCCGCAGTCCCGATGAACAGGCACCACGCCCCTCCGGATGGAAAATGTTGTCGGACTATTCGATTCGTGGCCCTTCGAGCGGAGAGATCCGGTGTTGCGGCTCAGACCTGGTCGGGATTCCAGGTCGCGACCGCCCAGATCACGACGGCGTTCAGGGCGATGATCGTGATCGACCACCACGGGTAGTACGGCAACCACAGGAAGTTCAGGAAGATCGACACGGCGCAGATCGTCATCGCGGCGAGCCGCGCCCAGGCCGCCCCGGTGAACAACGCTGCACCGACACCCGCGACGATCACCCCGAGCATGAGATGGATCCACCCCCAGGCGGTGATGTCGAATTTGAAGGTGTACTCGACACCGGTGACGATCACCTCGTCCTTGGCGATCGCGGAGATTCCCTGGAAGAATTCCAGCACGCCTACGGTGACGAGAAGGACCGCCCCACCAATCGACGTTCCTTTTGCCACACCTTGTTTGACCTGCGAATCCACGGACATGACCGTTCCTTTCCGTCAACTTGCGAAATGGCCTGGCACAACAAAGGATGATCCACGGAGCTGCGGGCATCGACGGGTGCGCGCTACCCCACATGCGACGGGGACGCCGATGATCCCGACACCACGCACGGCATCGCCGCCGATCAGTTGTGCGGGTCGCGTGCCGCGCGGGCCTCGTCCCCGGCGAGCAACGGATCGGCGTGATCCATCCGCGCGAGATGGGCTTTGATCCATTCGGTGGTCACCGCCCGCGCCGGCAACTGCTGCGGGAGCGAATACCCGACGGGGATGTCGGTCATCGATGCCTACGTTTCCTGAGTAGTTGGGACACATCCGGGAACTGCCCGGACACCCCAGTCGGCCCGCACCCGACGAGCCCGAGTGAGCGCCGTCGCCGCACGTGATGTCGCACGCTACGTGTCCACTGCGCCGTAACCGGCACCGTACGGCAACACTGCGCCGAGCCAGTTCGGTTGGGTACGTGCGAAATCCCGCACCTGAACATCATAGGTCCGACGCCGGGACCAGGGGTGTCCGGGAGACGAACACGGGGGGAAGAATTCCGGAACAGCGGCATACCGATGCAGGACGCGATCTCGGAAATCGGGCCCGGGCCCAGCAGTCGAAACACCGACCGGCTGAGGAGCCAGGATTGCGCTCAGGAAGCCAAAACAATTCAGGGAACAAACAGTTCGCCAACAGGTGGCTCGATGCAACGCTGTGATCGAGGACCCAGACTACCGCACTGTCGCCGAATCGCTCGCTGTCTGTCTGTTTTGCAGCGCTACGTCCGGTGTGGTCTCGGAGTGTCGCCGTCCGGGGAAGGAGGTGCGGCCGAGCCCGTCGGCGCCAGCGTGCGGGGTAGGAACACGGCGCCGGCGAGCCCGACCACGCCGACCGCCGCCAGGACGACCATGGCGAGCGCGTACGAGCGCTCGGGGGTGGCGGTGATTCCGGCGACGAGGACGGTACCGGCGATCGCGGCGCCGAGGGACGAGCCGAGATTCGACACGCTTCGTGAGAGGCCGGAAATTTCGCCCTGCAGGTGGTCGGCGAAGGCCGACTGCACCACGTTGACCGACGGGGTGAGCATGACACCGAGACCCAGTCCGATCAGCAGCAGTCCCGGCGCGAACGCCCAGACGTTCGGGGTGCCACTTACCAGCGCCAGCAGGACGGTTATGCCGCCGATCACGACGAGGAAGCCGGCGAGGATCAGGGTGCGCTGCGCGCGCCGTTTCGCGAACCGTTCGGCAGCGAGGGAGGCCGCCAGCAGACCCGCCGTTTCGGCGGTGAAGATTACTCCGGTCTCGATCGCGTCGTAGCCGCGTACGACCTGGAGGTAGGCCGCGACCACGAACGACACCCCGGTGAGCAGCAGCCACTGGGTGTTCTGGGTGACCAGGCCCAGATTGGAAGTGCGGTTGCGGAACAGTGCGGTCGACAGCAACGGTTCCGTGCCGGCGCGTTCCTTGTCCCGCACCGAGCGGAAAAACCACACCAGCACGAGGGCACCGGCAACGATCAGGGTGATCATCAGCCAGGCGTTGTTGTCCGCGGCGAGGATTCCGGTCACCATCAGGACGAGGCCGACTGCCGAGAGGATCGCCCCGCCGGTGTCGAACGGACGGGTGGGGTCCGGCGGAAGCGGATCGGTGATGCTCCGGGCCAGCACCACGATGGCCGCGACGACCAGGGCCTGGAACACGAACGCCGCCCGCCAACTGATCGCCGAGGTGATCAGGCCGCCGATCAGCGGCCCGGCGGCCGCGCCGATTCCTCCCATCGCGCTGATCGCACCGAAGGCGCGGGCTCGTGAGGTGACCTCGGTGAACAGCAGCGTGGTGAGGATGTAGACCGGCGGGATCAGCAGCGCCGTGCCCACACCTTCGAGGATCGAGTTGCCGAGGATGAGCACACCCAGGCCCGGGGCTGCCGCGCTCATCAGTGCACCGACTCCGTAGATGACCAGGCCGACGGTGAAACACCGCTTCCGCCCGTACTTGTCGGTCAGCTTGCCGCCGGGGATCATCAGCGCCGCCATCACCAACAGGAAGATGGTGATCGCGACCTGCACACCTTGCACGCTGGTGTCCAGGTCCTCGCTGATGTCGTTGATCATCACGTTCATGTTGGAGCCGGCGAAGCTGCAGATGAACTGGGCCAGTGCCAGCGGGATCAGAACCCGGCGGAGAGCGGCCGAGCGGTGAGCTGCATCGTCTCGTGGAGCCACCTCGCACCTGTTCCGGGTCGGCGGCCGTGACATCGACTCAGGCGCACAGTCTTCACGCAATGGGCCCGCGCGAACATGCGCCGTGCTCGGGGAATTCGACGTGAATGATGTTACCCGCCGGACGAGTTCGCCGGGCGGTGATGCGGAGCCGAGGGGTTCGGTGACCGGACCTTCCTGTGGTCGCCGAGCGGCAATGTTGCGGGGTTGTGAATTTTCCTCCATTACCTGCCCGCTCGGAGGACACTGGGCCTCGAAGACCATCTTCTCACTCGTCCCGGGAAGGGAACGTCATGTCCGAGGATTCGTTAGTCAAACAAGGTGTGGCACAAGGGACCGCGATGGGCGGGGCGGTCCTGCTCGTGACCGTCGGCGTGCTCGAAGTCCTCCAGGGACTGTCCGCGATCGCCAAGGACGAGGTGTTCGTCACCGGCGTCGATTACACCTACGAGTTCGACTTCACCGCGTGGGGATGGACTCACCTGATCGTCGGCGCGATCGTCACCGCCATCGGTGTCGCGCTGTTCACCGGTGCGACGTGGGCACGATTGGGCGCCATGGTGATCTGCGCTGTGTCGATCTTCGTCAACTTCCTCTGGTTGCCCTACTACCCCATGTGGGCGATCACGATCATCGCCCTGAACGCGGTCGTGATCTGGGCCGTGTCGAGGTGGAATTCAGCGGACACCTGAACGGTGCCGCCGCACCCACCGTATCGATGAACATCAAGTGAACCGCATCGCAACGCTTTTCGACCATCAGGGAAACATCCGAGGTTCGGGAGATCTGTCATGCGCATCGAGGACTACGGACTCATCGGGGATCTGCAGACAGCCGCTCTGGTCGGCTGCAACGGCGCCATCGACTGGCTGTGCCTGCCGCGCTTCGACTCCGCGTCGTGTTTCGCCGCACTGGTCGGAGACGAACGGCACGGCCGCTGGAGCCTTTCCCCGGTCGGCGAGGCGCGGGTCAGTGCTCGCCGCTACCGTCCGGGGACGCTGGTGCTCGAATCGGATTTCGAGACCGCCGACGGCATGGTGCGGATCATCGACTTCATGCCGCGGCGCGGCGACGGTCCACCCCGGGTGATGCGAATCGTCCAAGGTGTCCGGGGCCGGGTACCGATGCGGATGGACCTGGTGGTTCGCCCCGACTACGGCTCCATTTCCCCGTGGGTCGAGCCGGAACCGGACGGCGTCCGCGCGACCGCGGGACCGGACACCTTCCGCCTCTGCACACCGGTGCCACTGCAGATCGACAACGGTACGATCGGCGCCAATTTCGTCGTCACCGAGGGTGGCCGTGCCCGGTTCACTCTGTGCTGGCACTCGTCCTTCGACGACGCACCGACGATGGAGGACGTCGATTCGGCGCTGGCCCGCACCGAGGCCTGGTGGCGGGAGTGGAGTGGGCGTTGCGTGTACTCAGGCCCCTACCGCGACCAGGTGCTGACCTCCCTGATCGCGCTCAAGGCGATGACCTACGAAAAGACCGGCGGCATGGTCGCCGCGCCCACGACCTCCCTACCCGAGGATGTCGGGGGAGTGCGCAACTGGGACTATCGCTACTGCTGGCTGCGTGACTCCGCGCTCGCCCTCGAGGCGTTGCTCGCCGCGGGATACACCGACGAGGCGCTCGCGTTCCGGGATTTCCTCACGCGCGTCGGGACGGGCGATCCGAAGAAGATCCAGATCATGTACGGAATCAGCGGGGAGCGGCGCCTGACCGAATTCGAACTCGACGGCTTCCCCGGCTACGAGGACTCCCAGCCGGTCCGAGTCGGCAACGCGGCATCCGAGCAGTTCCAGCTCGACGTCTACGGCGAGGTCGTCGGCATGCTCTTTTCCGGTGCGGAGATCCTCGGCCGGATCGACCCCCGGCGCTGGCCGCGCTGGCAGAAGCTCATCGAGCACATCGAAACCATTTGGCGCGAACCCGACGACGGCATCTGGGAGACCCGAGGGCCTCGCCGGCATTTCACCCACTCCAAGGTGATGGCCTGGGTGGTCTTCGACCGGGCCGTGCGCTTGGCCGAACGGTTCGAACTCCCCGCCCCCATCGACCGGTGGCGGGAGGTACGCGACGAAATCCACCGCGACGTCTGCGCCCATGGGTTCGACAGGCAGCGAAACACTTTCACGCAGTATTACGGGTCCGAGGAGCTCGATGCGAGCGTGCTCACCATTCCGATCGTGGGCTTCCTGCCCGGCTCGGATGCTCGCGTGACCGGAACGATCGACGCGATCACCCGTGAGCTCGGCCGCGACGGCTTCGTCTCGCGCTACTCGACGGCACAGACCGATGACGGTTTGCCCGGCGACGAAGGGCAGTTCCTCGCATGCTCGTTCTGGTTGGTCAGCGCGCTGGCCCTGAACGGGCGCACCGGCCACGCCCGCGCCCTGTTCGAGCGGCTCATCGCCCTGTGCAACGATCTGGGCCTACTTGCGGAGGAGTATGACGTCCGCCGACGCCGGCAGGTCGGCAACTTCCCGCAGGCGTTCAGCCATCTCACGCTCATCGGCGCCGCGTACGCCATTGCCGGTGCCGAATGCGAATCGCGGGAAGTCGATTCCGAACCACCAGACGTTTCGACGGACCAGATGACGCCGGCATGAAGTACAGGTGGATATTCCGTGAAGCGGACCGAGCGTGTGGATAACGCGCCCACACCGAGTGGGTGAGCCGCGTCGGTGGACCGCGATCGTGATGCTCGGATCGACGATTTCATTTCCTCGCAGATTTTCTTCGACGGAGAGGGCGTTTCATCGTGGATGTCGCATCTGAGGAAGGCGAGGGCGCGGCGTCGCGCCGGTCGGTGACCCATCCCTTCCTGTACGAGATCAACACGTGGCCGTGGCTGAACCGGTTGAGCACCGACACCGGTCGCCGCGTCCGTCTCGGGAGCGTGCCCGACGAGCAGTGGGACGCCATCGCAGACCTCGGTTTCGATGCGGTGTGGCTGATGGGCGTGTGGGAGCGCAGCCCGGCGGGTGTCGCCATCGCGTTGGCCGACGACGAACTGGTCTCCACCTTCGAGGCGACGCTCGACGACTACGTTCCCTCCGATGTCGTCGGTTCGCCCTACTGCATCCGTGACTACGAGGTCGACCCGAATCTGGGCGGCCGGGCGGGACTCGCGGCGGCGCGGGCAGCCCTCGCGAGACGGGGGCTGGGCTTGATCCTCGACTTCGTCCCGAACCATGTGGCACCCGACCACCCTTGGACGACAACTCATCCGGAGCGCTTCGTGCAGGGCACCGCCGCGGATCTCCGACACGACGCCACATCGTTCGTCGATGTCGCCGGCCGAGTGCTGGCCAACGGGCGGGATCCCTACTTCCCGGCGTGGCCCGACGTCGTACAGCTCAACGCCTTCTCCCCGGATCTTCGGTCGGCGGTGGTGGAATCGCTCCGCCGGATCGCAGACCAGTGCGACGGCGTCCGCTGCGACATGGCGATGCTCATGATGAACGATGTCTTCGCCCGAACGTGGGGCGACCGCGCCGGCGACGCTCCCGCCGAAGACTACTGGCCGACCGTGATTCCCGCGGTGCGCGAAAGCCACCCGACGTTCCGTTTCATCGCCGAGGCGTACTGGGACCTGGAGTGGGCGCTGCAGCAGCAGGGCTTCGACTTCTGCTACGACAAGCGTCTCTACGACCGGCTGGTTCAGGGGGACGCCAAGCAGGTGGCCGGCCATCTCCTCGCCGATCTCGACTACCAGGAGAAGCTGGTGCGCTTCCTCGAGAATCATGACGAGCCCCGGGCCGCGATGGTGTTCGATCCGGCACAGGCGAACGCCGCAGCGGTGGCGACGCTCACCCAGACCGGAGCGCGTCTGGTGCACGAAGGCCAGATGGAGGGCCGACGTGCACGGCTGCCGGTATTCCTCGGGCGCTTCCCCGAAGAGCCAGGTGACGCCGAGCGGTCCGCGTTCTTCCGCTCGCTTCTGACGGCACTCGGGGACATCACGTTCCGGACCGGTTCCTGGCAACTGTGCGACCGCCCGGGCCGGCCCGGTAACGACAGTGTCGAGAATCTGGTGGCGTGGTGCTGGGACGGCGATCGTCGATGGCTGGTCGTGGTGAACCTGGGCCCCGACACCGCGATCGGCTCCGTGCGCGTTCCGTGGCACGACCTGCGAGGGGTGCCATGCCGGCTCGTCGACCCCACCCACGACGTCGTGTTCGATCGTGCCGGCACCGACCTCTGCGACGGACTGTACGTCGAGCTCGGTCCGTGGCAGTGGCACCTGTTCCGTATCGACTCGCCAGAGGAGCACCCATGAGCAAGCACGCATCCCACGGACGTACCTCGGCGGAACACGCGCGCCTCGCCGAGGCCACCGGGCGGGCCGAGGACGACCTGTTCACGGCGAACCCGTGGTACGAGTGGGGTCCCTACCTGTCGGAGCGGGCGTGGGGCACCGTACGCGAGGACTACAGCGACAGCGGCGACGCCTGGGGGTACTTCCCCCACGACCACGCCCGTTCCCGCGCCTACCGGTGGAACGAGGACGGCATGGCCGGGCTGTCCGACATCCACCACGACCTCTGCATGGCGCTCACGCTGTGGAACGGCGCCGATCCGATCCTCAAGGAGCGAATGTTCGGTCTCACCGGTCCGCAGGGCAACCACGGTGAGGACGCCAAGGAGTACTGGTGGTACCTCGAGGGCCTTCCGAGTCACGCACTACTCCAGTGGCGGTACCACTACCCGCAGGCCGAATTCCCCTATCAGCAGCTGATCGACGAGAACGCCCGCCGCGGCCGCGGCGACTTCGAGTTCGAACTGCTGGACACCGGGGTGTTCGACGACGGGCGTTTCTGGATTGTCGACGTCACCTACGCGAAGGCCGGTCCCACCGAAGTGCTGGCCCGCATCACCGTCCAGAATCACGGACCCGAAGAGGCCGACATCGACGTCCTCCCCACGGCATGGTTCCGCAACACGTGGCGTTCGTCCGGGAGTGCCGAGATCCCCGGTCTGGCGCTCGACGGGGACGCCGTCGCCGTCGACCACCCGCGCCTGGGCGGGTATCGGCTCGAGGCCGCCCCCGCGAGCGACGGCACGCGACCCGAAGCATTGTTCTGCGACAACGAAACCAACACCGCCCGGTTGTTCGGTGCGGCGCCGATCAGCCCGTTCCCGAAGGACGGAATCAACGACCACGTCGTGTCCGGCGCCGACACCGTCAACCCCGACATGCGAGGAACGAAGGCGGCGTGGCGCTATCACCTGACGGTTGCCGCCGGGGAAACCGTCGAGCTGCGACTGCGCCTGTGGCGGCCCGAGCCGACCAGCCCCGCAACACAATCGACGTCCTGGTCGACGACCGCGTTCGACGATGTCCTCGCCCGCCGGCACGCGGACGCCGACGAGTTCTATCGCACCCTCGCCCCGAGCGACACCGACCCCGAACGCATGCGGATCCTCCGGCAATCGTGCGCCGGTCTGATCTGGAGCAAGCAGATGTACCCGTATCGGATGACGACCTGGCTCGACGGCGATCCCGCCGAACCGGCGCCTCCTCCGGGACACCGCAGCGGGCGCAACACCGGGTGGCGGCACCTCGACTCGTTCGACCTCCTGGCGATGCCCGACCCGTGGGAATACCCCTGGTTCGCCGCGTGGGACCTCGCATTCCACACGGTCCCCTGGGCACATCTCGATCCCGCCTTCGCCAAGTACCAGCTCATCGTGCTGCTCAAGGAGTGGTTCCTCCATCCCAACGGCGCCCTCCCCGCCTACGAATGGAGCTTCGACGACGTGAACCCGCCCGTTCACGCCCTGGCGGCACTGCGGGTGTTCCTCATCGACGGCGCCGAGGACGTCGAATTCCTCGAACGCGTCTTCCAGAAACTCCTGATCAACTTCACCTGGTGGCTCAATCGCCAGGACCCCGACGGGAACAATCTCATCGGCGGCGGCTTCCTCGGACTCGACAACATCAGTCCCCTGGACCGTTCCCACCTCCCGCCGGGGGTCCGGCTGGAACAGGCCGACGGGACGGGGTGGCTGGCCTACTACTCCGCCACCATGCTCTTCCTCGCCCTCACCCTCGCCGACCGCAACGACGTCTACGAGGACATGGTCGTCAAGTTCCTGGAGCAGTTCGCGCTGATCAAGGAGGCGCTCGACGAATCGGGGCTGTACGACCCGAACGACGGATTCTTCTACGACCGGCTCGTCGACGCCGGTGGGAACGCCACCCCGATCCGCGTGCAGACGCTCGTCGGCGTGATACCCGTCCTCGTGGCGGTGTCCATTCCCGAGCGCAATTCGGAACGAGTGCAACGGCTGAGCAAGCGTTTCGGTCGCATGGTGCGCGCGAACGGAAGGAACGCGGATCAGTCGTGGCGGGTGCGGACCACCGACGCCGAGCGCCGACTGCTGCTGTCGGTGCTGACGGAGCAGCAGCTCCGGACCGTGCTAGCGACACTCTTCGACGAAGAGGCCTTCCTCTCACCGCACGGGCTGCGCTCGCTGTCCAAGCAGTTCGAGTCGCCGTACACCCTGCCGGGCACACCGGACGCGGTGATCGACTACCAGCCGGCCGAGTCCCGCACCGCGATGTACGGCGGCAACTCGAACTGGCGGGGCCCCGTCTGGTTCCCCGTCAATTACCTCGTGATCCGGGCGTTGCTGCAGTATGCACAGTTCTTCGGTGACGACTTCACCATCGACTACCCCACCGGTTCTGGGCGACGCCTCACTCTCCGGCAGATCGCCGACGACCTCGCCGACCGCCTCGTCGGCATCTGGCTGCCGGACGCCGAAGGAAACCGGCCGGTGAACGGCGGCGAGAAACTACTCCAGACCGACCCCGCTTGGAAGTCCAACCATCTGTTCTACGAATACTTCCACGGCGACAACGGCGCCGGACTCGGCGCGTCCCACCAGACCGGCTGGACCGCGCTCGTGGCCGACCTGGTCCTCGACCCACCCGGCCGCGGCGCATGGATCGCGGGGGCCGACGCCCCTTCCTCCCGCACCCGACATCCCCGCGACTGACTCAACCGCACATCCGGGCACCGCCGAAAGCACAGAAGCCGACGAATATCGGTGCTCCCGCCCATCGGAGCGTGTTCGGCGATGGCGCCGGGATTCGGTGCCGAACCGTGTCGCCGTGTTCGAGGCGAGCGACGACACCGACACCGCAGGGTCTTTCGAGCTGCCCGGCGCCGACCTGTCCGGCATAGAATTCACCGTCCGCGTCATCCCGAAACGGTCGGACGAATTCACCTGCACCAGTTGCTTCCTGGCCCATCACTACAGCCGCCGCGCCGCCCACGAGTGGGTTGTTCACATGTCGGCGGATCAGGACCGATCGGACGAATGGGCCGTCATGACCGCGGTGAAGGTCATCCGGTCGCCGCGGTAGAGGGAGCGGCGCTGCTCGATGGGGATGTCGTCCCGGTCGTAGGAGACACGGTTGAGCAGGAACATCGGGGTTCGGGTGTCGGCGGTGAGAAGTGCGGCCTCCCGTGCGTCCGGCAGGGTGGTCTCGATGCTGTCGACCGCTCGGTGAAACTCGACTCCGCGGGAACGAAGTTCGGCATACAGCGACGATCGGTGATCGAAGGTCTCGCGCAGGCCGGGATACCGGTCGGCGGGCAGACGGGTCGTCTCGAGTCCCACCCGGAGACCGTCGGTGGTGAACACGCGCTCGAGCTGGACGACGGGTGCACCGACCGTGACGTTCAGGACGCCTGCGAGTTCCTCGTCTGCCGTCATAGCCGTCCAATCGACCAGGATGCGCGTCGCGCGCAGGCCCATCTCCAGCGCGGCCTCGGTGTACGACCCCATAGCGAGCGGGAGCACGACCTTCGGCGTGGCCACAACGGTGGTGCGGCCGCGGCGTTCGATGCGGCCGGCGACGAGCAGTTCACGCATGGCCTGCCGCACCGTTTCGCGGGCGACGTCGTAGCGTTCGGCCAGGACTCGCTCGGAGGGTACGGCATCGCCGGCGCTGAGACCGTCGAGCAGGGCATCCAGCTTGCCGCGTACGACCTGATGCTTGAGGACGCGGGGTCGGTCATCGACTGACATGGAAGAACCCTAGCACCGCGTGGTCTAGACCAGCTTGTTCCTCATTGTTCACGTGTCGTTCAGGAAATCCACCCTCGCTGGTCTAGACCAGCACGCACAGTCTCCGTCATGCCCACTTCGACAGAACAGAACTCCGCTGCAGCGGTGTCGCCCACTCCCCCGCTCAGCCAGATCGCACTCGTGGTCCTCGATATGGCCGGAACCACGGTCGCCGACGACGGATTGGTGGTCCGCGCGTTCGACGCCGCCGCGTCGGCCGTCGGCCTCGCCGCCATCGGCCCCGAACGCGAAGACGCCCGGCAATATGTTCTCGACACCATGGGCCAGTCGAAGATCGAGGTCTTCCGCGCACTCTTCGGTACCGACGGTCGCGCCGAGGAGGCCAACCGCGCCTTCGAAGCCGCGTACGACGATCTCGTCGCCGACGGCGTCACACCGATCCCGGGCGCCGCCAACACCATTGGCCTGCTGCGCGAGGCCGGTGTCAAGGTCGCGCTCACCACCGGATTCAGCTCCTCGACCCAGCGCCGGATCCTCGATGCCCTCCGGTGGCACAATGTCGCCGATGCCGTCCTGGCCCCCGGCGATGGCGTCCGCGGCCGTCCACACCCCGATCTCGTTCTCACCGCCGCCCTCCGCACAAACGTCGACGACGCCGCCGCGGTCGCGGTCGTCGGCGACACCACCAGTGACATCGTGTCCGGTTGCCGCGCCGGCGCGTCGATCGTCGCGGGCGTACTGACCGGCGCCCACGACGCCGACGCCCTGCGCGGCGCCGGGGCCACCCACATCCTCGCCTCCGTTGCCGATCTCCCCGGCCTGATCCTTCCCGCCTGACTCCCCTCTCGATGACAAGGACACACCCATGATCATTCGCACCCGTCGGCGGGTCGCCGCTCTCACGGTGGCCTCCGCCGCGGCTCTCGTCGCCGCCGGCTGCTCCGGATCAGGATCCGATTCGGACGCACTCAACGCCCAGGGATTTCCCGAGACCATCACATTGGCAGCGATTCCAGCTGAGAACTCGACCGACCTGAAGGCCAGCTACGACCCCGTGATCGAACGGCTCGAGCATGAGACCGGGTCCACCGTCGAGTTCGTGCAGGCGTCGGACTACGCCGGCGTCGTCGAGGGCATCATCGCCGGCAATGTCGACCTCGCCTTCTTCGGACCGTTCGCCTATGTGGTCGCCGGTATCAACGGCGCAGAGATGACGCCGCTCGGCGCCGTCGTCAAGGACGCGGGCGGCAAGCCGGGATACCAGTCGTACGGCATCGCACAGGCCGACAACGACTCCGTCAACGGTCTCGCCGACTACGCCGGCAAGACGGTCTGCTTCGTCGACCCGAGCTCTACGTCCGGATTCCTCTATCCCACAGCCGGTCTCATCGAGGACGGGGTGATCTCCTCCGGTGCGGAGTCCGACATCTCGGCCGCGCTGACCCCGATCTATGCGGGAGGCCACGACGCCTCCGCCCTGGCGGTGAAGAACGGCGACTGCGACGCCGGCTTCGCTTTCGACACGATGGTGGACAACACGATGATCGACAAGGGCGAACTGACGCCCGGCGAGATGAAGACGGTCTGGAAGTCCGAGACGATCGCCGGATCGGTGTTCACGGCGAGCAACGCACTGGGCACCGAGGCGATCGAGAAGTTGAAGACGATCTTCGGCGAGAAGATGAACGCCGCGGCGTTCCGGGCCGACGGTATCTGCTCCGACGACTGCCGGATCACCGACGAGCGCGCGTGGGGTGTGGTGCCCGCGCAGGACTCCGACTACGACGGGGTCCGCCACGTCTGCGAGGTCACCGGGTCAGAGAAGTGCCGGGGCTGATGACGACCGGGCCGAGTCGGCACGATCACGGCGCGGGGGACGACGTCGTGATCGCCGTGCGCGAGGTGACCAAGACCTTCGGCGCCACCACGGCGCTGCAGGGCGTCTCGCTCGATGTGCATCGCAGCGAGATGCTCGTCCTGCTCGGACTGTCCGGGTCCGGGAAGTCGACGCTGTTGCGTTGCATCAACGGGCTGCACCCGGTGACGTCGGGCAGCGTGGACGTCACCGGTACCCGTGTCGATCTCGCGACGCGCAAGCGGATCCGTGAGCTTCGCAAGGACGTCGGATTCGTTTTTCAGAATTTCAACCTCGTGGGCCGTCTCAGCTGCCTCGAGAATGTTCTCATCGGCGGGCTCGGGCGGTTGCACGTGCCGCGATACGGCGCACTGACCTACCCGAGGAGCATGCGCACCGAGGCGATGGCACACCTCGACCGCGTGGGCCTCGCCGACTACGCCGAGCGGCGCGCGGACACGCTTTCCGGCGGGCAGCAACAGCGGGTGGCGATCGCCCGGATGCTGATGCAGCGCCCGACCATCGTCCTCGCCGATGAGCCCGTCGCCTCGCTCGACCCCGAAAACGCCGGCGTCGTCATGGATCTGCTCTTCCGCGTCTGCATCGAGGAGAAACTGACCGTGGTATGCACGCTGCACCAGGTGGACCTCGCGCTCGGGTGGGCGCACCGGCTCGTCGGCCTGCGGGGCGGTGTCAAAGTGCTCGATCGTCCCGCGGTCGGCATGACCCGAGACGAGGTCATGGCGATCTACCAGCGCGTCGACCCCGGCCTTGCGCACGAGACGGCGACGGCAGGATCGACATGATCGCGACTCTCCATGCACGACACAACGGCACTGCCGCCGCCCACCCGGGCCACGGCGATCGCCGTCGGCGGTGGTTGCTGCCCGCCCTGACGGTGATCGCTCTGGTAGCCACCGTCGTATCCGCCCGGTATATCGAGTTCGCGCCGGGCACGCTGATCGACGGACTCGACGATGTCGCGCGTCTGCTCGGGCGAATGCTGCCACCGCGGGTCGACGATCCGGGACGTGTCTGGGTCCTCGCAGTCGAGACGCTGCTCATGGCCGTGCTCGGCACGGTTCTGGCGGCGGGCGCATCGGTTCCACTGGCGTTCCTCGCCGCACGCAACACCACCCCGCATCCCGCGGTGTACGCGATCGCTCGCGCGGTGATCACCTTCTGCCGTGCGATGCCCGACCTGCTCTTCGCCGTGCTCTTCGTGCGGGCGCTGGGAATCGGTGTCCTGCCGGGCATCCTGGCGCTGGCCGTGCACTCGATAGGAATGCTCGGCAAACTCTTCGCCGATGCGATCGAGCAAACCGACCCAGGGCCCCGCGAAGCGGTCCGCGCCACCGGCGCCGGCTACCTGCGAGAGATGATCAACGCGGTGATACCCCAGGTCATGCCCTCCTGGATCGGCACCTTCGTCTACCGCATCGACATCAACCTGCGCATGTCCGTCGTCCTCGGCTTCGTCGGCGCCGGCGGTATCGGCTTCGCGCTGCAGGACGCCCTGCGGGGCTTGATCTATCCGCGCGCGCTCGGCATCGTCCTGGTCATTCTGCTGATCATCGCCGTGATGGAAGCTGTGGCCATCATCGTCCGCCGCATGCTGCTGAGCCCCTCATCGTCCTCACCGCACCGGGACCGGCTGATGCGGTTCGGATTCTCCGCAATCCTGGTCGGTTCGTGCGCGGCGTCATTCGTCGTGCTCGATCTCGATCCGCGCACCTTGTTCACCTGGATCGGGCCGTCGCTCGAGGTGTTCACCCGCATGGCGCCGCCCGACTTCGCCTCGCTCGGATCCGACCTGGTGGATGCGGCGGTGCAAACCGTGGCGATCGGTGTGGTGTCCACGGCCATCGGCATCGTCCTGTCGATCCCCGTCGGAATCCTCGCCGCCCGCAACATCTCTCCGCATCCCGCAGTGTACTGGGCAGCTCGATCGTGGATTCTCCTCGTCCGAGCCGTACCGGAACTGATCCTCGCGGTCGTGTTCGTCGCCGCACTCGGCCTCGGCCCCGTCGCCGGCACCTGCGCCCTCGCGATCGGATCGATCGGGTTCCTCGCCAAGCTGGTCGCCGACGCCGTCGAAGAGATCGACTCCGGACCGCTCGACGCCGTGGCATCCGTCGGCGGCGGATGGTGGAAAACAGTGTTCGCCGCGGTAGTCCCGCAGGCCGTGCCCGCCATGGTGGGCTCGAGCCTGTATCTGCTCGACGTCAACATCCGAACCTCGACCGTCCTCGGCATCGTCGGCGCCGGCGGTATCGGATTCCTACTGTTCGAAGCGATTCGGACACTGAACTTCCAGGTGGCAGGCGCCATCGTCGTGATCATCTTCGTCATCGTCTACCTCATCGAAAGGATCTCCGGGTGGATCAGATCGCTCCTCGTGTGACACGCGCCGCCATATGGACAGGCGACACCATGACCGTGCGGGATGTCCCCGTCCCGCTCCTGGCCCCCGGTGAGGTGCTGGTGCGGGTGGGGCTGGCGACGGTGTGCGGCAGCGACCTGCACACCGTGAGCGGTCGCCGGCCGGGCGCATGCCCGTCGATCCTCGGTCACGAAGCTGTCGGTCACGTAATCGCGGTCGGCGGCGACGCCGCGGGGGAATCGGTGACCGTCGGTGAACGCATCGTGTGGTCGGTCACCGTCGCATGCGGACACTGCCCCCGCTGCCGGGTCGGCTTCACCGCGAAATGCACGAATGTCCGAAAGACCGGTCACGAGGCGTTCGAGGGTGATTGGGCCCTCAGCGGTTCCTACGCCGAGCACATCATTCTGCCGCCCGGCACCACCATCGTGCCCGTTCCCCCGCACCTGCCCGACGCGGTGGCAGCGCCCGCCGCCTGCGCAACCGCAACGGTCATGGCCGCCCTCGACGCCGCCGGCGACGTGACCGGTCGACGTGTCCTGATCTGCGGCGCCGGCATGCTCGGAGTCACCGCAGCAGCTGCCTGCGCCGAGGCCGGCGCCCACGTGCGCATCACCGACATCAACCCGCAACGGCTCACACTGGCACACCGATTCGGAGCAAAGGACGACGACGGTACCGACGTCGATGTCGCGGTGGACTTCTCGGGATCAGCCGATGCCGTCGCCGGCGCGCTCGGGCGCCTGGGCATCGGCGGACGACTCGTCCTGGCAGGTTCCGTCAGTCCAGGACCCGCAATCGCGGTCGATCCCGAGGCGGTCGTGCGCCGATGGCTGACCATCACCGGCGTCCACAACTACGAGCCCCGGCATCTGACCCACGCTGTCGCGTTCCTGACCCGCACCAGCGAACAGTTCCCCTGGGAAGACCTAGTGGCAGAGCCGGTCCCGCTCGACGACATCGCGACCGTCATGGCCCCGCCACCCCCCAACATCCTCCGAGCCTCGATCGCACCATGAGGATGCGGCAAGCGCCGGAAAGGCTGAGGCCGGCCGGTTGCGCCGCGCAGTGCGCACAACTTCGCTCGCGGTCCGGTGCAGCAGAACGCCACAGATCACCACATCTGATCATCCACCGACAGCCCGTGTACGGGCGAGATGATCTCGCACCTCCATGATCCCCCTCCATCGCCCTCCATGACGCGATCGACATCACGGGATCGTCTTGTGCTTCGTTCGCCGATAGATCTCGAGCCGCAAGGTGGCTGCAGGTTCGCCTGGCATCAAGGCACCGTTCGCCTGACACCACGACAGTGTGAACCCTGGGTAAAACCCTCACGGGAGGCGCGCGGCGGGAGGCGGGTCCGGGAGGTGTCTGCGAGGCTGGACGGACCGCCGGAATGACCTTCGGAGTCCCATGAGCACTCATCGAACACACAGCACGCCCCGCACCACAGGATCCACTATCGGCACGTCTGTCCTCTGGCTGGGCGGTGGCCACTCGCACGAGACCACGGAACCCGTCGAGCGCAGCACGTACCAGGTCGCCGGCCTGGTCGTGCTTGTCAACGGACTACTCGCCTGGCTGGTTGCGACCATGGCCGTCGCCGCCGCGACGTCCTGGCCAGTCCTTGCGCTTCTGCCGTTCACCCTGATCTTCGGTCTGCTGGTGGGCGCCCTGGCCCGCACCCTTGCCAGCGGGCGGCAGATTCGGTGGTCCGGGTGGGTGGGCCGCGCGGCGGTTGCGTTGTTCGTCGGGGCGGTGCTCGGTGAACTGGCATTCCTCGGCATCGTCGCCGGATCGATCGACCGGGCACTCGATGACCGGGCCGCCGCGCAGGTCGCCGCGGACCCGGAGATCGTGCAGTCGGCGCAGACCCTGGACCGGTTGCGGGCCCAGCGGGCCGGTCTCGACGAGTCGCTGCGCGACGCCCGCGCGCAGCGCGACGACGCGCTCGTCGTCGCCCGCTGCGAATTCAACCCGTCCCCGGCCTGCCCGCCGGAGAAGATCACCGGTGTGCCCGGCGCCGGACCCGAGACACGCACGGCCAACGAACTACTCGCCGACGCCCAGCAGGAATTCGACTCCGCCCTCGCGACCCGCGACCGCGAAGCACCCGGCCTCGACGCCGACATCGCGCAGGCTACCGACGGTCTCACCGCCGCGCAGACCGCGGCGCCGCCGGACCTGAACCGCGGCCTCGGCGCGCGGTGGACGGCGATGCACGACTACACGGTCGGCCACCCCGGAACGTTGATCCTCCGGTTGGCCACCATCGCCTTCTTTGCGGTGCTGAGCCTGCTGCCGCTGGTGCTCGAGCTGTGGCGCGGTGAAACCGAGCAGGATCGCCGCGACGCCGCCCATGCAGAGCGGGAGCGGGCAGAGCGCGAGGCCGACACCGCGATCGCCGTGAAGCGGGCGGAGGTCAGGGCCGCCGCCGAGGCCCTGTGGGCGGAGCAGCAATTGGCTGCCAACCGTCTCGCCGCCGAGGCCGAGACCGCGATCGCCCGGGAACGGCAGCGGCGGCGGATCGTGGCGGCACACGGCGGGGAACTCACCGCACCGTCACACGCACTGCATTCGTCCGGAGGTCTCACCGAGCCCACGCCGCTGGCGGAGCTGACCGCGGCGGCGCTCACCGCGCCGTCCACCACCGACGAGCCCCCGGCGGGGCCGGAGACCGACGACACCGACACCGAGAACCTGCCCGTGCCGGTCGACACAGCGCCGGTGGTGCAGCGCCGAAGCGGGCCGCTCGGCGTGCTGCCAGCTCTACCACTGGGCAATCCGATACCGGACATCACCAGTGCCGTCACCGAGATCATCCGCCCGTTCGTGCCGCCGATCCTCGCCCGGGCGGTCGGCCACACCCGGCGGACCCTCGTCGAGGAATTCGAGGAAGTCAGCGTCAGCTACACCCGCCGCCGCACGGTGACCGTGGACGAGCAGCAGAGCACCTCGACACCGGTCGGTGAGCCGACCGAGGAGAGCGTCGAACAGTCACCACCCACTCGGGTGACCGCGACCCGCATCGCCGAGCCCCCACACGGTGGATCGAGGCCCGAGTGGCTGCCGGACTCGCTGGAGCCGGCATCAGACCACGACGACTCGCCCACACTCACCGCGGCGGCCCGCCACGCACTGACTGCACGGAAGGGCCCACGGGAGCTGCCGCCGGGAGTCTGAAGCGGCGCGACAGGGTCGTCAGCAGGATCCCAGATCGTCCAGCTCCGAAACGATACCGATCCGCCCCCTATACCTCCGCCTGACCAACGGGAATGGGGCGCCGCCGCGGGTGACCACGTAGCAGTGGCACTTGCGGTGGCAGGCGTCGTTTACTGGTCGCGCTCCACGCGGCAACTCGTGACGGTGTGAAGTGGAGGAGTCGGTGGCATCGTTCTGCAACCGCACAGCAGTGTCGTCATGGGTGGTCACGGTGCTCCAGCGGGGTTGCGCAGCTGCAGGACTGTCACGTCAAGACGTTCGATCGGTATCCCGCGCCGAAGGTCTAGACCCCACGACCCCGCCGCGGTGGCAGCATTAGAGGGAATACTGC
>NZ_BCWY01000021.1 GCF_001894825.1 Rhodococcus jostii NBRC 16295 | reverse complement strand
ATCCGCGGGAGATACGGATTCACCCCGGAGTTCCCGACCGTGCCCGGAATCGAATCCGTCGGTGTGATCGACGAACTCGGCAGCGGCACAGACGGTCTGACCGTCGGGCAACGCGTCATCACGATCGGAGTCACGGGCACGTGGCAGGAGTATGTTGTCGCCGATGCCGGGCGGGTCCTGCCTGTTCCCGCCGGGATGAGCGATTCCACGGCCGCTCAGATTCTCGCCAATCCTCTCACCGCCGTGATCTTGACCGGTGATGAGCTCGATGTTCGACAGGGTGAATGGCTCCTGCAGACCGCGGCCGGTTCCACCGTGGGCCAGTCGGTCATCCAACTCGGGGTGCACGTCGGCTTCAAGACCCTCAACGTGGTCCGCCGCCGATCCGCTGTCGAGGAGATCCTCGCGCTGGGCGGCACCGCGGTGATTTGCACGGAGGATGAAGACCTGCGCGAACGGGTGGCCGACATCGCAGGCCCGGACGGTGTGTCCAAGGCGATCGACTGTGTCAGCGGTCAGGTGGGTGCGGACGTGTCGCGTGCGCTGGCACCGCACGGTGAGCTGGTCGTCTACGGTGCGCTGTCCACGCACCGCCAAACCGATCCCGACAAACTCACCATCCCGATCTTCGCGCGTTCACTGATCTACGAGACAAAGACCGTTCGGGGGTTCTGGCTGTTCCGCTGGTTCGCCGAGACCCCGCAGGATCGGATGGTTGCAGCGATCGATCGGACAGTTCGGCTCGCCGACAGCGGCGCGTTGCGCGTGCCGGAGGGCCAGCCGATCCCCGTCGAAAAGTTCAGCGAAGCCGTTGATTTGGCCGAAGCTCCCGAACACGGGGGCAAACCGCTGCTGGTGTTCGAGCCGTAGAAGGCGGACATATCCGACAAGCCCGAGCCGACGGCCTCTGACGAGATTTCGCGAAAGGCCTCCGCCTACTTTTACCACGCGGGCACGATAGACAGAGGCAAGTGCGGTCTGAGGGATTCAGGTGTTGCGCCGGTGCACCACGATGCGGCCGCCGTTCTTCGGTGTGAACGCGACCCCGCGTGAGTGCCACTTCTCACCTGCCGCCGCTGTGGTCTCGATGGTGAAGTGCCGCAGTACTGTTCGTAGCACAACATCCATCTCCATATTGGCGAATGCGGCCCCTACACAGCGTCGGGTCCCGCCACCGAACGGTATCCAGGCGTTCGTGTCGGGTCGGACGCCGACGAAGCGCTGGGGATCGAACTTTCCGGGGTCGGGAAATGCTGCTGCATCCTTGTGTATCTCTGAGATGCTGACGACGATCGTGTAGCCCTGTGGGACCACCCATTCGCCGAGCTCGAACACAGGCGCGTACACGTGCCGGCCGGCGAAGTCGATGACGGTGGTAGTTCGCTGCACCTCGAGAATGGTCGCCTGGCGCAGTTCGTTGTCGTCGGTGTCCGCCTCGGCGGCCAGCGCGGCGAGCGCCTCCGGGTGCCGACTCAGCCGCTCGAAGGCCCAGCCCAGGGTGGACGCTGTGGTTTCGTGGCCGGCGGCCAGCAACGTGAGCAACTCGTCGCCGATGTCCTGGCGCGGCATGACCGAACCGTCCTCGTAAGTGCTGCGCAACATCATCGCGAGAACATCCGTCCGGGCGTCGAAGCTCGGGTCGGCTTCGGCATCGTTGATCAACGTGTCGATGACGGCGTCGTACCGGCGCCTCTTCTCGGCGGCCTGACCCCAGGGGCTGTAGCGACCGTAGGTGCGCTTCGGCGTCGGGAGCACGGCCAGTCGTGAACTCAGCGTGACCCACGGCGGTATGAGCCGTCGCAGTTCGTGCAACTCTGCGCCACCGGCCCCGAACACTGCGCGCAGGATGACGTTGAGGGTGATCCGCATCATCGGCTCGAGGGTTTCGAACTCGTCGCCCTCCGGCCAGTCGGACGTCTCGTGCAGCGTCTCTTCCTCGATGATCTGCTCGTAGTTCTTGATGCTTTTGCCGTGGAACGGCGGAGTCAGCAGTCGCCGACGCCTGCGGTGATCCGCACCGTCGAGCGCGAACACCGAGCCTGGACCCAGCACCCTGCTCAGGTTGGGCTGGATGTTGCCGACGTCGACGGGGTTGGCGGTGAAGAGTTGCTTCGCAAGCCCCGGATCGGCGACCACCACGGTCCGGCCGAATACTGGGAGGTCGAGGGTGAATGCCGTGCCGTAGCGGCGGGAGAGCGTCTCCATCGTCCGTCGCCGGGAGAGCGTGAATGCAATCTTCTGCAAGGCCTTCGGGATGCGTGGTGCTGGCGGCAGTTCAACCGCGGGCAGCGGGAACGCGGCCTGCTGGTCGACAGGTGGTGCTTCGCTCATCCGGTGGCACTCCCTAACGATCGTGTGGTACATGCGTGTACCACGGTTGTGTCGAGCACGGTACCGTGCAACCAAGTTCTTGCCGGTCGAGACTGGCCCGCAACGGGTCCACACCCGGAACCATCACCTCAACCCGAACACCTCGAGGGATCGTCATTCCTTCGCCAACGGCACATTACGCATCGTGACCAGCGCGGTCGCGCAATGAATTTCGCCCGCGTAGACGTCGACCGCGGACACCGTGATCGCGCTGCCCGGTTTGACGACCCGTCCGCGTGCAATGAGGTTGTCACCCTCGGCCGGTGCGAGCAGCTTGACGGTGTAGTCGGCGGTCATGTTCACCCAGCCGACGGGCAGCAGCGTACCTGCGGCAGCGCCGCCTGCGAAGTCAGCCAGTGAGCCGATGACGCCACCCTGGAAGAAGCCGTTGTGTTCGGTCAGTTCCTTGCGGTACGGCTGGACGAGCTCGACCTCACCGGGCGCGATCTGACCAAAGTTGAAGCCGAGATACACCGCTGCGGGCATTGTCAGCACCGCCGTCTTCACGAATTGCTCAAACTCGGGATTCTTCGCAATCAACATCGAAACCGCCTTCCAGATAGCACTTCTTGGCCGCACTTCGCATGATCTTTCCGCTGCTCGTCTTCTGCAATCGACCCGGCGCGCTCAACACGAGGTCCGCCACAGCGACTTCGTGTTCACGGATGATCGCTGCACGGATCGCGCCGGCTATATCAGGGCGCTCTTCCCGAACCTCGGCGACGACCACGAGCCGGTCGGTGTCGACGCCGGAAATCGCGAACGCGGCGCATGCACCGGGACGCACAAGGGGATGCGCCGACTGCGCGGTCAGCTCGATGTCGTGCGGGTACACGTTGCGGCCACGAATGATGATCAGATCCTTGACGCGTCCGACGACGTACAGTTCTTCGTCGATCACAACCCCGAGATCGCCGGTGTGCAGATATCCGTCAGCAAATGTATCCGGACTGCGCCCGTTCCAATAGCCCTGCGCGACTTGCTCTCCAGCCACCCAGATCTCGCCGATCCGGTGCGGCTCCGACGGCTGTCGCGTATGCGGGTCGACGATTCGGATGTCCGCCTCGGGAACTCCGGACCCGACAAGTGTCCGACCCTGCCCCGGCACGACGTGGCCGCGGCCAAGCTCGTCGCGGTCCGCATCGAGGTATCTGGGGCCCCGACCTTTGCGGCTACCACTGACGAACAGCGTTGCCTCCGCCAGGCCATAGCACGGGTACAGTGCGTTCGCGTCGAATCCGTACGGGGCGAACGTCTCCGCGAACCGGCGCAGCGACTCCGGCCGGATGGGTTCCGCCCCGTTGAACGCGACCCGCCAGCTGCTCAGGTCGAGGTCGGAAAGGTCGCGGCGCTGCGCATGTGCGACGCAGACATCGAAGGCGAAGTTCGGCCCGCCACTCGAGTGGGCTCGGTACTTCGAGATCGCCGACAACCACAGCAGCGGCCTGCGAATGAACGCCCCGGGTGACATCAGATAGCTCGTTGCACCGAGGTGTAAGGGCTGCAGAACATTCCCGATCAGCCCCTGATCGTGGAACAGCGGTGCCCATCCAACGAATGTCGACTCCTCGTCGTGGCCCATCGCGCGCTGGATCTGCTCCTGATTCGCGGCGAGGTTTCCGTGGGAGACCATCACGCCCTTGGGCGCCGACGTCGATCCGGACGTGTACTGCAGGAAGGCGATGGATGCTGCGTCGCATCGATCAGGCTCGAGGGTCCCGTCGGGATCGACGTCGTCAAGGCTCGTGAGCACCATCGCCGGGTCGCAGTCGGCGATGATATTGCGTGTCGCGTCGTGGATACGATGGTTGCGCGGCGGGCTCACAGGAACGGCGATCACGTGCGCGTAGAGACACCCGACGTACGCAACGACGAAGTCGAGTCCGGGCGGAATCATCAGTATCACGCGGTCACCCTGCGCGCATCGTTCACGCAGATATGCGGCAACAGCCATCGCGCGGAAATGCAGTTCGCTGTAGGTGAGTAGCTCGGCCTCCGCTCCGCGCTCGTCGAGAAAGACGTAGGCGCAGTCGTCTGGCTGGTCTGCAGCGCGGGCCTGCAGGATGTCAGGAAGCAATCGCATCATGCGCCTCTCCAGTGTGTCCACCATGCGCGCGGCGATGGCACCGCGATGGGTGGTGCCGGTCATCGCCGCCATCGGTGGGGGAAGTCGGCAGAAGGTTCACAGTGCCACCGGAAGGTGCTTCAATCCGCGGACAATGAAACTGTGATCCTGCCACTGGTGCCGGTCGGTCAACAGACGCAGACCCTCGGCTCGCCGATACAGGGTCTCGAATGCGACCTCAGCCTGCAGTGTGGCCAGCGCCCCACCGAGGCACCCGTGCATGCCGTGCCCGAATGCGAGGTGTTCTTCGTCATTTCGAGTGATGTCGAACCGGTCCGGGTCGGCGAACACCTCGGGATCACGGTTGGCGGCACCGATGCACAACAGCACCTGATCGCCCGCTCGAATCCGGCCGACGTCGCGCGTCGCCACCCGCTTGGTCAGTTGAAGCGGACTGTCGTAGCGCAAGGCTTCTCTGACTGCACCTTGTGCGAGAACCGGCAAGGCACGCAGCTGGCGGTCTTGGTCAGGATTCAGCAGTAGTGCACGAAGACCGTTTCCGACGAGGGATTTCGTTGTCTCGTTGCCCGCGACGAAGCACATGATGCAGACGAAGATCAATTCTTCATCGCTCAACCTGTCGCCACCCGCCGTTTCCTCGGCCAGCAGCCGGCTGATGAGGTCGTCGCCCGGTTGCGCGCGCCGCTGGGCGATCACCTCTGCCAAAGCCTGCGCGAACTCCTCGACGACGGTATGGACGTGCCTGAGGTCATGGCCCTGCATCAGCCCCGGTTCGAGCAGAAACCGGATGTCGTGTGTCCATTGCCCGACGTGTGCGCGGATGCTGCCCCGCAACGCGAGCCAGTCGCACATCACCTGGATCGGGAGTGGCGCCGCGAAGTCGGCGATGGCGTCCATTTCGCCACGGTCCCGCGCATCCTGGAGGAGTTGCTCGGCGACAAGGGTGATGCGGGGCCGGAGCGCCGCGATCGACTGCGCCGTGAACACCCGGTTCACCAGCGCGCGCAGCCGGGCGTGGTCAGGATTGTCGGTAAAGACGAGCGACTTCGTCGCCAGCCGCTCGATCCGACCCACCTCACCCGGTGCGAACCTGTCCGCCTGCCGCCGAATCAACTGCGGAATCAACCCCGCACTGAACGACCGATCCCGCATCACCGCCTTCACGTCCGCATGGCGGGTCAGCACCCACATGCCCAGCGTCTTATGCGCCGGCGCCTCGCGAAGCTGGCGATACGTTTGATAGGGGTCGCGCCGGACGTCGGCACTGAACGGGTTGAACCTCATCGGAAATGCCTGTCGGAGTATGGCCGGAGCACGATCCGCAGCAGGCAGATCTTGCCCATCCGGAATCCGAGGGCGGACAGTTTCAGGTAGTGCTCGTACCGGGCGACCACATCGGCGCCGACGAGATCAACGGCATCGGTGCGATGTCGACGGAGTCTGCGCGCCCACTCCTCGCATGTCCACGCGTAGTCGAGCCGCCCATTGTGGACCGCCTGGATCTCGAAGATCCCTTCCGCTGCGGTAGCGATCTCCGCAAACGTGGGTAGATCGGCATTCGGGAAGATGTCCTGCTGCACGAACTGGTTGGCGCTGTCGCGGGACATGTTCGCGTACGCAATGGTCTGCAGCGACATCATGCCGTCCTCGTGCAGCCAGCCGCGGCACCTGTCGAAGAAGTCGCGATACACCCGAACCTTCTCGACGACCGAATCATCGGGTTTTGCGAAGTGTTCGAACGCACCGATCGAGACGATACCGTCGAAATGGGCGTCGGGCTCATAGTCCAGCCAGTTCTCGATTCGGACGTCAACACCCCGGTAGTCCCGCGAACGTACGTACGCCGCCTGCTCGTCACTGAGCGTCAGTCCGACCGCTCGTTCGACTCCGCTGTCCGATAGTCGTTTCAGCATCGCACCCCACCCACAACCGATGTCCAGTACCCGCGTCGCGCTGGCGGCGGCGATCGCGTCCAGGTGGAATTGCAACTTCCGGTCCTGCGCCGCATCGAGTGCGTCGTCGGCGCCGTCAGGGATCGCGCAGGAATAGGTAAGCGAGCTGTCCAGCCACAAACGGTAGAAGCTGTTCCCGACGTCGTAATGGTGCCGGATGGCGGTGGCAGCGTCCATCTACGCCACGTCCTGCCGAACGTGCTCGTGGACGTACTTGCCGACGGCGTTAAGGGTCGGGTTCTCGAACAATTCCTCGGGAGGAAGGTCGACGCCGTAGTGTTCCTCGATCTCGATCAACAGCGAGACCGCCAGCGGCGAGTCCAAGCCGAGGCGATCGAAGTCTGCATCCGGATCGATGGATTCAGGTGTGACGTCAAGTAGGTTCGCGAGGTACTCCTGGCACCACCGCACGATCTCGTCGCGAGTCATTTCCAATGATTCCTTACGCTGCTGTGCGCTTTGCTTGCATGCGCTGTGTGGTGGGTAACCCGACGTCCCAGGTGAGACCGAACACGGCGAGAAGTCTGATCAACCAGTACCCCGGATCGAGCCGGTACCAGTCGAGACCGAAGGACGCCGACTCGGGAAAGGCGTGATGGTTGTTGTGCCACGATTCGCCGAACGAGATCAAGGCGAAAATGCCGCCGTTGCGGCTGTTCTCCCGAGACTCGTACGGACGCGTGCCGTACATGTGGAGGAACGAGTTGATTGCCCAGATGGTGTGCTCGAGAACAAAAATCCGCACGAGGCCACCCCAGAGGAATCCGCTGACGATGCCGGCCCAGCTCTGGTACACGAGCCCGCAGGCGATCGCCGGTACCGCGAGCCCGAGCCCCACCCAGTAGTAGTACGGCCGAGCAACTTTCACCAGCCACCGATTCTTCAGGAGGTCAGGTGCGTAGTGGGCGATGTTCGGGTACTCATGGCGACGCATCCACAGGAAGTGCGAATGCGTCAAGCCACGAACACGACCCAGCACACTGTGTCCGAAGAGATTGGGCGAGTGTGGATCCCCCTCTCGATCGCTGCACTCGTGGTGGCGCCGGTGAATGGCGACCCAGGACACCACACCACCCTGGCCGGCCATCGAACCGGCGATCGTCAACGCGGCCTGCACTGAAGCCGAGGCCTTGAACGTGCGATGCGTGAACAAGCGATGGTAGCCAACGGAAATCCCCAGGCCGGTGACCAGCCACATCACGAAGAGCAGGACGAGTTCCGCCACACCGACGGGGTGCACCCGGAGAAACCCGATCGCCGCCGCCACACCGAAGAACGGCAGAACGTCGAACAACAGAAAGTGACGAGTTTGCAACCGATACAGGTAGGGGTTGCTGATTGTCGTTCGTGTGGAACTCGGTTCATTCATTGTCAATCCCCGATGAGTCGATCCCGATACGTGGCGGGTGTACGCAGATCACCCTGCCGATTCATCGGGGTGTCAGCATCTCGGGTTCGTAGTTCCTATCGCACGAGTGCTGCCCATAATCCTGCCGGTGGATGCCCTCGTCCCACATCTTCCGTGTGTTATCCACGGCGATTGAGTTCGTCTTCGAGCGACCACCCGAGGGTTCACCGTCGTCGGCCATCCGTGCCAGTAGGCCTTCGGATCGTGCGGATATCCGCGCCACCAGCCACGTCGAATCGCCACTGCTCGAGCGATCCGACATCGACCTCGCCACCAGTGGCGGTTCCGTTCGCGGAGTGCGTCCCAGGAGCGCGTGATGTTTTCGCGCGATCAGTGCCCGGCGATGTACTTCTCGAGCTTCTGCAGTTGCGCACTGAGTGAGATGCAACCGGACGCTGCCCGCCCGAATGTAATTCCTCGGCGATAGTGATGAACGAGACGATGTGCCTGAATTCCATAGTCACTCCCCGACGGCGAGCGGTGAATGAATGACCAGACACACCGCGTTGCGTCAGGTCGTCAGCCGGGTCGCACGGGTGCGGGCATGTTGCGCGGCTTGCTGTTCGAGGCCGTAGAGCAGGCCGAAAGTGAACCCGTTTTCCCCGGGAGTCGTGCCGGCGCGGGCTCCGAGAGTGCGGAGGATCCCGGCGGAGACGACACTGTCCTGGTGCTCGCCGAGCACTTCCTGCAGTTTCTTGTACTTGGCCACCTTCTTCTTCGCAGGCTTCTTGCCGAGAACCGGGGCCGCGAGTTCCGCGGCATATCGAGCGCGTTTGGCGGCTTTGCGGGCGCTGTGGAGCGCTTCGTCGTTGGCATCGGCTGCGGCGGCGGTGACCCTCTGGACTGCCTTCCGTTCCGCCTTCCGGGATCCCTTCTCGATCGGCTTGCCTTCGGCCACCGCCTCCGTCAGCGGCGGGCTGGTCCGCCACGACGTCAACGCGGCGAGCAGTTTCCGGTACCGGTCACCGTTCAGCGCCTCCATCACCACGGCACGGTGGTGGAGTTGTTCGGCAAGCAGATCACTCTCGATCCGGGCGGCCACCGGACCCATCACCAGTTCGGATGGGAGCCCGGCGACGGCGGTCGCCAACCGTTGCCGTTGCACCTGCCGGTCCCGAACCTGGCCGAGCAGTCCCGCGTACCACGACAATTCTTCGTCGAGCCAATCCCCGGATGTCGGGTCGATCAGGGTGCTGTATACGCGCAGGGTGCTGCGCAGACGCCGGATACCGACACGAGTGGGATGGACCGGGTCGTGTCCGCGCCTCAATGCCACGTCGCCGGCGACGATCGCCTGGATCTGTGCCTCGAGATATGCAAGCAGCGCAGCCCGCGCGGAGTCACCCGTCGCGTCGACGGTGCGGGTTGGGGAGTCGTCGTCGGACAAAGCCCGGTCCAGTTTCGATACCCGTTGCGACGGCTGCGCAGCGCCACGGGTGAGGCGTTTGCCGATCCGCTTCAACAATTTCTCGTCGCCGCCCTCGCCGAGTTCGACCTCGACCTCACGCCACTGACTGGCCCGGGCACTGTCCCCGACCGCGGTTGCCTGGACCCGATCGTCGGCCACCTCGGCCAGCAGGGTGTCGTGCCGGTCGTAGAGGCAGTGTGCGCTCCGAACGGTCGAGATCAGGGCCACCGGGTGCAGGGGTTTGCCGAGGGCCACGCCCGCGACCAGGTCCGCCAACTCGGCAGGTACCGTGTCCCCATCGTCGGGTGGAAGCCGGATCTCGGTGCGCTCCTTGTCGGCGGGGACCTTCAGATGCCAACCGGCGTCGGCGCCCCCGGACCGTCGACGCAGCGTCACATGGTGCCGGAACAGGTCCTGATCGGCGGTGTCGTAGTAGACGCTGTCCAGGTTGATCGTGGTCTGCTCGATGTGACCGTCGTCTGGGATCGCCTTCGCGAGATCCGGGATCGAGAAATCCGAATCCACCTCGTACTTGTCTTCACGCTCAGGCTGCGCCTCGAGCACGGTTCCCATGACACCTCACCACGTTTCGATATTGACCACGTCCGCGATCGAATCGATCCGAACACACCCCGGGTACCCAGCCGCAGCCTAGGTGAACAGGCAATGAACAACCAGGAAACGCGAAATTTCGCACCGGTACGGATCGTGGCGTTCCTGTCCGGTCTCAGCGTGCACACCGGGCTGACCGCCACGTGGCGGCAGGCCGAACTTGCCCGGGCCGCGCGCGGCACAGAGCGGTCTTCTCCGTCCGGTGTGCGCGGGCTTCGGCGCCGTCGACTTACACGGAGAGGACCTCGACTTCTGCGATCGGCATCGCGAAGAAGACACGTGCCTGCGCGATGTCCCGGCCCTGTTCCGTCGGTGTCAACCGACTATCTCCCGGTGCGCGGCAACGCACCGCGGGCTCGGCGCGATGGTCCGATCGGTGAGTGCGTGCAAGCCACCGACAGCCTCGTCGAGCCGGCAAACGAGATCGCGGGTGGGCGAGCAGTTGCCGTCAATGTCCGCTCGCAGATTCACCCGTGAAAACAGTGCATTCACGTTCATCCCGTGAAAACAGTGCATTCACGCCGGGGCGGGACGACAATTCGAAGATGAACGCCACCACCGAAGAGCAGCACATCAGTGTGGTGCGCCAACGCTTGGCACGGCGGTTTCCGTCACCGTCGATTCCCATGTGTTGACGTCCTCTCGGCCGTGAACGACCGAGATTCCCCTCGAGACTCGCGTCCCGAGGTTCCTGTTTCACCGACAGTCGCCTCCCCGCACTTCATGTGCGGGGAGGTCTCACATCATCTCCGCAGGCTGCCACCGTCAGTCCGACGGCCACAATGTTCTTCGCCGCATTCACATCCCGATCATGGACGACACTGCATCGGCACGTCCACTCCCGCACGTTCAGCGGCATCATCGACGCGATCGCCCCACACACCGAGCAGGTCTTCGACGACGGACAGAACCGGTCGATCACCACCACCCGCCGCCCA
>NZ_BCWY01000020.1 GCF_001894825.1 Rhodococcus jostii NBRC 16295 | reverse complement strand
GAAGGCGGCGCGCACCGCCCGCGAGGTGTTCGCCGCCACGCTCGGCCGCGGACTCGCGGATCGCCACGGCGTGCTTGCGCTGCGTCCGGGTGCGCTGCGCTGCCTGGACCGGGTCGACGCGGTGGTCGTCGACCCCACCGTTCTGCACACGGTCGAACTTCGGGTGAGCGCGATCCGCGCGGTCCGGGACTCCGACCGGACCCGGGTGTGGGAGGCCGCCCGATCCGCCATGGACGCCGGAGCTCTCGGGGCGGGCTGGCACGGTCTCGGCGAGCTTCCGGGTGATCTCGCCACGGCGGCCGAGGACGACGACGCCGCCGTGCTCGTGACGCCCGCCCACCACCCGCACGCGGCGGCCGTGCTCGCGCAGGCCCGAACGTCGGGTGCGCAGGTGGTGTCGGTGGACGTGGACACCCTCGGCGGTCTCCGCTCGGCCTTCGACGATCTGTTCCCCTCGAGCGGATCACCGGACGCGGACCTCCGCGACGCCGTCGCGGCACTGCAGGCGAAAGGCGCGACCGTCGCGGTGCTCGCGGGCCGGGCGCCGCAGGCCCTGGCCGCCGCGGACGTCGGCATCGGCGTTCTCGTCGACGATGCCCCACCGCCCTGGCCGGCGGATCTTCTCGTCGACGATCTCGTCGTGGCCTGGCGGGTACTGCGGTCGCTGCCGGACGCGAGGACCGCGAGCCGGCGCGGCGTGGAGATCGCGACGGCGTCGTCGATACTCGGTGCGCTCCTCATGCTGCCGGGAGTGCGCGGCCGCGGACCCGGACCCGTGACGGTCGGGGCGGCGGCCGGAGTGTGGACGGGGCATTCCCTCGCGCGCGGAGTGCTGCGGGCCCCGGTTCCGGCCGCGGCCCCGGTCCACGCGTGGCACGAGATGCCGGTGCCGGACGTACGCCGCCTGCTGCCCGCGCGCGAGGAAGAGGAGACGAACGGCTCCCGGCGTCGTTCGGTGAACCTGGTGCTGTCCCCGGTCGAGGCGGTCGGGCGACTCACCGCATGGCCGGTCGGGCTGGCCTGGGATTTCGGCCGGGCGATGCGCACCGAGCTGTCCGATCCGCTGACCCCTGTCCTCGCCACCGGATCGGCGGCGAGCGCTCTGCTCGGGTCGCCGGTGGACGCGGTGCTCGTGGGGTCCGTCCTCGTCGGCAATGCCGCGCTGTCGGCCGTGCAACGTCTGCACGCCGAACGCCTGCTGAACCGATTGCTGGCGGCGGGGGATCCGCCCGCACACCGCGTCGTCGGCGTCCCGGAACATCGGGTGACGGAGCAGGTGGACGCCTCGCGGTTGCGGCCCGGGGACGTGATCGAGATCGGTCCCGGCGAGGTGGTGCCCGCCGACGGCCGGCTGCTCGAGTCCACGGGCGTCGAGGTCGACGAATCTTCGCTCACCGGCGAATCGCTGCCGGTGGCCAAGCAGACGGCGCCCACCCCCGGTGCACCGCTCAGCGAACGCGCCTGCATGGTGTTCGCGGGAAGCACCATCCTCACCGGCACGGCGACGGCGATCGTCACCGCGGTGGGCGAGACAACCGAAGCCGGGCGCGCCGGCGCACTCACTCCCGCGAGCGCGTCGCACGTGGGTTTGCAGGCGCAGCTCAGGAGCCTCACCGACCGGGTGCTGCCCGTCAGCGTCGGAGGCGGTGCGTTGGTGACCGCCGTCGGGTTCCTGCGCGGCACCGGACTGCGGCAGGCGGTCACCAGTGGTGTCGCAGTCGCGGTGGCGGCGGTTCCGGAGGGCCTGCCGCTGGTCGCGACGCTGGCGCAGCAGGCCGCCGCACGCAGGCTGACGAGGTCGGACGCGTTGGTGCGGGCGCCGCGTTCGGTCGAGGCGCTCGGCCGCGTCGACGTGGTGTGCTTCGACAAGACCGGCACCCTCAGCGAGAACCGGCTCCGGGTGGTCAGCGTCGTCCCGCAACCGGGGCACGAACGCGAGGAGGTGCTCGTCTGCGCGGCCCGCAGTGCGGTGACACCCGACGGACGTCCGGCCGCGCACGCCACCGACGCCGCGATCGCCGAGGCAGCGGGCCTCCCCCAGGAGGACGGCGAACACACCTATCTCCCGTTCCGGTCCGGGCGGTCGTACTCCGCCGCGCTGTCGGGGACGCACCTGTCGCTGAAAGGTGCGCCGGAGACCGTGCTGGAGGCATGCACAGGAATCGACGCCGACGACATCCACACCACCGTTCTCGGCATGGCGGCCGACGGGCTGCGCGTCATCGCCGTCGCCCGCCGGACCGTCACCTCCTTCCAGGCGCGTCGCGCCGCCGACGACACCGCGGTACTCGACAAGCTCTGCGGCAGCGGACTGGAACTCGTCGGACTGCTCGGGCTCGCCGACACCCCGCGCCCCGAAGCGGCCGGACTGCTGCCGGAGTTGGAACGGCGACAGGTCGGCGTCCGGTTGATCACCGGCGACCACCCCGTCACCGCGACCGCCATCACGAGAGAACTGGGATTGTCGGTGTCGCCCGAGCAGGTGATCACCGGGACCGACTGGGACACGTTGTCGCACCGGGGTCAGGAAGATGCCGTCGAGAAGTGCGTCGTCTTCGCCCGCATGTCCCCGGAGAACAAGGTGCAGATCGTGCAGACCCTCGAGCGGGTGGGGCACGTCTGCGCCATGGTCGGCGACGGCGCCAACGACGCGGCGGCCATCCGGGCCGCCAGCGTGGGCATCGGAGTCAGCTCCCGTGGCAGCGACCCCGCCCGCAGCGCCGCGGACGTCGTGCTGCTCGACGGTCGCGTCGATGCGCTGCTCGACGCCCTGGACGAGGGCCGTCAGCTGTGGCGGCGGGTGCAGGCGGGAGTGTCGGTGCTGCTCGGCGGAAACGCGGGGGAGGTGGCGTTCGCCCTGGTCGGCAGCGCGATCGCCGGACGGTCGCCGCTGACCGCGCGCCAACTCCTGCTGGTGAACGTGCTCACGGACGCCCTGCCTGCGGCCGCCCTCGCGGTGAGTCCGCCCAACGAGGATGCCCGGGGTGAGGGACGCGGCCCGGACAGTGCGGCGCTGTGGCGGACCGTCGCGATCCGCGGCGCGGCCACCGCGGCAGGCGCGACGACGGCGTGGGCACTGGCCAGCGTGACGGGCCGGCAGCGCCGGGCATCGACGGTCGGGTTGGTGGCACTGGTCGGCACACAGCTGGGGCAGACGCTCATCGATTCGCGGAGCCCGCTCGTCGTGCTCACCGCGGGCGGTTCACTCGTCGCGCTCACGGTCATGGTCAGCACTCCCGGCGTCAGCCAGCTCCTGGGGTGCACCCCGCTCGGGCCGCTCGGCTGGGCCCAGGCGCTGGGTTGCGCGGGCGCCGCGACCGCGGCCGCCGTCCTCGCCCCGGGACTGCTGGAAAAGCTGGCGGGCGATCAGTCGACGATCTCGATCACGCCCGCCCGCAGCAGCACGGCGTACACCTCCCGCAGCGGCGGGGTGAGCACCCGGGTCACCGCCCCGGTCAACGGGTCCCCGGCAGCGGAGAACACACCGACAGCGGTCTGGGCGACGGAACTCAGCACGCCTGCAACGGTCCGCGATCAAGGTGGCGGATAGGAAAACGGCACGGACAAGGGAGACGAACGATGGCCCAACGAACGTCGGACGCGGAGTCGCAGAGCGACGCCGTTCAGCGGGTGCGGGAAGCCCGCAGCTTCGCGGTGCAGTTACCGGTCCTCGGCAGGGTGCCGCTTCCCCGTCCCGAGCAGTTGGCGTTCTTCGCCGCGATAGGCCTGCTCGCGGCCGTCGAGATCATCGAATGGCCGGTGGCGGTGACCATCGCGGCAGGACACATCCTGCTCACCGATCAGCACAACCGGGCCGTCCAGGAGATCGGGGAAGCCCTGGAAGGGGTCTGATATCGGGGTGCGGGATCAGGCGGGCGGGCACGCCGGCGACGTCAGCTGCGCGATCGCCACGATCGAGCACGCCGTCGCCTTCGACAGCTTCCACGTGCCGTTCTCGCCGGGCACGAAGATGGCGGGCAGGGTGTTCTGCTGAACCTGACCGTTGATCGTCAACTGCAGCTGCGCGCTCGCGCTGCCGTCGCCGTTGTCGATCACCGGGTCCAGCACCTGCACCTGCGCACCCGCCTGCTGCGAGGCGGCGGCGACCTGATTGAACAGGTTCGGATCCTGCTCGGACCCCTCCACCATGGCGATCTTCTCCTCGAGCGGAGTCGCCGGGTCGAGCCCCTTCGCCAGCAGGGCGTTGAGCTCGGCCGCGGTGGGCAGTACGAGATCGTCCGTGGTCGCGGCCGCGGACGCGGTGGTGGACGTGGTGGTCGCGCTCGGGCCGGCCGGCTCGTCGGAACCACAGGAAGACATCGTGAGGGCTGCGGCGATCGCTACCGCGGCAACCGTGATCTTGCGGATCGTCAACTCAGTTACCTCTTCGTATCTCGGTGCGCAGGTCGTTCGGTCTCACATCGAGTCTGAAGGGTTGCGGGGCGTCGCGCCGCGGAAGCCGGAGAATTCTCAGACTTCACCGCACATCGGCCTCACGCCGCCGTGCCGAAGGCGCCGCGGTACGGAGTGGCGTGACTCCACTGCAGAGCCGCCGCGGTGAGATCGGACGCGGGAAGGTCGTGATGGTGAGTCTGGCTGAACGCGATCAACGCGCGGGCGGTGCGCGCCAGGGCGACCTTGTGTTGCCGGGACGTCTCCGCGAGTTCGGTGAACGCGTCGTTCTCGGAGCAGCCGCGGAAGCCGATGAGGATGCCGACGGCGATGTCGACGGCCGTGCGGGTGGAGTAGCTGGGTGCTGTCATGAATGTTCTCCCAACCTGCGTCGGAATGGGTACCACTCCATCTTCCCGCACGGGGTGGTACGTCGAAAGGGTTCGAATCGCCCCGTGCATTAGTCGTCCGAGTTCTTCACCGAACTTTTCCCTTACGGTAGGGGCATGGCTACCGTCTGGACGATCCCGATCGACATCACTTCTCGCTGGCTCGACAATGCCGAGGTCCAGACCTTCCTTGCGTCCAACGATCACGACAACGCGTCCCCCGACCCCCGGGTGCGGTTCGCGCAGTTCGCGGACGTCACGAAGTCACTGGAACGGCACATCGGTCACACCTTCTCTTCGGTGCAGGGCGCGGCCACCGCGTTGTTCGACGGCATCGAGGGCGGTGTCCCGGTCGCGTTGAAACTGGCGGCGCTGCGCCTGATCCTGAAAGAGGTGTATCAGACCCGCCACGCGCCGCAGCCGTTCCCGAAACGGGTGGGCGAGGAACTCGGCACCTACGTCTACGCGCTGCTCGATCCCCGCAGCAGGTCGGTGTTCTACGTCGGAACGGGGCGGGGCACGCGGGTGTACGGCTACGTGTGGGAGGCGTTGGCCGAGAACGAGCACCGGCAGACGCTCGAGGATACGGAAACCGACGGCGCCGAGGTGAAGGCCGCGACGATCGCCCGCATCCGTGAGATCTTCGACTCCGGTCACGAGGTCGAGCACTACATCGTGGCGCATCGGGTCGGTGACGCCACCGGCGTCGGGGTCGTCGACGCCGTGCGCAACGGCGTGGTCGGCGCGCTGGGGTTGAACGAGGGTGCCGTCCTCGCCAATCTCGCCGGCGGCGCAGGAGAGCATCGCGCGGTGCCCGTCGACGACCTCGTGTTGCAGTACGCAGCAGAACCGGTGCCGAATCTCCCGACCCCCTGCGTCGTGCTCGAGGTGCCCGCCGCCTCCCGGCGCGGCGTGACGTCGGAACAGGTGTACGAACTGGCCCGCGGCGCGTGGGCCGCCGGCGCGGCGGTGCGCAACACCGACGACATCCCGGTGATCGTGTTCGCGGACAACATCGTTCGCGCCGCGTACCGGGCCAAGTCGTGGACGTCCGTGGCGAGGCCGGGTGACGCGTCGCTGTGGCGGTTCACGGGCGAATCCGACACCGAACTGGCGTCGCAGTTCGTGAACAAGCGGATCGTCCCCGCCAAGGTCGGTCTGAAGAAGTGGCCCACCCACGGCTGGGTCCCGCACCTCACCCAGGCCCGCCCCGGCCGCTGACGTGAGTGGCAAAGCGTGCCCCGGCACACTTTGCCACTCACCTGCGGAGTGGCCTCCCGAGTCGGTGGGTTGTGGTAAGTCTGAGCCGACCGGAGTTGGGGAGCGAAGGGAGGCCACGTGCTCGTACTGCATCGCGCCGAGCGTTCCACCACCCTCGCGTCGGCACTCGGCGACGTGCTCGCGACCCCGCTGTCCGATCCGTTCGCCCGTGAGATCGTCGCAGTCCCCGCGAAGGGTGTGGAGCGCTGGCTCACGCAGCGGCTGTCGACGTCGCTCGGTGCGCGCCCCGGCCTCGGCGACGGTGTCGCCGCGAACATCGACTTCCCGTCGCCGACCCGGCTCGTCGACGAGGCTCTCGCGGCGGCCACCGGGGTGTCGGCCGACGACGACCCGTGGGCTCCGTCGCGCCTGCTGTGGGCGCTGCTCGACGTCGTCGACGAATGCCTCGGCGAACCCTGGTGTGCTGTTCTCGCGAAGCATCTCGGGCACGGCGTCCCTGACCAGAACCCGGACGATCACCGGCCGGGCCGGCGCTACGCCACCGCCTCACACCTGACCGACCTGTTCCGGAGTTACGGCGCTCAGCGGCCCGCGATGCTGGTCGACTGGGCCGGAGGCCGCGACACCGACGGCGCGGGTGGTCCGCTCGACGACGACCTGCTCTGGCAGGCCGAACTGTGGCGGCGGCTGCGCGCGCGCATCGGCACCCCGGCGCCTGCCGAGCGGCTCGACTCCGCGTGCGACCGACTGCGCGAGGAACCGCACCTCGTCGAACTCCCGGGCCGGCTCTCGCTGTTCGGCCCGACACGCCTCGCGACCGATCAGATCGCCGTCCTCGCCGCGCTCGCCGTCAATCGTGATGTGCACCTGTGGCTTCCGCATCCGAGCCCGGCGATGTGGTCTGCCCTGGCCTCGACGGACGGCGTGCTCGCGCGCGCCGACGACCACTCCGCGCTGGCCGTCGCCCACCCACTGCTCTCCAGCTTGGCGCGGGACGTTCGCGAACTCGAGTCCAGGCTGACGCGCCTCGACGTCGACGACGTCCACCACGAGGGTCCTGCGCCGCGCGACTCCCTGCTGGGGTGCCTGCAGGCGGATGTCAGGGACGACCGTGCGCCCGTCCTCGCCGAGTGCACGGCCGACTCGTCCGTCCAGGTGCACGCCTGCCACGGGCCGGCCCGCCAGGTGGAGGTCCTGCGCGAATGCCTCCTGCACCTCTTCGAGGACGATCCGAGTCTCGAACCGCGCGACGTGCTGGTGATGTGCCCCGACGTCGAGTCGTACGCCCCGCTGATCCGCGCGGCGTTCGGGCAGGACGTGCTCGGGCATCCCGGTCACCGACTGCGGGTCCGCCTCGCGGACCGTGCCCTGCACCAGACCAATCCGGTTCTCGCGGTCGTGTCGACTCTCCTCGAACTGGCCGACGCGCGGGTCACGGCCAGTCAGGTGCTGGACCTGTCGGCGGCCGCCCCCGTGCGCAGGCGATTCCGGTTCGGCGACGACGACCTCGAACGGATCCGGGAGTGGGCCACCGCGACGGGCGCCCGCTGGGGAATCGGACCGCGACAGCGCACCGCGTTCGGTCTCGGCGACTTCCCGCAGAACACGTTCACCACCGCGCTCGACCGCATCCTGCTCGGCGCCGCGGCCGACGAGTCGGAAGGCGAATGGCTCGCCCTCGCACTTCCGCTCGACGACGTCGACAGCACCGACATCGATCTCACCGGGAGGCTCGCCGAGTTCGTCGACCGACTCGACGTCGCGCTGCGCGGACTCGGCGGACCGCAGTCGGTCGCGGCGTGGTCGGGCGCCCTCACCCGGGCGTTGGACCTTCTCGTCGACGTCGGCGCCGCCGACACGTGGCAACTGGCGCAGGCGCGCCGCGAACTCGGGGCCGCGATGGAGCACGGCGGCGACGCGGTCCTGCGGCTGTCGGACGTGCGGGCCATGCTTGCCGCCCGCCTCGCGGGCCGTCCCACCCGCGCGAATTTCCGCACGGGGGAGCTGACGGTGTGCACCATGGTGCCGATGCGGTCGGTGCCGCACCGCGTCGTCGTCCTCCTCGGTCTCGACGACGAAGTGTTCCCGCGGGGTGTGAGTGTCGACGGCGACGACGTGCTGGCCCGCAATCCTCTGCTCGGCGAACGTGATCCGCGGAGCGAGGATCGGCAGCTGCTGCTCGACGCCGTCATGTCGGCGAGTGAGAAACTCCTGCTGTTCTACACGGGCGCCGATCCCGTCACCGGTATGACCCGGCCTCCGGCGATCCCGCTGTCCGAGCTGCTCGACGCGGTGGCGGCCACCGCCGGGAGTGATGCTCTCCCCGCCATCGTGACCCGGCATCCGTTGCAGCCGTTCGATGCCCGCAACTTCCGGCCGGATCGCCCGTTCAGTTTCGACCGGGCGGCACTGGCCGGTGCCCGCGCCGCGCAGCACCCGCCCGAACCGGAGCCCGAGTTCCTGCCCGCGCCGTTGGTGCCGCCGCAGCCAGGGGACGTCGATCTCGCCGACCTCATCGCGTTCCTCGTGCATCCGACGCAGGCGTTTCTGCGGCAACGGCTCGGATTGCGGGTTCCCGACGTCGACGAGGACCTCGCCGACAGTGTGGATGTGTCGCCCGATCCGCTGGCCCGGTGGGATCTCGGACAGCGGATGCTCCTCGCGAGGCTGGCGGGAGTCGAACTGGCCGACTTCCGCGCCGCGGAGTGGCGCCGAGGTACGTTGCCACCGTTCAAGTTGGGGGAGTCGGTGCTCGGGGGTATCGAGCACGCGGTGGAGTCGCTCGTCGCGGTCAGCGGGTCCGTGCACGTCGGCCGCGCGGAGACCGTGGACGTCGACGTCGACCTCGGTTCCGGTCGGCGACTCACCGGAACCGTCGGCGGTGTGCACGGATCGGTGATCGCGAGCACCACGTACTCCCGGTTGGGTCCCAAGCACCGCCTCGCCGCGTGGGCGCAGTTGCTGGCGGTGGCGGCCTCCGACGGTGGGAGCGACTGGACTGCCGTGACGACCGGCCGGGGGGCGTACAGCCGTCCGGCGTGGCGTTCGACGTTGACGGTGCCCGAGAACCCGGTGGAGGAGTTGGTCCGCCTGGTCGAACTGCGGGATCTGGGTCTGCACGCCCCGCTGCCGATCGCCACGGGGGCGTCGGCGGCGTACGCCGAACGACGGTACGGCGGCAGCAGCGTGGAGGAGGCGATCGAGGCGGCCCGGAAGGAGTGGAGCAGTGATTTCGGTGATTCACGCGACCGGCACATCACCTACGTGTACGGGGCTTCTCCGGGGCTCGACGTGCTCGGTGATTCGGTGACGATCGAGAACTACGCCCGGCAACTGTGGGCGCCGCTGCTCACCGCCGAGACGCTGGCGCAGCCGTGAACGGCGCGAGAGGGTTCGACCTGCTGGGCTCGCTGCCCGAGGGGACGACGGTGCTCGAGGCGAGCGCCGGCACCGGCAAGACGTACGCGATCGTCGGCCTGGCCGCTCGCTTCGTAGCCGAGGGCGGCGTGGACCTGTCGCAGCTGTTGCTGGTCACGTTCAGTCGGGCGGCCACGCAGGAGTTGCGGGAACGCACCCGCGAGCGATTCGGTTCGGCCGCAGCTGCATTGGCCGATCCGGCGGCGGCGCGCCTGAGCGCGGATCACCTGATCCGGCATCTCGCCGGAGGTGACGCCGAGGAGGTGACGCTGCGACGCCGGCGCCTGCTGCAGGCACTGTCGGACTTCGACGCTGCCACCATCGTCACCACGCACAGCTTCTGCCAGCGCATGCTCGACGGACTCGGCATCGCCGGCGAGCGCGACCCCGACACGGTGCTCGTCGAGGCGGCCGAAGACCTCGCGACGGAGGTGATCGACGACCTGTACCTGCGGGCCTACAGTCGCGTCGACGTCGCGCCGTTCACTCCGGCGGAGGCCACCGCCGCGGCCCGGGCCGCCATCTTCGACCCGCAGGCCGTGCTCGCCCCGGAAGGCGCGCGGGGCACCCCGGCCGGGGACCGGGTGGCGTTCGCCGAGGCGGTGCGCGCCGAGGTCGAGCGGCGCAAACGCGCGGTCGGGTTGCGCGACTTCGACGATCTCCCGATGCTCCTGCACCGCGTCCTCAGCGACCCCGAGCACGGTGCGGCGGCCTGCCGGCGGGTCCGCGAACGGTACGGCGTCGTGCTCGTCGACGAGTTCCAGGACACCGACCCGTTGCAATGGGACATTCTGCGCCGCACCTTCCACGGCAACGGAACGCTGGTGCTCGTCGGCGATCCGAAGCAGGCCATCTACGCGTTCCGCGGGGCGGAGGTGCTCAGCTACCTCGATGCGGTGCGGTCGGCCGACCGGCACCAGGAGTTGACCACCAACTGGCGCAGCGATCAGGAACTCCTCGACGGCCTCGAGTATCTTCACGGCGGTGCCGCGCTCGGGCATCCCGAGATCGTGGTGCACCGCGTCGACGGTGCGAGGCCCAAGTCGCGCCTCACCGGCGCCGCGCCGCTGAGGCTGCGGTATCTGCCCCGGACCGGTGCGGGGCCGATCAACAAATCGGGGTATCCCGCGGTGGGGCCACTCCGCAAGCGGATCGCCGCCGACCTCGCCGCCGACATCGTCGCCCTCCTCGACGGCGGTGCGACGCTCGACGTCGGGGGCAGCGCCCGACTCGTCGAACCCGGCGACATCGCCGTGCTGGTGCGCACCAACGCCCAGATCACGCTGGTCCACGACGCTCTCGATCGGGCGGGTGTGCCGTCCGTGCTCGCCGGTGGGGCCAGTGTCTTCACCACACCGGCTGCGCAGCACTGGCTCTGGATCCTGCAGGCCATCGAGCAACCGCACCGGGCCGACCGGGTGCGGCTGGCGGCCCTCACGCCGCTGCTCGGACATACGGCCGAGGAACTCGATGCCCGCGGCGACGACATCGTCGCGGAGGTCGGCGGGCAGCTCCGCGAACTCGGTGCGGTGTTCGCGCAGTCCGGTTTCGCGGCCCTGTTCGAACGACTGTCCGCGGTCGCCGCCCTCGAGGCGAGACTGCTTCGGGTGGCGGCCGGCGAGCGGGCACTCACCGACCTGCGGCACGTGGCGCAGTTGCTCAACAGCGCCGCCGTCGAGCAGTCGCTCGGTCTGACGGCGGTCACCCGCTGGCTCACCGAACGCATGAAGGACCCGGCCTCGGGCGGGGTGGATCGCAGCCGAAGACTCGACAGCGACGCCGCGGCCGTGCAGATCGCGACCGTCCACGCCAGCAAGGGCCTCGAATTCCCGCTCGTCTACCTGCCCTACGCCTGGGACGCCGCCAAGATCTCGAAGCCGAGCAAACTGCTCCTGCACGACGACGACGGGCGGCGCATCCTCGACGTCGGAGGTCCGGGCAGCCCCGGCTACGCGGACCGCAGGAACCGGCACGACGCGGAAGAGGCGGGGGAGGAGCTGCGGCTGCTGTATGTCGCGGTCACCCGCGCGATGTGCGGGCTCGTGGTGTGGTGGGCGCCGGCGTTCACGACGGCGGGAGCGCCGCTGCACCGGATGATCCTCGGGCGGCCGCCCGGGCAGCGGGAGGTACCGCAGAAGGTCACCGTTCCCGAGGATCCGGTTGTCGCGGAACGGTTGTCCGCGTGGGGCGCGACGGCCCCGGAGACGGTGACGGTCGAGGCGGTGGGTTCCGAACCGATCGCGCCGGTCGGGTGGACGCCGCAGCGTGAGCCCAGCGGAGACCTGGAAGCCGCACGGTTCCGTCGGCTGCTCGACACGCGCTGGCGTCGCACGTCGTATTCGGCGTTGACCGCCTCCGCGCACGACGCGCCCGCCGTGGGGAGCGAAGCGGAGGTCGACGAGAAGACGGACGAGCCGGACGAACCGCCGCTGCAGGCACCGGTCGACGTCACCACCGGTGTGCCGTCGACGATGAACGAACTCCCGGGCGGCGCGACGTTCGGCACGCTCGTCCACGCCGTCTTCGAGATCGTCGACACCGCAGCGCCCGATCTGGAGGAGGAGGTGCTGCGGTGCTGCCGCGACGTGATCGGGTCGACCCTCTCGGACATCGACCCCGTCCAGCTGGCGACCGCGCTGGTGCCGGTGCTGCGGACGCCACTCGGTGCGGGGGCCGAGCGGGCACTCGCCGAACTCGCACCCGCAGACCTGCTGGCGGAACTCGACTTCGAACTGCCCCTCGCCGGTGGTGACACGCCCTCGCTGACCGTGATGCTCGACGGACTCGGCAGACTGCTGCGCACACACCTTCCGGACGGCGATCCGCTGCAGTCGTACGCCGACGCCGTGCAGACACTCGAACCGACGCCGCTACGCGGATATCTCACCGGCAGCATCGACGCGGTGCTGCGACTGCCCGGGCCGCGATACGTCGTGGTCGACTACAAGACCAACCGCCTCGCGCAGGGTGAGCTGACCACCGCCCATTACACCCGCGACAGCATGGCCGCCGAGATGCTGCGGTCGCACTATCCGCTGCAGGCACTGCTGTATTCCGTTGCGTTGCATCGCTATCTGCGCTGGCGGCAACCGGATTACGATCCGTCGGTGCACCTCGGTGGCGTCCAGTACCTGTTCGTCCGCGGCATGGTCGGGCCCGACACCCCACTGGGCTGCGGCGTCTTCGACTGGGCACCGCCCGCCGCGCTGATCACCGAACTGTCCGATCTGCTGTCCGGGTCGGCCACCGATCCCGAGGGAGCGCCGTGACCGAGGTGCAGATGGCGCAGCGCGGCAAGGGAAGGCTGCGGATCTTCAACGAGGCCGGGGTGCTCGCCGCCGCGGATGTGCACGTCGCGTTGCGGTTGTCGGCGCTCGGGGGCGAATCGTCCGAAGACGTCGTGCTGGCGACGGCGCTGGCGGTGCGCGCGGTGCGGGCCGGTTCGGTGTGCCTGGACCTGACGCGGATCCGGGAGGTGACCGTCGACGAGGAGTCCGAGGTCGACCTCGACGCGCTGCCGTGGCCGGACGACGACACCGTCGTCGAGGCGCTGCGCCGGAGCCCGCTGATCACGGGTGGTTCGAAGGGGCCTCTGCGACCGCTGCGGCTCGTCGACACCGCGGAGGGCGGGCTGCTCTACCTCGACCGGTACTTCCGGCAGGAGGCGACCATCCGGCGGGTCCTCGACCAGCGTGCCGTCGGGCAGCCCCTCGTCGACGAGCAGGCGCTGCGCGACGGGTTGGACGCGTTGTTCCGCGACCAGCACGACGTCGAGACGCCGTCCCCGTCACCGGATCGGCAACGGATCGCCGCCGCCGTGGCCGCCACACAGTGGACGTCGGTGGTGGTCGGCGGACCAGGAACGGGCAAGACGCACACCGTCGCCCGGGTGCTGGCGCTGCTGACGAGGCAACCGGGGCCGACGCGGCGCATTGCGCTCGCCGCCCCCACCGGCAAGGCCGCGGCGCGGTTGCAGGAGGCGGTGAACGAGCAATCCGACGCACTCGGGTTGCCGCCCGACCTGAATGCGATGACGCTGCATCGGCTGTTGGGGTGGCAGCGTGGGCGCGGCAGCAGGTTCCGCTACAACGCGAACAATCATCTGCCCTACGACGTGATCGTCGTCGACGAGACGTCGATGGTGTCGTTGACGATGATGTGCCGGCTGCTCGAGGCCGTCCGCCCCGACACCCACTTGGTGCTCGTCGGCGATCCGGATCAGCTGACGTCCGTCGACGCGGGCGCGGTTCTCGCGGATCTGGTGGCGCGGCCGGTGTCGGGAACCGAGAATCCTGTGCTCGCGCGGGTGGTCGGAGCGGACCTGGAGGCCGCGGACGACCCCCTCGAAGCGTCGCTGAGTACCGGAGAACGCGACCGGTTGCGTGGCGGAGTGGTTCGGCTCAGCCGCGGACGCCGGTTCGGCGGTGGCATCGCGACACTGGCTGTGGCGGTGCGGGACGGGGACGAAGACCGGGTGATCGAGATCCTGCGCGGCGGCGGTGCCCCCGAGGTGTCGTTTCACGATCCGGACGACCTGGACGCACTGCGGTCGGACGTGGTGGGCACGGCCGCCGCGGTTACCCGCTCCGCGGAGTCCGGCGATGCGGCTGCTGCACTGCGGCATTCGGAGGAGCACCGACTGCTGTGTGCGCACCGGGAAGGTCCGTACGGCGTGCAGCGGTGGGCGCGGCAGGCGATGGAGTGGGTCGGGGAGGCGACGGGGCAGCGGCTGGACCCGGATCGCTGGTACCCGGGCCAGCCGCTGATGGTGACGGCCAATGATCACGAAACGAAGATCTACAACGGCGACACCGGGGTGATCGTGCGGCGTGACGACGACGAACTCGTCGCCGCCTTCGTGCGGGGCAACGAACCGTTCCTGTTTCATCCGACGCATCTCTCCGCGGTGCAGACGGTGTACGCGATGACGATTCACCGCAGTCAGGGCAGTCAGTACGACACGGTGTCCGTCGTTCTTCCCGGTGAGGCGTCCTCTTTGCTGACCCGCGAGTTGCTGTACACCGCGATCACCCGCGCACGACAGCACGTGCGGATCATCGGGACCGAGGACGCGGTGCGGGCAGGAGTGCAACGCCGGGTGCTGAGGGCGAGTGGGCTTCGGAGGGCGATTCCGTAGCACGGCTTCGCAGAGAGGAGATCACGACGGCGACAGTCGCCGACAGGAAGACGATCTGCAGGAGTGTGCGGGGGATCAGGGCTTCGAACGGTCCCGTCGAGAGTCCTTCCACGGCGGCGTACACGTTCGCCGGGAACATCAGGATCAGCAGTGCGGTGAGGCAGCCTGCCGCCCACGGCGCGGTACGTCGGATCAGCAGTCCGGCGGCGCCGGCCAGTTCGAGCAGACCGGTCACGGTCACCAGCAGTCCGGGATTCGGCAGAGCCGGCGGGACCATGGCGACGAGTTCCGCTCGCATTCCGACGAAGTGGGCCATGCCGGTCAGCGTGAACATGGCCGCGAGTCCGCCCCGCAGGGCAACGGGCCACGGTCGAAACCGGCGCACACCCGCTGCGCCTGCGGCGAGCAGTGCCAGAGTGACGGCGACGAGGGCGATCAAGGGTTCCATCATCTTCTCCTGAATCGATCAGTGTTCGTGGGAGTTACTGCTGCGGGACAGCCGGTCTCGGGCGCGGCTGAACTTCTGTGTGACGGGTACGCGTTCGGTGGCACGTGCCAGGCCCATTGCCGGGGTACCGACGTAGATCGACTCGGCGTGGTCTACCGGATAGGTCTCGTGCCAGACACCGACCGCGCCGGGAGCCTTGCGGGCCCGCTTGTTGAAGGCGGCCCAGGCCGGGCGATGCTTCGCTTGGCTGTCGCTGGCATAGGCGTACAGCTTGTCGACGGAGTTCCAGTACTGAATCACTGTCGGGCCGCGCCCCTCGAACGTCAGGCGGTAGCCCATCAGGCCCGAATCGGGGTCCTCCGACAGCTCGCGCAGCATCCTCGGCATCGCCAGAAATGCCGGGAGCCACAGGTCCGGTCGCCACGGCCGGTTGATGGTCATCCCGATCAGGAAGACCACCAGTTCGCCGTCGTAATGGTGCGTCGAACGGGCGGGTTCGATCGTCGTCATCGGATGCCTCCCTACATTGGATATCAGTACTATCTAATAATGGATAGTGACAGTATCCAATGTCAAGGGGTGCAGGCATACGAAAACCCGGACCGCGCAGTGCGCAGCCCGGGTGGGGTGGATCAGGGATGGATTACGGGGACTGGACCGGCGGTGTCACCGGGACGACCGAGGCGAGTGCCCGTTCGTGCGCCTCGGTCGACCATTCGGGCTCGGTGGTGATGTTCATGTCCCCGATGATCGTGCCGAAGATGTCGATGTCCGTGCTGTACAGGATCACGGCGTTGCGCTGCGAGTCCGTGAAGTTCGTGTTGGTGATGTTCGCGTCGCTCAGATCGGCGTACGACAGATTCGCGGCAGCGAAGTTGGTGCCGGTGAGATCCGCTCGCTTCAGGTTCGCGCCCGACAGGTCGGCGAAGCTCAGGTTCACCCCGGCCAGATTCGCGAAACTCAGATCAGCGCCGGGGCACGTCGTACGATCTTCGGGCGTCGGATTCGCCACGATTCTGCAGCCGTTGATCTCGGTGAGCGCGTCCGCCGTGGCGGTGCCCGCGCCCGCGGCGAATGCGGCACCCCCGGCCAGCGCCACCGTGCCCAGTGTCAGAGCCGTGAAATGTGTCCTGCTCATGCCGGACTGCCCCCTCGCGTAGAAACCTCCACCGTCATCGCCGAACATAGTGCCGAACGCACCGTGCCGCACGGGGAATCGCCACACCGGCCCTGTCGGGGCTGGCGTTGTGAGATACGCACCCCTTCTCGGTAGCCGCACCCCTTCTAGTGCGCGAAATGGGGTGCATCTGCGGAGAAGGGGTGCGGCTGCGGGTGTAGGTCGGGGTTACTCGCAGGCGATGCCGTCGTTGTCGCGGTCGAGGTGCGACGCGTAGCCGTCCTGGCCTCGGTAGATCGGCGTCACACCGGCGTTGCGGGCCTCGGTGCAGTTCTTGTACCCGGCGCTCGGTGCGGGTGCCGGCGGAGCGGGAGCCGCCTGCGGTGCGGGAGCGGCCTGCGGCGCCGGTGCCACCTGCGGTGCCGGTGCCGGGGCGGCCGGGGCGGGCGGCAGGAGGGGGTTCACCGCATCCGCCGAACCGCTCGGAATCAGGGACGCGATCTCCGGGGGAAGGAAGTCGAAGATCGTCGCCGCCTGCGCGGAGGGTGCGGCTGCCATCGAAATGGCGGCACAACCGAGGACGCTGAGAACGAACCGTCGAGCCTTCATCTTCTACCTCGTTCAGGGGTGGGGCGGGCCTCGACAGGATCACCGGCACATGCACCTCGCGACATCGCTTTCATGATTCGGATCCCGTCTGCCGATGATGGTAGCCGCGGCCGAAAGGTCCTGTGACTCAGGCAGCTCCGATGTCGATCATCCGAATGACAGCGGGAGTCGCGCGACCCGCTGGATCTGAGACGCACCCCTCTTCGGCAGACGCACCCCTTCTGGGGCCCGAATAGGGGTGCGTCTGCGCAGAAGGGGTGCATGTGCGGACGGCGACGACGCTGCGGGAGAACGATCATCCGGGCCTGCCGCGGGCGTTCACCGATGCAGTGCTCGCGGCCGCGAACTAGCTCCCTCCTGTGAGCAGACGCGCCACGGCTCGAGCAGCGTCTCGAAGTGCGAGCCGGTGAAGTCGTCCGTTCCGACCAGATCCGCCACCGCGAGCGCCGCAGCCGCATCACGGACCGCGGTCGCGAGTTCCGAGCACAGCCGCTCGTCCTCCCGCAGGGTCACCCCGTCCATGTGGCGCCGTTCCCAGGCGGCGTCCTGGGCGCGATACCAGGACTTGATCCGTCCGGCCGCCCAGGCCGCATCGCGCGCAGATCCAGGCAGCGAGCCTCGGGCGACTGTCGACGGCGTCGCTCGGCTGCCGCAGTTCTCCGAAGCGCTCGTGCAGGACTGTTGCCGCGTCGACGGCGTGCATCATCACCTGCGGCCAGTTGGGGCCGAACGTCTCCTCACATTCGTGTTCGGTCACCGCGAACGAATCGAGCCCGGCGAGCGCGTCGTCCAGGACGTCCTGCTGCAGGATGTCGGACGCCGGCAGGTCGCGCCGGCTCAGCAACTGGAACGCAACGAACGCGTCACCGCGGACCGGCGCGCAGTGCACGAGGACCTCGAGAACGGAGAAGCCCGTCTCGGGTGCGGAGTCTCCGAGGTCGCGGTGCCGCCGAATGAACTGCGCGGCGCGGGCGGGCAGAAGCCGAAGTTCGTCGGTGATCACGTCAGCACTCGACATAGTTGACCGGAACGTTGACGGCCAGACCGCCGGTCGACGTTTCCTTGTACTTCGACAGCATGTCCGCACCCGTCGAGCGCATCGTCTCGATCACCTGATCGAGGCTGACCCGATGGGTGCCGTCGCCGCGCAAAGCCATGCGAGCGGCGTTGATGGCCTTGCCCGCCGAGATCGCATTGCGTTCGATGCAGGGGATCTGCACCAGACCCTCGATGGGGTCGCAGGTGAGACCGAGGCTGTGCTCCATCGCGATCTCCGCGGCGTTCTCCACCTGTTCGATGGTGCCGCCGAGGATCTCGGCGAGCCCGGCAGCGGCCATGGACGCCGCGGACCCCACCTCGCCCTGGCAACCGACCTCGGCGCCGGAGATCGATGCGCGCTCCTTGTACAGCGACCCCACCGCTCCGGCGGCCAGGAGGAAGCGGATCGCGGTGTCGTCGGGATCCGCCCTCCCCGCCGGCGTGTAGTGGACGGCGTAGTGCAGCACCGCGGGAATGATGCCCGCTGCGCCGTTGGTCGGCGCGGTGACGATCCGGCCGCCGGACGCGTTCTCCTCGTTGACGGCGAGCGCGACGAGGTTGACCCAGTCCTCGGCGAAGGCGGGATCTCGTTGCGGGTCTTCCTGATCCAGCCGCAGGTACCAGTCCCGCGCGCGGCGCCGCACGCGCAGAGCGCCGGGAAGGATCCCGTCGCGGGATATCCCACGCTTCTCGCATTCCACCATGACGTCGCGAATGTGGAGGAGTCGTTCGTGGATCTCCGCGGTCGGACGCTGTTCGCGTTCGAACTCGAGCATCACCTCGCTGATGGTGTAGCCGTGGCGGGCCGCGAGATCCAGGAGTTCCTTCGCTGACCCGAACGACAGGCCGCCGCTGCTGCCCGCCGGCGGCTCCGCGCTCTCCGCTTCGGTGACGACGAAGCCGCCGCCGACGGAAAAGTAGGTCTCGCTGTGGATCTCGACGCTCCCGGCGGCGAAGGCGGTGATCGTCATTCCGTTCGGATGCAACGGCAGGATGGTCAGCGGATGGAGGACGATCTCGTCCTCGGCCAGCGCGACGCCATGCGATCCGCCGATCGTGACGCGGCGGGTGGTCCGCATCTCCTCGAGCCGCCGTTCCATCTCGGCGGTCTCGATCTTCTCCGGGAAATACCCTTCGAGTCCGAGCAGCACCGCCGACATCGTGCCGTGGCCCGCTCCAGTGGCCGCGAGGGAGCCGTACAGGTCGACGCGGACATCGGCCACGTCGGCGAGCGCGTCGAGCGCGCGGAGATCGGCGACGAACCTCGCGGCAGCGCGCATCGGCCCGACGGTGTGGGAACTCGAGGGACCGACACCGACGGAGAACAGGTCGAACACACTGATGGTCATCGGTTACACCGCCTCGCTGAGTTCGTTGGCGTATTGCGCGGGAGTGAGGAGTCCGTAGGCGGACGACGTCGGGAGGGGGAGGACCGCGAACAGCCAGCCCCGGTGGAACGGGTCGTCGGCGACGAGTTGCGGATTCGCGAGGGCGTCGGCGTTCGTGAGGGTGACGAGTCCGCTGATCGGTGCGTACATCGTGATCGGAGTGCGGTCCGACGACCACACCAGGGCGCAGGGGGCGCCGGCCTCGATGGTGCTGCGCACCGCCGGAAGTTCCAGCCCGACCACCTCGACGTCGTCGAGGGTCGTGTCCGTGACGCCGGCCCGGAGCGGAAAGTCGGAGAAGTTCTGTCCCGGTGCGAGGGCCAGCCAGCTGTGCATTGCCGTGAACCGTCGATCCGAGGGAATCTTTCGAGCTCTCATGCCTTTTCCTTTGACAGTCGGGCGTTGTGGTCGCGGACCTCGCGTGGGATCCAACAGATCGGATATTGATATATCAGTCTGTGTGATAACGGTAGGTCAGGTATCGAGGTGGGTCAAGAGGGATCTGGAGAAGGTCCGGAAACGAAGCGGCTACGGCCGGAGGGTCGCGGGCAGCACGCCCTTGAGCGAACTCGTCACGGCGAGTGCTTCGGCGGCCAGGACGTCGGCCGGGGTGAGAATGCGCTCGCGCATCGACCCGCGGTCGAGCTGCCAGGACCGCTCGACACCCGGCAGGCACCCCGACGACAACGGCGGCGTCCACCAGACGCCGTCGATCCGGGCCGCGAGGTTCGCGATCGTGGTCTCGGTGACGTGCCCGAGTTCGTTGACCAGCACCACGTCGTCGGCCCCGGGATTGCGGCGGCGCCTGCGGTCGTACCGCTCGCGCAACGTCGTCTTGTGACCGAGGAGGACGTCCCGGGAGTCGACGGGTTCGTCGTCGAGCACGAGAGACACCGAGGCGGGCGCGACCGGCGGCCCGAAGACGTCGACGTCCACACCACCGTCGCGGTGCAAGCGCACGCGGACCCGGGCCGCTCCGACGCCCGACAGCCGCTGAGCGAGCCGGCTCCGGACGTCCGATTCCCGGAGCGCGTACCCGAGCACGGCCGCGGAGCGGGCCAGACGTCGCAGGTGACGCTCCACGTGCCGCAGGCCGGTCCGCGGATCGTGATACATCGTCTCCATCAGCTGGGCATCAGCCAGCTGAACCCCGCCGGCATCGATCGTCGCGAGCCCGGCTGCGGCGGACACGGGGGTGTTCACAGGGCGGAGGCTCGATTCGGCACGGGAGTGGAGTGGGCGGGACCACGATATACGAGCGCGCGGAGAACGGACACCGCGTCCACGGTCGCGGCGACGTCGTGCACGCGGAGCACGGCCGCTCCGTTCTGCGCCGCGACGAGGGCGGCGGCGACCGACCCGGCGAGCCGCTGGTCGACGTCGCGTCCGGTGATCGCGCCCACCATGCCCTTGCGCGACAGCCCTGCCATGACCGGCAGATCGAGGTCGGCGATCTGGTGCAGCTCCGAGAGCAACTCGAGATTGTGCGTGAGGGACTTGCCGAATCCGAATCCCGGGTCGACGAGGATGTGCGAGCTCGGTATGCCCGCTTCGAGACACGCCGTGATGCGGGCGACGAGGAATCGCCGGACCTCGCCGACCACGTCGGTGTAGGTGGGGGCTTTCTGCATCGACTCGGGGTCGCCCTGCATGTGCATCAGACACACCGGGACCTGCAGTTCCGCGGCGGCGCGCAGGGCACCCCGGACACGGAGTGCGCGGACGTCGTTGATCAGGGTCGCGCCGGCGGCGACCGCTTCCCGCATCACCTCCGGGCGGGACGTGTCGACGGAGATGGGGACAGCGGTCCGGCGAGCGAGTGCGTCGATGACGGGGACCACGCGGTCGATCTCGTCGCTGACCGACGGTGGCCGCGACCCCGGCCGCGTCGATTCACCGCCGACGTCGAGAAGTCCGGCGCCCTCCGCGACGAGCGACAGTCCGTGCTCGACCGCCGCGGACGTGTCGAGGTACCGGCCGCCGTCGGAGAACGAATCGGGTGTCACGTTGACGATGCCGCAGACCACGGGGACATCGTGGGCGAGCGCGGTGAGCAGGCGGTCGGGGCGGGACGCGATGAGAACAGGGGGCGGGGCCATCCGGGCACTCCTTCCAGAATGGGATCGGTCCGGTGGACGGCGCCATGTCGCCCACCGGACCGAGGACTGTCGCGTTTACACGGGTTCGACGCCGAACTCCTCGGCGGCGTCGATCAGCCACTCCGCGAGATACCGGGCGAACGAGGCCCGCACCAGGATGCGGTAGTCGGTGCCGGTGTCGTCGAGCGCGATCAGCACGACGCCGGCGAGACCGAGCATCGTCTGCACGGCCGAACCCGGCCCGAAGACCCTGGGGTGCAAGTCGATCGAGCAGCCCTTGGCGAGAACGTCGCGGGCGTGCACTCCGGTGAGCCGGATCGCCGTGCGCTGCGCGGAGACGTCGATCGCGGCGCCGCCGTGCGGGGTCACCGCGGTGCGCAGCGCGTCCTCGAGCTCCTCGGGAGACTGGGATCGGGTGGTGACCAGCCATTCCTCCGGGCCGAGCCAGACGACGGTGATCTCGCCGCGCCCGACGCGTGTCGACGGTGTCGTGGGCAGGTCGACGCCGAGCATGGCGGCCGCCGCCGCGCCGCCGGGGCCGCTCGGGTCGACCCACAGATCGACCGTCGCGACGAACGGTTCCTCGGCGAGGCTCACCGAACCGGGCAGCGCCGAGAACTTCTGGTCCCAGCCGTGCAGGGGGCTGAGGGGAACGAGGGTGTCAGCCATCGCGGCGTGCTCCTTCGGGATCGACGAGAACGGAACCGGTGACCTCCACAGCCACCAGCTGGCCGTCCACCGGGACGTGCAGGGTGTCACCGACTCGGGCCCGGCCACCCTTGACGAGGGCGAGACCGAACGGCCGGCCGAGTTCGGCGCTGAGGTAGCTCGACGTGACGTGGCCGAGCATCGGCACCGGAGGGGGCGGCAGGACGCCGTCGGAGATCTCTTCGATGATCTGCGCGCCCTCGGGCAGCACGGTCTGCTTGTCGAGGGGCAGCAGCCCGACGAACTGCTTGCGCAGCGGGTTCTGGTTCTCCTCACGGGAGAAGGAGCGCTTCCCGATGAAGTCGGGCTTCTTCTTCGACACCGCCCAGCTCATCCCGAGGTCCTGCGGGGTGACCGTGCCGTCGGTGTCCTGACCGATGATCGGGTAGCCCTTCTCCGCGCGGAGCACGTGCATCGTCTCGGTGCCGTACGGGGTGATGTCGAACTTCTCACCGGCCGCGATGAGGCGGGCCCACACGGCGGGCGCATGCCAGCCGTTGACGTTGACCTCGAAGGCGAGTTCGCCGGAGAAGCTGATCCGCGCGACCCGCACATGCACGCCGCCGAGGGACGTGTCGCGCCAGGCCATGAACGGGAAGGCGTCGTTGCTGACGTCGAGGTCGGGGAAGACCTCCCCGATCACGTCGCGCGAGCGCGGTCCGACGACGGGGAACGTGGCCCACTGTTCGGTGACCGAGGTGAGGCGCACCCTCAGGTGCGGCCATTCGGTCTGGAGCCATTCCTCCATCCAGTCGAGGATCTTCGCGGCGCCACCGGTGGTGGTGAAGACCTGGAACCGGTCGTCGGCCAGGCGCATCACGGTGCCGTCGTCGATGACCATGCCGTCGACGCCGCACATGACGCCGTAGCGGACCATGCCGACCTTGAGGGTGCTCATCATGTTCGTGTAGATCATGTCGAGCAGCACCCCGGCGTCGGGACCCTGGACGTCGATCTTCCCGAGGGTGGAGCCGTCGAGGATGCCGATGCTGCGGCGCACCGCGGCGCACTCGCGCAGCACCGCCGCGTCCATGTCTTCCCCGGGGAGCGGGTAGTAGCGGGGACGCTTCCACTGGCCGACGTCCTCGAACACCGCGCCGCGGCCGACGTGCCAATCGTGTAGTGCCGTCACCCGTTCGGGGTCGAAGAGGGCGCCGCGACTGCGGCCGGCGAGGGCCGCGAACGCGACCGGCGTGTACGGCGGACGGAACGTGGTGGTGCCCAGCGTCTCGATCGGCCTGCCCAGCAGTTCGGCGGTGATACCGGACGAGATGACGCCGGACGTCTTGCCCTGGTCGTGTGCGGTGCCGATGGTCGTGTAGCGCTTGATGTGCTCCATCGACGTCATGCCGGCGCCCACCGCGCGGGAGAGGTCGGCGACCGTCGCGTCACGCTGCACGTCGACGAACTGGCTGTCCTCGCCGGCGACGTCCGGCACCCGCCACAGCACCAGCGGTGCGGACGATGCGGAGTCGGCTGCGGTCGTCACGTCGATCGTGCGGTCGGGGACGGCGTAGCCCAGCTCTCTCATGATCGCCTGCCCGGCCTTCTGCCCGTCGCGCAGACACCCGTCCAAGTCGAAGATTCCGTTGGCGGAACCGGCGACGGAGACGCCGTCGAGGGTCTCGCCGGGGACGAACGCGCCGAGGTTCTCGTCGTAGCGGAGTTTGCCGCGGGCCTGGCTGAACAGGTGCACGGCCGGGTTCCAGCCGCCGCTGACCAGCAGGACGTCGCAGGCGAGGGGAAGTGCGGTGCCGGTGTTTTCGCGCTGGGAGACGACGGCGTGGCTGATCCGGCCGTTGCCGCGAGTACCCGACACCACGGACCCGGTGCGGACGGCGATGCCCCGCTTGTCGCATTCGGCCTGCCAGCGGGCGGGTGCCTGATCGCGGGCCTCGACGATCGCGTTGATGCGGACACCGGCGTCGTGCAGGTCGATCGCCGACTCGTACGCGCTGTCGTTGGTGGTGAACACGACGGCCTGCTCGCCGACCTTGACACCGTAGCGGTGCAGGAAGGTGCGGGCGCCGTGCGCGAGCATGATGCCGGGGCGGTCGTTGTCGGTGAAGACGACGGGACGCTCGTGCGCCCCGGCAGCGACGAGGATGTGCCGGGCCCGGATCCGCCACACACGTTGGCGGCTCAGCGCCGCCGGTGCCTCGACGCCGAGGTGGTCGGTGCGACGCTCGAGTGCGAGGACGAAACCGTCGTCGTAGTTGCCGAACGCCGTGGTGCGCTGCAGGTGCAGCACATCCGGGAAGGTGGCGAGCTCGGCGACCGCGGCGGCCACCCAGTCGAGGGCAGGGGCGCCGTCGATGAGGTCGGTGGACCCGAGCAGGTCTCCGCCGGCTTCGTTCTGCTCGTCGACGATCACCACCCGCGCGCCCGCCCGGGCGGCGGTGAGAGCCGCGGCGAGACCCGCCGGGCCGGCGCCGGCGACGAGCAGGTCGGTGTGGACGTGCGTGGCGTCGTACTTCGCCGAATCGGCGATCGTGGCAAGACGTCCCTGACCGGGGATGCCGCGGGCGACGAGACCGTCGAACAGTTCGATGGTGGTGGCGAGCAGCATCGGCTCGGGGAACGGCTCCTCGATCTGCACGAGGCCACCCGTGTCCTCCGCCCACGCCGCAGTGATGCCGCGGGGCCGGCCCAGTTTGATGCTGGTGGTGATCTGGTGGACGCCGTTGGCCAGCAACGCCGAGCCGAGGGTGTCGCCGGCGTGGCCGGTCAGTTCCCGGCCCTGGAAGGTGAAGGTGTAGGAGGTGTCGCGGTCGATGCGACCGCCCTGGCGGGTGCGGAAGGGTGCGTTCACGATATCGTCGGCTTCTGCTCGTCCAAGCGGTAGACGCTGTGGAATCGGTAGGTGGCGGTGTCGCGTACGGCGTTGAACCAGCGCCGGCATCCGGCGCTGTGGTTCCACCGTTCCGCGAAGAGACCCTTCGGGTTCGCGCGGAAGAACACGAAGTGCGCCCATTCCTCGTCGTTCAGCGACGCGGGGTCTTCCGGGTAGACGACGTGGGCTTCGCCGCCGTAGTGGAACTCGGTTTCCTCACGGGACCCGCACCACGGGCATTCGATGAGTTGCATTGGGGCTCCTGGATTTCAGTGCGCGACGGGGGATCAGTGCGCGACGGCCGCTGCGCCGTGCTCGTCGACGAGGGCTCCGGTGACGAACCGGTCGAGGCTGAACGGCGCGATGAACTCGTGGGGTTCGTCGTTGGCGATCGTGTCCGCCAGGCACCAGCCGAGACCCGGAGTGGCCTTGAATCCTCCGGTGCCCCAACCGCAGTTGAGATACACGTTGTCGTAGGGCGTGCGGCCCACGATCGGCGAGGCGTCGGGGCACACGTCGACGATGCCGCCCCAGGTGCGCAGCAGGTGTGCGCGGGCGAAGACGGGGAACAACTCGACCGCGGCCGCCATCTGCCGTTCGATGATGTGGAACGCACCGCGCTGGCCGTACCCGTTGTAGGAGTCGACACCGGCGCCCATCACCAGTTCACCCTTGTGCGCCTGCGAGACGTACACGTGGATCGCATTGGACATCACGATGGTCGGGTGCACGGGCTCGAGCAGTTCGGAGACCAGCGCCTGCAGGGGATGGGACTGCACGGGGGTGCGGATGCCGAGCATGTCGGTGAGCGTCGAGGTGTGTCCGGCCGCGCACAGGGCGACCTGGCCGGTCGCGATGTCGCCGCGGGTGGTGCGCACCCCGGTGACCTTGTTGCCGTCGGTGACGAACCCGGTGACCTCACAGTTCTGGATGATGTCGATGCCGGCCTCGTCGGCGCGGCGGGCGAATCCCCAGGCCACGTAGTCGTGCTTGGCGATGCCGGCGCGCGGCTGATAGGTCGCGCCCATCACGGGGTAGCGGATGTCGCTCGAAATGTTCACCAGCGGGCACAGCTTCTTCACCTCGTCGGGCCCGACCCACTCGGCGTCGATGCCGTTGAGTTTGTTGGCCTCCACGCGGCGAACACTGTCGCGGACGTCCTGCAGGCTGTGCGCGAGGTTGAGGACGCCGCGCTGGCTGAACAGGATCGGGTAGTCCAGATCCTCCTCGAGACCCTCCCACAACTTCAGGGCGTGCTCGTAGATCTTCGCGCTCTCGTCCCACAGGTAGTTCGACCGGATCAGGGTGGTGTTCCGGGCCATGTTCCCGCCCGCGAGCCAACCCTTTTCCAGGACCGCGACGTTGGTGATGCCGTGGTTCTTCGCCAGGTAGTGGGCGGTGGCCAGGCCGTGCCCGCCGCCGCCCACGATGACGACGTCGTACGACTTCTTCGGTTCCGGGTTACGCCACAGGAAGTCGGGGTGGTCGGGCAGGTGGGCGCCGGGTGGCTGGGTGGCACTCATCAGTTCGCCTCCGTGAGGTCGGGGTAGAGCGGGAAGCGCAGGGCGAGGGCGTCGACGCGGGCGCGGAGTTCGTCGAGTCCGGCCTCGTCGGTGGCCGGCCGCAGCGCGTAGCTGATGATGTCGGCGACCTCGGTGAACGCGTCCAGGTCGAAACCGCGGGTCGCGAGGGCGGGGGTGCCGATCCGCACGCCGGAGCTGACCATCGGCGGCCGCGGGTCGAACGGAACGGCGTTGCGGTTCACGGTGATTCCCACCCGGTGCAGCCGGTCCTCGGCCTGCTTGCCGTCGAGTTCGGACTCGCGCAGGTCCACCAGCACCAGGTGGACGTCGGTGCCGCCGGAGACGACGTTGATGCCGGCCTGCCGGGAGTCGTCCTGCAGGAGGCGGTCGGCGAGGATCTTCGCACCGGCGAGGGTGCGTTCCTGACGCTCGCGGAACTCGGGCTCGGCGGCGAGCTTGAAGGAGACGGCCTTGCCGGCGATCACGTGCTCGAGCGGGCCACCCTGCTGTCCGGGGAACACCGAGGAGTTGAACTTCTTGGCCAGCGCCTCGTCGTTGGTGAGGATGACACCGCCGCGGGGGCCGCCCAGGGTCTTGTGCGTCGTCGAAGTGACCACGTGGGCGTGCGGGACGGGGGACGGGTGCAGTCCGGCGGCGACGAGACCGGCAAAGTGCGCCATGTCGACCATGAGGTAGGCGCCGACCTCGTCGGCGATCGCGCGGAATCGGGCGAAGTCGAGCTGGCGGGTGTACGCGGACCAGCCGGCCAGGATCAGCTTGGGGCGGTGCTCGCGGGCGAGACGCTCGACCTCGTCCATGTCGACCAGGTGATCGTCCTCGCGGACGTGGTAGGCGGCGACGTCGTAGAGCTTGCCGGAGAAGTTGAGCTTCATGCCGTGCGTGAGGTGGCCGCCGTGCGCGAGGTCGAGGCCGAGGATGCCGTCGCCGGGCTTCAGGAGCGCCGACATCGCGGCCGCGTTGGCCTGCGCGCCCGAATGAGGCTGCACGTTGGCGAACTTCGCACCGAACAACGACGTGAGGCGATCGATCGCGAGCTGCTCGATCACGTCGACGTGCTCGCAGCCACCGTAGTAGCGACGTCCGGGGTAGCCCTCGGCGTACTTGTTCGTCAGTACCGACCCCTGCGCCTGCATCACCGCGAGCGGGGCGAAGTTCTCGCTGGCGATCATCTCCAGGGTGCCCTGCTGGCGCTGGAGCTCGGCCGCGATCGCCTGGTGCACGGCGGGGTCGAGGTCGGCGAGCGAATGGGTCAGCGTCGGGTTCGCTGCTGCCGCTTCGGTGCGGCCTGCGGTGTCCACGGTCATGGTTCGCCTTTCTGGAAGGTCAGTTGACTTCGAACTGATATATCAACTGGAAAGTAGAGTAAGGTCAGGACCGGACAAAGGTCAATAGCTCCGGAATATCAGGGAGACGGAACATGAGCCTGGCGCATTCATCGATCGCGGACACGGCATCGAACGGCGGCACCAACGCCGACCGCGCGTACGAGATCGTGCGCGAACGCCTGGTCATGCTGGACATCCGGCCCGGCGAGCCGATCAACGACGACCGCCTCGCCGAAGAACTCGGATTCGGCCGCACCCCGGTGCGTGAGGCTCTCAAGCGCCTCGAACGGGAGCGTCTCGTCGTCGCCTACCCGCGACGGGGAACGTTCGCGACCGCCGTCGACATGACCGACCTCGCCGACATTTCTGAGATCCGCAAGCAACTCGAACCCACCGCGGCCGCACGTGCGGCGCGGACGGCATCGCAGGACGCGCGATCGCGCCTGTCGGCACTCGCCGACGAGATCGCCGAGATCAGCGACAACGAGGACCCGCGTGACGTCCTCCGCAAGGACGTGCGCGTCCACCGCGAGATCTACCGGGCGTCGGGGAATCCGCACCTCGAAGACATCCTCGTCAGCCTCGACGCCCACGCCACCCGCATCTGGTGTCTGTTCCTCGACCGCCTGCCCGACGTCGCGAGCCACGTCCGCGAGCACGCGGACCTGCTCCGGGCCATCGTCGACGGCGACGAGGACACCGCCGCGGCGCTCACCCTCGCTCACGTCGCCGGCTTCGAGAAGGCCATCCGCGACCTGCTGTAGGCGCTCCGCGCCCGTGAGTGATTAACGAGTCTCTGGACTCGTTAACCACTCACGGGCGGCGGAGCCGCCTCAGCTGAAGACCACCGTCCGGTGGCCGTGGAGCAGGACGCGGTTCTCGCAGTGCCAGCGCACGGCGCGGGAGAGTGCGAGGGCTTCGGCGTCCTGCCCGACCGTGGCGAGTCGTGCCGGGTCGAAGGTGTGGTCGATGCGGATGACCTCCTGCTCGATGATGGGGCCTTCGTCGAGGTCGGGGGTCACGTAGTGGGCGGTGGCACCGACCTGCTTGACGCCGCGGTCGAACGCCTGGTGATAGGGCTTGGCGCCCTTGAAGCCGGGCAGGAACGAGTGGTGGATGTTGATGGCCCGGCCGCGCAGTGCCCGGCACGCGTCGTCGGACAGCACCTGCATGTAGCGGGCGAGGACCACGAGATCGGCGTCGAACTCCTCGACCAACTCGAGCAGTCGGGCCTCTGCCTCCGGTTTGGTGGCCGGGGTGACCGGGACGTGGACGAACGGCAGTCCGGCGGCCTCGGCCATCGGCCGGAGCGTCTCGTGGTTGGAGACGACGGCGACGAGTTCGGCGCCGAGGTTGCCGGCCCGCCACCGGAAGATGAGGTCGTTGAGGCAGTGCCCCATCTTGGAGACCATCACGATCACGCGGGGCAGGTCGGTGCCGTTGAAGGTGAACGTCATGCCGAATTTCTCGGCGACGCTCCGGAATTCCTCGGTGAGGCGCTCGATGTCGACGTCTTCTGCCGACACGAACGACGTGCGGAGGAAGAAGGCGTCGCTCAGGGTGTCGTCGAACTGCTGATGCTCGGCGATATCGCAGTTCTGCTCGAAGAGAAAGGAGCTGACTGCGTGAACGATCCCGGGACGCTGAGCGCAGCTGAGCGTCAGAGTGAAGGTCTGGGTCATGTGGGTCTCCTCGATGCCGGACTGGTTGTGGTGTCGCCAATTGAGGTGTCAGTCCGAGCGAACTGATATATCAGAATGGCCAATGTTATTTCAGGCTGGACGAGCGGGTCAAGGGGAGGCGGGGCAGTCAGCCGCCGCTTCGGGACCCGGTCAGCAGAGCGTCCGATCGGGTCTGGGCGTACTGGGTGGCGGCAGCGTCGACGGTGTGATTGAGCAACAGTGCGGTGGTCACCGGTCCCACCCCTCCGGGAACCGGGGTCAGCGCACCGGCGCGTCCGTCGACGGCGGCGAAGTCGACGTCACCGAGCAGTTGCCCGTCGTCGGTGGCCGTGGTCCCGACGTCGATCACGACGGCACCCTCCGCCACGTGCTCGGCCCTGATCAGTCCCGGGATCCCGACCGCGACGACGAGAATCTCGGCGTCGCGGGTAGCGGCGACAAGGTCGGCGGTGTGCCGGTGGCACACGGTCACCGTCGCGTTGCGTTGCACGAGCAGATGCGCGGCGGGACTTCCCACGACCGTCGACCGCCCGACGACCGCGGCGGTCTTGCCGTGCAGGTCGATTCCGTGGTGATCGAGGAGTGCGATCACCGCTTGCGCGGTGGCGGGCGCGAACGCCGGGAGGCGGGCGACGAGGCGTCCGAGGCTGACCGGGTTCGCGCCGTCGATGTCCTTGGCGGGATTGATCGCCTCGCGGAGCGCATCGAGGTCGGTTCCCTCCGGCAGGGGCGTCTGCAGGATGATTCCGTGGACGTCGGGGTCGTGGCCGAGTTCGACGAGCGTCGTGTGGATCTGCTCGGTGGTCGCCGACGGTCCGAGATCGACGATGTCGCACAGAATTCCGGTGCGCTTCGCGGCCGACGCGATGGATCGGACGTACCAGGCGGTCGACTCGTCGTCGGTGGCGAGCACCACCGCCAGGGTGGGCCGGATTCCGATCTCGGACAGGGCATCGGCCGCGACGGAGGCATCGTTGCGGATGGAGGCGGCGAGTTCGGCGCCGCCGAGGCTTCGGGTCATGAACTCAGCTGCTTTCGTACTCGTGTCGTGACGGCGTCGGCGCGGTCGAGGATGGTGTCGACTCCGGCCACGCACTCGGTGAGGGTGTGTCGGGTTCTCGGGTCGGTGATGCCGGGCAGGTTCACCTCGACGTTGACGCGCGCCGTGGTCGCCGCCGCCCGTGCGGCCTCCGCGGCGGCCGCGATGTCGCTGACGACGGTGCGATTCGCCACCGGCAGCAGGGTTTCGGCGAGGGCCACCACCTCGCCCGCCGCGGCCACCACCTCGGCGGGGACCGCGGCGGCGCCGGCGAGGGCCGACGCGATCACCGCGGTGCGCGCGGCGGATTCGTCGTCCGTGCCCTGAGGTAACCGGTAGGCGTCGATGACGGCGGTGAACGCCGCCATGTCGTCCTCGGCGAATTGCAGGGCCTTCTCCCGGTGGGCGTCCGCGGCGGCGCAGACCCGCTCGACGAGAAGACCGTGGTCGGCGTACCGCTTGCCGGTGGTGTACCGGGCGACCATCGCCACCAGGGCGGCGGCCTGGCCGAGGTGCAGCGCGGCGGTCGCGCCGCCGCCCGGAGCCGGGATCCGGGCGGCAAGCGAGTCCAGGAAACCGGTGATCGTGTCGTGCCGCATCTGATCGTTCTCCACGGTCCCCGTCACGACCGGATCTTCTTCATCTCGGGGTCGACGAGCGGTTCCGCCACGACCGTGGCGGGAATGCGGCGACCGAAGTATTCGATCTCGACGGAAGTGTCGACCGTCGCGGTCGCGGGCAGCCACGCGTAGGCGATCGGGGCGCCGACGGTGTGCCCGAATGCGGCACTCGTGACGTACCCGGCGGGTTCGCCGTCGACGAAGACGGGTTCGTGGCCGAGGACCACCGACGTCCGGTCGTCGATCATGAGGCAGACGAGTCGCCGTTCGACCGTCTCGTCGGAGACGCCGTCCAGTGCGTCACGCCCGCGGAAGTCGCCCTTCTGCAGCCGGACCGCGAAGCCCAGGCCGGCCTCGTACGGATTGTGCTCTGTGGTCATGTCGGCTCCCCACGAGCGGTAGCCCTTCTCCATCCGCAGGCTGTTGAACGCGGCCCGGCCGGCGGCGATCACCTCGTACTTCTGTCCCTCCGACCACAGCAGGTCCCACAGGCGCAGGCCGTTGTCGGCCGACGTGTACAGTTCCCAGCCCAGTTCGCCGACGTACGACAGTCGCATGGCGGTGACGGGGACCCCGCCGATCCGGACCTGCTTGGAGCGGAAGTACTTGAAGTTCTCATTGGTGAAGTCGTCGCTGCTGAGCGCTTCCACGACGTCGCGGGCGCGCGGACCCCACAGGCCGATGCAGCACGTGCCGCCGGTGATGTCGCGGACCTGCACGCTGCCGTCGGCGGGAGCCTGCCTGCGGAAGTAGTCGAGGTCCAGGTTTCCGTTGGCGCCGATCTGGAAGGTGCTGTCGGACAGTCGCGTGACGGTGAGGTCGCTGCGCACGCCGCCGGCGTCGTCGAGGGCGAGGGTGTACGTCACCGACCCGACGGACTTGTCCATCTTGCCGGTCGTCAACCCCTCGAGAAGCTCGAGTGCGCCGGGACCGCTGATCTCCAGTCGCTTCAGCGGCGTCATGTCGTACATCGCCACCGAGGTGCGGGTCTTCCAGGCCTCGGCCGCGGCGATGGGGGAGTGGAACTTCGCCGCCCACGGTTCGCGGGCCGGCGGCTGCCACTCGGCCGGAAGCTGCTGCACCAGACGAGCATTGGCCTCGAACCAGTGCGGGCGCTCCCAGCCGGAGCTCTCCAGGAACGCGGCGCCGAGTTCCTTCTGGCGTGCGTGGAACGGGCTCACCCGCAGGTCGCGAGGAGACTCCTTGGGCTGCAACGGGTGCAGCACGTCGTAGATCTCGACGAAGTTCTGCTGCGACGTCTCGCTGACATAGTCGGGTGCGATCTGGATGTCCTCGAACCGGTGGACGTCGCAGCCGTGCAGTTCGACGTCGGAGCGGCCGTCGACGAGCAGTTGCGCGACGGCGCGGCCGACGCCGGCGGAGTGCGTGACCCACACGGCTTCGGCGATCCAGAATCCGGCGACGTCCGGGGACTCCCCGATGAGGGGCCCGCCGTCCGGGGTGAAGGAGAAGACGCCGTTGAAACCCGACTCCAGCTTGGCGGACTCGAGGCACGGCAGCAGACGCTTGCACTCCTCCCAGGACGGGGCGAAGTCGTCGTCGGTGAAGGGGAGCATCGACGGCATGTCGGCGTCGGAGACGTCGTCCCTGCTCTCGGCCAGGTCGCGCAGGTTCACCGGCATCGGTCGGTGTGCGTACGAGCCGATGCCGAGGCGGTCGACGTGCTCGCGGAAGTAGAGATCCTGGTCCTGGTGGCGCAGGATCGGGAAGCCCGCCTCGGCGAGTTCGGTGTTGCGGCCGACGAGTTCGGGAATCAGGTCGGTTTTCGCGTACTGGTGCGCCAGCGGCAGTAGCGGGACGTCCATGCCGACCATCGCGCCGATGTCGGGCCCCCAGAAACCGGCGCAGGACACGACGATGTCGGCGGGGATCACTCCGTTCGGGGTGGCGACGCCGGTGACCTTGCCGCCGGCCTGCTCGATTCCGATCACCTTCGTCGAACCCTGGAATACCGCACCGCGCGCCTCCGCACGGCGGGCGAGGGCGACGACGACCCGCGACGCTTTCGCGAGGCCGTCGGTCTCCACGTACAGGCCGCCGAGGATCCGCTTCTCGTCGAGCAGCGGGTGGAGCTTCGCGCACTCCTGCGGGTCGAGGACGTTGCCCTCGATGCCCCAGGACGTCGCCCACCCCTGCTTGCGGTGCAGGTCGGCCAGGCGCTCGGGGGTGGTGGCCACTTCGAGTCCGCCGATCTGGTTGAAGCACCACTGCCCGTCGACGTCGAGTCCGACGAACTTCTCGACCGTGTACCGGGCGAACTCGGTCATCGTCTTGGATGCGTTCGTCTGGAACACCAGGCCCGGTGCGTGCGACGTGGAGCCTCCGGTGAGCGGCAACGGTCCCTGGTCGAGAACCGTGATCCGATCCCAGCCGCGAGCGGTGAGCTCGTCGGCCAGATTCGCGCCGACGATGCCGGCTCCGATGATCACTACGCGGGGTGACCCCATGATGGTCCTCCTGGTTGGGTGGGTGCCTGTGTGTGGCGAAGTACGGGTGCTGTCATTGCGTGGGCGGCGTCAGGGTTTTCGTTCGGTGTGTGCTCGAGCGGCGCCGGAAAACTTCTGGGATTCTCGAAATGGGCCGGAGTGGGATGGGGCCATTATCGACAACTGATATATCAACACAGTAGGTGTGAGTTCGATATCGGGTCAACCCCGAATTATGGTTAATTCCATGGTGATCGGATACCGGAAACGACGACCGTTCGGCGTATTTCGGTGCAATTGCGCAGCGCGACCGCTGTGACGTTGCGGGACCGGTTGTGGATGGAGGTAACCGTCGCACGGTGATGTCGCCTATCCTGATAGTCGCGATGACTGAATTGGACGATAACTCGAATGGGGATCGGAGCCGGCCGACCGGGGCTGTGCAGTCAGTGGACCGCGCGCTGGCAGTACTCGAAATCCTGGCGAGACTCGGGACCGCCGGGGTCACGGAAATCGCCGATGAGTTGGGTGTCCACAAGTCGACTGCGTCGCGTCTCGTGGCCGTTCTGGATTCGAGAGGCTACGTCGCGCAATTGAAGAACCGGGGAAAATTCCAACTCGGAAATTCGATCGTCCGTCTTGCCCGCACCGCGTCGCCGGACGGCGATCTGGTGCGGCAGAGTCAGGAATTGTGCGCCGAACTCGCGGAAACAGTCGGTGAGAGCGTGAATGTGTCGATACTCGACGGCGATCGCTCGGTGAGCATCGTCAAAGCAGACGGTCCGTCCGGCGTCGGTACCAGTACGTGGGTGGGGCAGAGCAGTCCGGCGCATGCGACGGCGAGTGGAAAATTGTTGCTGACGGAATTGTCCGACAGTGACATTGCGGAGCGCGTGGGAGAAACTCCGATTGCGCTCACGTCCAAAACTCTCACGGATGTGCAGGCGCTCGTGGAGTCGCTGATTACTATTCGCGAACGGGGCTGGGCGGAGTCCGAGGAGGAACTCGAACTGGGGCTGAACGCCATCTCCGTTCCGGTCCGCGACTACACGTCGAAAATGATTGCGGCCCTGAGTGTGTCCGGTCCGGCGTACCGGCTGCTGCCGGAACGGTTCGAGGAAGTCGCCCGCGCCGCACTCGACACTTCCCAGCAGATCAGCAGCCGATTGGGCTATGCCGTCACGTAGCGCCGGCATCAGGCCCGCGACCTGGCGAGTTGCTTCTTGTACCGGGTGAACAGGCGGGGGTTGTTCATCGCGAAGACACCGACGGTGTCGCCGTTCCGGTCGTAGGTGGCCACGAACGAGTCGGTTCCGGGGTCCCCGTCGACGAACCGCACCTCGTCGGTGCTGTGTCGCGTACCGGCGAACTGCAGCATCTTGCCGTACTGGTGGGACCAGAAGTACGGGATCGCGGCGGGCCCGGTCGGCGTCGCCATGATCGTGTCCGCCACTGTCGCGGCCTGCGCGACGGCATTGCTCCAGTGTTCGCTCCGGTGGTGAATCTGGTGGGTGTCGTCGAATGACCGTGCGCAGTCGCCGATCGCGTAGACACCGGGGAGGTTCGTGCGGCACGACGAGTCGGTGAGGAAGCCGTCGTCGATCATCAGTTCCGAATCGCAGGCCCACTCGACGTTGGGGACGGCCCCGATCCCGACCACCACGGCGTCCGCGGGCAGGACCGTTCCGTCACTGAGCCGGACGGCTTCGACTGCGCCGTCGCCCAGCAGGGCGTCGACGACCGCGCCGGTGAGGAGTCGGACGCCGTGCGCGGCGTGCTGTCCCGCGCAGATGGCGCCGAGTTCGATGCCGAGGGGGCCGGACAGGGGGGTCGGCGACGCCTCGACGACGGTGACGGCCAGGCTCATGCCGGCGGCGCTGGAGGCCACCTCCGCTCCGATGAAACCGGCTCCCACGATCACGAGGTTCCGCGCTATCGAGAGTGATTCCCGAAGTGCACGTGCGTCGTCGACCGATCGGAGGGTGTGTACCCCGGCCAGGCCGGAGTGTCCGGGCAGAGTTCGCGCACGCGCACCGGTCGCGACGATCACGGCGTCGGCGTCGAGGTGGGATCCGTCGTCGAAGGTGACGCGGTGCATTCCGTCCGGGGAGCGAACCAGGCCGGTCGCCGTGCTGTTCATGCGCCACTCGACGTCGAGGGTGTCGTCGTCGCTGTTCATCAGCAACAGATCCTGGTCCGTCACCTCGCCGGTGAGGAACTCCTTCGACAGCGGCGGTCGGTCGTAGGGAAAGGACTGTTCGCTGCCGGCCACGACGAGGCGGCCCGCGAACCCCTTCTCGCGAAGCGCACGCACCGCCGACAGTCCGGCGAGCGAAGCGCCCAGTACTACAACGGAATTCGGGACAGCATTCATCGCGTGTCGCCCTTCTGTTCGAGATGGACCAGCACGGTGCCGTCGACGATCGACACGTCGTGCGTGCGGACGGCGATCTTGGCCGGCGGGCCGGAGGGCACTCCGGTGCGCAGGTCGAAGCACGCTTCGTGGAGCGGGCACTCGACGGTGCAGCCCTCGACCCAGCCGTCGGCGAGTGAGGCGTCCTGGTGAGTGCACGTGTCGTCGATGGCGTACAGACCGTCGGAGGTGTGGAAGACGGAGATGGGGGCCATTCCCGGCGGCGTCACCGTGACTACTTCGCCCACGGGCAGTGTCACGAGCTCGCACACTGGGAACAGTGTGGTGCCGGGATGGATCACAACTGGGGAATCGTTATCGAGAATCACTCGATACCTCCGGAAGCGTCGGGGAGGAAGGACAAGTTGTGGAGCAGTTGTTGCGCTATGCGCGACGACTTGCGTGGTGTGCAACACAATGCTCTCCGCTGCGCCCCCTGGGTGTCAAGCACTCGCGTGTAAAAACTGCGTGGCGGAAGTCGGTGGGCATAACCTCGGGGCATGAGTGAATCCGAGGCAACGGCGCCCGCGGCCCAGGGTGCCGAGGGAAAAGCGAAGACCGTGCACGCGGTGGAACGGGCCATCGACGTGCTCGAGATCGTCGCGGCGGAAGGCCGGGTGGGCGCCTCGGAGATCGCCGTGCGGCTCGGCGTGCACAAATCGACCGTGTCGCGCCTGATCGCGTCGCTGCAGCAACGTGGGTTCGTGGAGGAAGCGGGCGTCCGCGGCAAGTACCAGCTCGGGTTCGCGGTCGTTCGGCTGGCCGAGGCCACGGTCGCGCAGAGCGGGCTCGTCGAGGTTGCGCAGCCGGAATGCGACCGGCTGGCCGACGCCTTCGGGGAGACGGTCAACCTGGCCGTGCTGGACGGCGCGGCGACCATCAACGTGCTCGAGGCTCGCAGTGATCGGCACGTGGCGCTGCGTACGTGGGTGGGTCAGGTCAGCCCGGCGCACGCGACCGCGACCGGCAAGGTCCTGGTCTCGGAGATGACGTCCGGTCAGCTCCGGAGCCGGTTGGGGCCGCGTCTCGAGGCGCTCACTCCTAATACGATCACCGATTTCCGGGCGTTCGACGTCGAACTCGAGCACGTGCGGTCGCGCGGATGGGCGTCCACCGCCGAGGAGCTCGAAGCGGGTCTCCATTCCATCGCCGTGCCCGTGCGCAGTCAGGTCACGAAGCGGATCGTCGCCTCGATCTGTGTGTCCGGCCCCGAGTACCGGCTCGCGCCCGAACGGTTCGAAGCGGTGGCGCTCGAACTCGCCGAAGCCGTCGTGCGGATCGAAGCGCAGCAATCCGCCGGCGAAGGCGACTGAGCGCCGGAAGTGCCTCTCGCCCAACGAGGGACAAGTAGATAGTCCCATTTGACGGGTTTCGGACGTCCGCGGTTAACGCGGTGTTTCGGCCGTGTCGCGTCTGCGAAAGAAGTGTCGAATGTGATGTTTGACACGTCTGCGGCCCACAGTCTAAGTTGTGTAAATCGCATAGCGTTGCTGATGACGCAACAATGCCGACGCCGCGGTGGCTCGGCGGAGAACAGCTGTCGGCTGTTCGACCGGTCACCGAGGATCGGGCACGTATGTCGTCTCGCTCGGCAACGACGCCTACTGCGATCTGCGCCCCATACGCACACACACTTCAGGTCACAGCTCGACCGAACGCATCTTTCCCGGCAACGAAAGAAACGGTGACATCTATGTCCGCTCCGGAGATCCAAGCCCCCGCCCCGGCACTGATCCCCACCCTGGGAGGCCGGTATTACACCGACTCCGACATCTTCACGGACGAACAGGAGAACCTGTTCGAGGCGATGTGGTTCTGCGCCGTCCGCGCTGCCGACCTCGCCGATCCCGGAGCCTTCAAGAAGATCACGGTGGGCCGGGAGAGTGTTCTCCTCGTCCGAGGCCGCGACGGCGAACTCCGCGCCTTCCTCAACATCTGCCGGCATCGCGGTGCCATGCTGTGCACCGAGGACGAAGGGCAGATCCGCAGGAACCTGCAGTGTCCGTACCACGCGTGGACGTACGGACTCGACGGCAAACTGGTGGCCGCCCCCAACATGGCCGCGTTGCGGGACGAGACCGGTGCCGACATCGACAGGGTCCGGTACGGACTGATCCCGGTCGCGATCCGCGAGTGGCTCGGGTACGCCTGGGTGTGCCTGGCCGACGACCCGCCGTCGTTCGAGGACGAAGTCGTCGGAGCCGTGACCGAACGACTCGGAGATCCGGGCGCCATCGATCGGTACCAGATCGGCAGCCTCGAACTCGGCCGCCGGATCGTCTACGACGTCGCGGCCAACTGGAAGCTGATCATCGAGAACTTCATGGAGTGCTACCACTGCGCGACCATCCACCCCGAGCTCACCGAGGTGCTCCCGGAGTTCGCGGACGGCCTTGCCGCACAGTACTTCGTGGGGCACGGCGCCGCGTTCGGTGAGGACGTCGAGGGTTTCACCGTCGACGGCAGCGGCGGATTCGAGTCGCTGTCGGGTATCAGCCCCGAGCAGGACCGCAAGTACTACGCCATCACGATCCGTCCCCAGGTCTTCATCAACCTCGTCCCCGACCACGTCATCTTCCACCGGATGTTCCCCGTGTCCGCAGACCGCACCATCGTCGAATGCGACTGGCTGTACGCGCCGGACGTGACCGCGTCGGGCAGGGACGTGTCCCGTTCCGTCGAACTCTTCCACCGGGTCAACCAGCAGGATTTCGATGCCTGCGAGCGGACGCAACCCACGATGTCGTCGAAGGCGTACCGCAACGGGGGTGTGCTGGTGCCGGCGGAACACCACATCGGCGAATTCCACGACTGGCTACTCGAAAGGCTGAGCGGGGATCCGCGATGACGTACGCCGGCGAACAACCGAGGGTGACCGATCCTCCTCGGGTGCAGGCGCCGGAGCCGGCGGCATCCGTCGACGGCGAGGAGCGGGGGAGCGTCGACAAGGTGGTGTTCGGTGCGGCCGCGGCGCTCGGCATCGGACTGATCCTGTGGGGGCTGCTGGCTCCGGACAGCCTCGGGGAGATGTCGGCGGCCGCACTGGACTGGGTGGTGGCCGACCTCGGCTGGCTGTTCATCGCCGCGTCGTCGGCGTTCGTCGTCTTCTCACTGTTCCTCGCCTTCTCCCGGTACGGGCGGATACCGCTCGGCCGCGACGGCGAGAAGCCGGAGTTCCGCACGGTGAGCTGGATCGCGATGATGTTCAGTGCCGGGATGGGCATCGGCCTGATGTTCTACGGCGTCGCCGAACCCCTCGCCCACATGGTGAGCCCGGCGCCGGGAACAGACGGTTCCGTCGGTTCGGCGATGGCCACGACGATGTTTCACTGGGGACTGCACCCGTGGGCGATCTACGCGGTCGTCGGATTGTCCATCGCCTACGGCTCCTACCGGCGCGGACGCAAACAACTCATCAGCGCCGCGTTCTTCCCGCTCCTCGGACGGCGGTCGGAGGGGGCGGCCGGCAAGGTCATCGACGTCCTCGCCATCATCGCGACGATGTTCGGCACCGCCGCGTCGCTCGGGCTCGGGGCACTGCAGATCGGTTCCGGGCTCGAGATCATCGGCTGGATGGGGCACGTCGGCACGTTCGCGCTCGTCGCCCTCGTCGGACTGCTCACCTTCGCGTTCGTCGGTTCGGCGGTCTCGGGTGTCGCGCGCGGCATCCACTGGCTGTCCAACATCAACATGGTGCTGGCCGTGGTCCTCGCGCTGTTCGTCTTCGTGCTCGGTCCGACGGTGCTCATCCTCAACCTGCTTCCCACTGCGATCGCGGACTACGCGGCGCAGCTCACCACCATGTCGGGACGAACGGCGGCGAGCGCCGGTGACGACACCGCGTCCTGGCTGTCGTCGTGGACGATCTTCTACTGGGCGTGGTGGGTGTCGTGGACTCCCTTCGTCGGGATGTTCCTCGCCCGCATCAGCCGAGGCCGCACGATCCGGCAGTTCGTCATCGGCGTGATCGTCATCCCCACCTCGGTCAGCCTGGTGTGGTTCGCGGTGTTCGGCGGCGCCGGCATCGGGCAGCAGCAGGACGGCGTCGATCTGGCGTCGAAGTCCTCGACGGAGGGCCAGCTGTTCGGAATGCTCGACCACCTTCCGTTGACGGGGTTCGCCACAGTCCTGGTCATGGTGCTGGTCGCGATCTTCTTCGTGTCCGGCGCCGACGCCGCGTCGCTGGTGATGGGCACTCTCTCGCAACGAGGCGCGCGGGAGCCGAGCACGTGGGTCGTCATCTTCTGGGGCACCCTCACCGGGGGCACCGCGGCGCTCATCCTCTGGACCGGTGGCTCGGACGCCCTGCAGGGACTGCAGACGATGACCATCATCGCGGCTGCGCCCTTCCTCCTCGTGATGATCGGGCTGTGCTTCTCGCTGTACCGGGACGTCTCCCGCGATCCGCTCATCGTCGGAACATCGAAGAAGTCTGCACACGAAAGGGTTTCGGACACACCATGAACATGTCGGCACTATCGGAGGAACTCGACACCCCGAGGTTGTTCGGAGCGGCGAATTTCATCGCAGGGCAGTGGGTCGCTGCGACGTCGGGCCGCACCCGCGACTGCATCGACCCGGCGACCGGCGCCGTGATCGCCACCGTCGACGAGGCATCGCCGGCGGACGCCGCGAGGGCCGTTGCCGCCGCCCGCGCGACGTTCGACGCCGGGGACTGGCCGGCGACGCCCGTCGCGGATCGGTGCGCGCTGCTGTCGCGGATCGCCGACCTGCTCGAGCGGGACAAGGAGGAACTGGCTCGCATCGAGACACTCGACACCGGTAAGACGCTGGCGGAGAGCCGCATCGACATCGACGACGTCGTCTCGGTGTTCCGCTACTACGCCCGGTTGGCCCTCGTCTCGACCGACCGCGTCGTCGACGTGGGCGACCCCGCCGTCGTCTCCCGGGTGGTCCACGAACCGATCGGGGTCTGCGTCCTCATCGCGCCGTGGAACTACCCGCTGCTCCAGATCTCCTGGAAGGTGGCGCCGGCGCTGGCAGCCGGATGCACGATGGTGCTCAAACCCAGTGAAGTCACACCGCTCAGCACCATCGCGTTCGCGCGGCTCGTCGAGGAGGCCGGTGCGCCCGCGGGCGTCGTCAACCTCGTGCAGGGCAGCGGCGCCGACCTCGGTCCCGCGCTGACCGACACCGGCGACGTCGACTTCATCTCGTTCACCGGCGGACTGGCGACCGGGGCGACCATCCTGGAAACCGCCGCGAAGCACGTCACGAAGGTGGCGGTGGAACTGGGCGGCAAGAATCCGCACATCGTGTTCGCGGACGCCGACTGGGAGTCGTCGGTCGACCAGGTGCTCACCGGCGTGTTCCTGCACTCGGGGCAGGTGTGCTCGGCCGGGACGCGGCTGATCGTCGAGGAGTCGATCGCCGACGACTTCGTGGCCGCTCTCGTCTCGCGAGCCGAGGCCATCCGCATCGGACCGGGCCTCGATCCCGGCAGTGAGACCGGGCCGCTGGTGTCGACGGCGCAGCGCGACAAGATTAAATCCTATGTGGCACTGGGAATCTCCGAAGGAGCGACGCTCCGGACGGGAGGATCCCGGCCTGCCGATCCCGCACTCGACGCCGGCAGCTACTACCTGCCCACCATCTTCGACCACTGCGACCGCTCCATGCGCATCGTGCAGGAGGAGACGTTCGGACCCATTCTCACGGTCGAGCGTTTCACCACGGAGGAGGACGCCGTCCGGCTCGGCAACGACACCGAGTTCGGACTCGCCGCCGGCGTACGGACTTCGGACGCCGCCCGCGGCGAGCGCGTGGTGCGCCGCCTGCGCCACGGAACGGTGTGGCTCAACGACTTCGGCTACTACACGGCCGCGGCGGAGTGGGGCGGGTTCAAGAAGTCCGGCAACGGACGCGAACTCGGGCCCGCCGGGCTCTCCGAATACCAGGAGACCAAGCACATCTGGAACAACACCACCTCACCTGTCGCGGGTTGGTTCACCGCGCCCTGACACGCTCCCGGAGGGTACGCGTGCAGACCCAATCGACTTCTCAGGAAGTGATCGAATGACCAGTACCGACAACACGACCGGCGATCACGACAGCGGACTCGAAGATTTCGGCTACAAGGAGTCCCTCGACCGCAGCATCGGCAAGTTCGCGAGCTTCGCCGCCGGCGTCAGTTACATCTCCATCCTGACCGGCACGTTTCAGTTGTTCTACTTCGGTTTCGGCACCGCCGGCCCCGCGTACCTGTGGTCGTGGCCGCTGGTGTTCGTCGGCCAGCTCGCGGTGGCACTGTGCTTCATGGAGCTGGCCGCCAAGTACCCGATCGCGGGCTCGGTGTACAACTGGGCGAAGACGCTCGGCAGCAGGGTGGTGGGATGGTCCGCCGGGTGGCTGATGCTCACCGCGTCGATCGTCACCCTGTCGGCCGTCGTGCTGGCGCTGCAGCTCAATCTGCCGCGCCTGTGGAGCGGCTTCCAGATCATCGGCGACGGCACCGGCGAACACGACTTCGCCACCAACGCCGTCGTACTCGGCACGGTGATGATCGCGTTCACCACCGTCGTCAACGCGCTCGGGGTCCGGCTGATGGCGATGATCAACAGTGCGGGAGTGTTCATCGAGCTGATCGCCGCCGTCCTGATCGCGATCATCCTCGCCGCCCACGCGACCCGCGGCCCGCAGGTGTTCTTCTCCACCCACGGGTACGGTGCCGGCGAAAGCGATGGATACCTCGGCGCGTTCCTGGTGGCCACCCTGGCATCGGGCTACGTGATGTACGGATTCGACACCGCGAGTTCGCTGGGCGAGGAGACGGTGGAACCACGCCGCACCGCCCCCAAGGCCATTCTGCGAGCGATCCTGGCGTCGTTCGTGATCGGCGGTGCGATCCTGGTCTTCGCCGTGATGGCGGCACCCGACCTGGACGATCCGAAGATCGGCGCGTCGGACGGCAGCCTCCAGTACATCGTGGAGCAGGTGATGTGGGGTCCGCTGGGCACGATTTTCCTGGTCTGCATCGTCATCGCGGTCACCGTCTGCTCGCTCGCCGTGCACACCGCCGCGATCAGGCTGACGTTCGCGATGGCACGCGACAACGCACTCCCGTTCGGGGAGCGGCTCGCTCGCGTTCATCCGAAGACGCGGACGCCCGTCGTGCCCGCGGTGACGATCGGAGTGGTGGCCGCGCTCATCCTGGTGATCAACATCGGCCAACCGCACATCTTCACGGTGCTCACCTCGATCGCGATCATCATGATCTACCTCGCCTACCTCATGGTCATCGGTCCGATGCTGACGAAGAGGCTGCGCGGCGAGTGGCCGCCCCGAGACTTGAAGGAGGGCGGCTACTTCACGATGGGTAAGTGGGGGATGCCCGTCAACATCGTCGCCGTCGTGTGGGGAATCGGCATGGCCGTCAACCTCGCCTGGCCCCGTGAAGCCGTGTACGGGGAACCTTGGTACAACACCTGGGGCGCCTTCGTCTACATCGGCGTCATCCTCGGGTTCGGTCTGCTGTGGTACCTCACCACCGGCCGCCACCACATCGGCACGCTGACCTCACACTGCGCGGCGGTGGTCCCGCCCGCGCCGGAATCCGAACCCATCGACAAGGAGCTTGCCCGATGACCGACGACGAATTGCGGAGCACTGCAGTGGAATTCGACTACGTGATCGCCGGGGGTGGCAGTGCGGGGTGTGTTCTCGCCGCGCGCCTCAGTGAGGATCCGTCGGTGACGGTGTGCCTGCTCGAGGCCGGACCGTCGGACGTCGGCGACCGGGCGATCCTCGAGCTGTCGCAGTGGATGCACTTGCTGGACTCCGGATACGACTGGGACTATCCCGTCGAGCCGCAGGAGCGGGGCAACAGCTTCATGCGGCACGCTCGGGCGAAGGTGCTCGGCGGGTGCTCGTCCCACAATTCGTGTATCGCGTTCTGGCCGCCGGCGGAGGTCCTGGACGACTGGGCGGCGATGGGTGCGTCGGGGTGGGCGGCGCGCGACATCCTCCCGTACGTGAGCCGGCTGGAGAGCAACGACGCCCCCGGCGAGGGGCACGGCCGCAGCGGTCCGGTGCGATTGCGGGACGTCCCGCCGAACGACCCGTGCGGGCACGCGGTTCTCGACGCCGCCGCCGCGGTGGGTCTGCCCACCGTCGCATTCAACCGGGGCGGAACGGTGCTCAACGGCGCCGGGTGGTTCCAGATCAACGCGGCGGAGGACGGCACCCGGATGTCGTCGTCGCACGCCTACCTGCACCCGATCCTCGGCACCCGGCCCAACCTGGAGGTCCGGACCGGCTGCTGGGTCAGCGAGATCCTGTTCGACGAGCAGCGGACGGCGACGGGCGTGCGGTACCAACGCCCGGATCTCACCGGCTACGACACGGTGTCGGCCCGGCGGGAGGTGATCGTCACGGCGGGCGCCATCGACACCCCGAAGTTGTTGATGCTCTCCGGAATCGGCCCCGCGGCGCATCTCGCCGAGTTCGGCATTCCCGTCCGCGTCGATTCACCCGGCGTCGGATCGAACCTCGACGACCATGTGGAGGGCCTCGTCTTCTGGGAGGCGTCCCGGCCGATGGTCACCGAGTCCACACAGTGGTGGGAGATCGGCCTGTTCGCGACCACGCAGGAGGGCCTGAATCACCCAGATCTGATGATGCACTACGGCAGCGTTCCCTTCGACATGAACACCCTGCGCTGGGGATACCCCACCACGGACAACGGATTCTGCCTGACCCCCAACGTCACCCAGGGCCGGTCCCGCGGAACGGTGCGGCTGCGGTCCCGCGACTTCCGCGACCGCGCGAAGGTCGACCCCCGGTATTTCACCGACAGCGAGGGCCACGACGACCGGGTGATGCTGGCCGGGGTGAAACTGGCCCGGACCATCGCCGAGCAGAAGGCGCTCCGCGGGTGGATCGCCCGTGAACTGGCGCCCGGCCCGGACGCGGTGACCGACGAGGACATCCTCGACTACATCCACAAGACCCACAACACGGTCTATCACCCCGCGGGCACGGCACGAATGGGCAGCGCCGACGACCCGATGGCGGTGCTCGATCCGGAACTGCGCGTCAAGGGCGTGCGGGGACTGCGGGTCGTCGACGCGTCCGCGATGCCGAAACTGCCGCACGTCAACCCCAATATCACGGTGATGACGATGGCCGAGCGCTGCGCGGACCTGCTGCGTGGTCGCGCGGGCGCCGCCCAGCGACCGGCGGAGTCGACGCTGTCCGAGGTCTGAGCCGGGAATCGACCGCCTCGACGACGCTTCGCCAGATGTCGCTGCCCGGATCGATGACGGCGAAATGATCGCCGGGACCCTCGATCGCGGCGACGTCGTCGGGCGTTGCCGCTGCGGCGTCGTAATACTGTCTGCTCATCTCCAGCAGGTCCGGTTCGTCGCCGACGGCGCACGCCACCAATTGCGGGACGCCGAGCGGCAGTCGCTGGATCGGTGACGACCGCGCGTAGATCGCCCGGTCGTCCACCCAGTGGCTGCCGACGGCGTCGGCCACCGCGCCCTCGCCGAGCCGGCGTTCGTCGGCGAGCCGCAGATTCAGCACCCCCGCGAGGCTGACCGCCAAGGCCGGGCGCACCGCCGCCCCGTCGGACACGGCGTCGGCGGCGGCGCGCAGCGCGAGTTGTCCGCCGGCGGAGTGCCCGAGGATCACGACGCGCCCCGGGTCCGCCTCCGGGACGGTCCCGGCGGCCTGCACGGCGTCGGCGACATCGGACGCCATCGCTGCCCACCGGTTTTCCGCGGAGCGCCGGTACTCGACATTCCATGTCACGTACCCCCGGGCCGTAAGGTCGACCGCCAGACCGTCCATCAGGTCGAACTCCCAACGGGGGCGCCAATATCCGCCGTGAACCAGCACGGCGACGGGGAAGGGCCCCGCGCCGTCGGGGATCCGCAGTTCGGCGCGCTGATCGGGGTGGTCGCCGTAGCGGAACATGGTCCCGGCGTGGAAGCGGTGGTGGTACCAGCTGTCGACGGCGAAGCGGAGTCCGTCGAGTCCGCGTCCGCGGATGTGCACCCGGGTGCCGTCCGAGCGGTCCGCTTCGCACTCCGCGAGATCGACGCGGATCGCCCCGCAGGCCGGCGCGGCGAACACTGCCCCGGCGCCCGGCACGACGACGAACTCTCCTCGGCTCGCCGCCGACTGCACGGCGCGCTCGAAGTCCGCGGTGTCCGCGGCGAATATCAGAGCGCCGGTGAGGCCGCGCGCGTCCAGGGCGCGGCCGAGAAGTTCCTCCGTGGTTCCGCAGTGCGCCACCGTCCCGGGCGCGAAGACGACGTCGACACGGCGAGAGTGTTCGGTCACCAGGCCACCGTACGCACCCGTGATGACATCTGGCCAAGGCACGCGAGATCCCTGCGAGGGCCCCGATGATCGGAAGGGTTCACGGACTCCCGGTCGGTCGATGCGGCGTCGGCTGCCCGACCAGGGACAGCGATGCGCACACGCAGCCGGAGGCCCGATCTTGTGTCACCGTTCGCAGTGGACTTCTTCGCGTACCCGCTCAGATCGGTCAACGGCGCACCCGATAGCGCAGGTGAAGCACCCGGTTGCCCTGAATCACCACGTCAGGATCCTCCAACAGGTGCTGCGCGTGAACCGACCCGAGGTAGCGCTTGCCGGACCCGAACACCACGGGTACGACGTCCATGCGCACCTCGTCGACCAAACCTGCGGCAAGCACCTGGCCACCGACGTCACCAGCGGCGACCTCGACGATGCGGTCACCCGCAAGCTCCTGCGCCTTGGCCACCGCTGCCTCGACGCCGTCGACGAAGTGAAACGGCGCCTCGGGGTCCCAGCCCTCGGGCTGCGGCCGGTGCGTCACGACGACCACGTGGTCGATCCCGCTCGGAGGCTTCCCGTCCCAGCCGTCCGTCAGGTCGAAGACGTGGCGGCCGACGAGTGTCGCCCCGATCTGGTCCCAGTACGGCCGGGTGTAATCGTAGGATCTCTGCGACACCTTGATCTCGCCGCTCTCGTCCAACGGGACGTCACCGTTGGACAACCAGTCGAACAGCGGTCCGGGCTGGTCGTGCTCGTCCGCGACGAAGCCGTCCACCGACACCGAGCTGTACATGACCACCGTGCCCACGGGGCTCTCCTCCGCTTTGGGGTGCCCCCACATTAGCGTGTCGTGAGCTGTCGCTCGTGTAAGAAATCAATCGGCCGGCAGCGGCCAGCTGTCCAGCGCGTGGCCGGGATGTTCGCGCAGGAACCGCCGCCGGACTTCGACGTACCGTGTCGGCGTGAGCCCGGTGAACGCCCGGAACTCGTGGCCGAAGTGGGCCTGGTCGAAGTAGCCTGCGCCACCGGCGAGGTCGGCCCAGTCGATCGGTCTCTGGCGGGGTTGATCGCGAACACGGTGGCGGTGAAGCGGTAGGAGCGGGCCAGCCGCTTCGGCGTGACGCCGATGAGTGTCTTGAACCGCTGTGCCAGATGAGTGGTGCTGACAGCGGCTGCCACGCTCAGGTCGCCGATCGCCACCGCCCCGCTGGTCGCCGCGATGACGCTGCTCGTATCGCGGACCAGCCCCAGGCCGGCGGTCTCGCACAACCGTCGCATGAGCTCCTCCTCGAGCAGCGTCAGCATCTCGTGCGGTCCGTCCGCCGTGGCCAGCCGGTCTGGCAGCTCAGCAATGGCGGGCCGGCCCCACACCTGCTCTACCGTCACCGGCCGGTCACACCGCCCACAGTATCGCCGACGCCCCGCCCCGACTACACCCTGCATTGTGAAGAGCCATCAATGCGGTGACCTGAACCGCAAATGCCGGAACGGGGATCGGGAAACAAAAGATCAAAAGTAATCCAGAAACGAATACCGCGATACACATTTGTATCGCGGTATTCGACAGACAGTCGGGCAGTGAGGAGCCGGCTGATAAAGATTCGCGGTGGATTCCGTAGGGCAGGGAAGATGCTCGCCGTTTCCGATACCCACGAGCGGCAGTACGTCAGGCAGGATGCAGCAGGCTTGCGAGCTGTTCGTGGTCGATCGACACGCCCGGCGCCCACTCGCGCACGCTGAAGTGGTCGCCGCGGACGTCCAGCACGCCGATATCGGTGACGGTGCTGATGCAGCGTCTACATAGATCTCGTGCTTCCTACCACTGACGTGGCTGGTGTTGGAGATGTATGTACTTCACGGCTACCCGTGACACCGTGCGGTGTTGCGGGTTCTACCGTGTCCCACACCGACGACCACCACCACGCTCACGGCTCCTGCTGACGCGGAGCGGGAGCGGCGACATCCGGAGCCGGAACGGTGAAACTGCCTATCCGGAACGGTCCCGGCGGGATCGCCTGCTGGGAAACCGTCGTCCGCTGAGGGCCCTGGGTGGTGTACTCAGACGGTGTAGTGCAGCAGAGAGACGCCGTTCTGGAAGCCCCGGGCCTCCACCAGTTCCAGCCTCGGCATCTCGTACCCGTCGGGGAACAGCCTTCGTCCCCGACCTTGGACGGCGGGGTACACGAACAGCCGGTACTCGTCGACCAGGCCGGACTCGATCAGGGCATGCGTCAGCATGATGCTGCCCGTGACCACGATGTGGCCCCCTCCTGCCCTTTCAAGGCCCGCACCCGGGCGATCCAATCGCCCGTGAGCACGGTCGAGTTCTGCCACTGGGGGTCGGCCATGGTCGAGGAGACGACGTACTTGTGAATCTGGTTCAGCTCGTCGGTGATCCCCGTCTGGTCGTCGGTCTGTCGGGGCCAATAGCCGCGGAAGTCCTCGAACGTCTGCCGACCCAGCAACATCGCGTCCGTGCGCTCGGACTGCCGGCGGGTCGCCTCCAGCAGCTGCGGATCCTGGTCCGCGGGGTCGAACCAGTCGCCGAGCATCTCGATGGAGCCGTCGAGGGTGATGTTCTGGGTGATCGCGAGTGTTCTCATACCAAATACTGACACCGCGACGGCCGCAAAATCATCGGCAGCAGTCACCGCTAGCGCTGGCGCGTTCCGCCGGACCACCTTCGACGGAAGGTCACGATGCCCCACCCGATCAATCCGAGCAGGACGACCCCTGTCACGGCCAGTACCGGTGTCGGTATTGCGGCGGTGACCCGGTTCTGCCAGCCGATCTCCGCCCTAGGTGCGGATTCTCGAGGAGGACGGGGCGATCCATATACTTTCTCGGTCACGGACCGAATGTCGAACGGGGTGCCGGTGTACGGGCCGCACGCATATCCTTCCCAGACAGCGGTGACCGAGAGGTTGCTGCGAGAATCCTCGGTCTCGTACACGATCGTCGGGCCGACCTACTTCTATGACAACCTGCTCGGTGGACTCGACGGCATCCGCGGAGGCCGACTCGATCTGCTTCTGCCGGTCGATACCCCGCTGCAGCAGTTGTCGCGGCGAGACCTCGGTCGGTTCGTCGCCCTCGTGTTCGACGATCCGGACCGATTTGCCCGGACAAGAATCGACCTGGCGTCGGATGATCCGACGCCACGTCGCATGGCCGAGGTGCTCGGTGAGGTCCTCGGCACGCCCGTGCAGGCCCATGCGTCCGACGCGGACGCCATCGCATCGCCGGACATGCGGGCTATGTTCCGCTTCCTGACCGACACGGGGTACGACGCGAACATCGGTGAACTGCGCCGGCTCTACCCCGAGGTGGGATGGCAGAGCTTCGCCGATTGGGCAGCCGAGTTGGCGTGAGGTCTGCTGGGAGCACCAGCGGTACTGATGGATACCGGTGTGGTGTGGGTGCTGACGGCGAGACCAGGCCGCGAAGCGCGTATTCGACATCTGTAGCGGTCGCCACGATTATGTAATATGGGGGTTGGGAGCCCGGTACTCGAACACCAGCAGTGAGGACGGTCATGGGCGTGCAGGCCAACACCAGAGCCATCGAGAAAGACATCGTCACCGATTTCAGCGAGCGGATGAGCTACGGCTCGTACCTCGACCTCGACACCTTGCTGAGCGCGCAGAAACCGGTGAGCCGGCCGGAGCATCACGACGAACTGCTGTTCATCATCCAGCACCAGACCACCGAACTCTGGCTGAAGCTCGTCCTGCACGAAACCCTCGCCGCCCGAGCCGCTTTCGACGCCGACGACATCGGCAGGGCGCTCAAGTGCGTGGCGCGCGTCAAGCACATCCAGAAGACGCTCACCGAGCAGTGGTCGGTCCTGGCCACGCTGACGCCCACCGAGTATTCCGAGTTCCGTCAGTTTCTCGGCAATTCGTCCGGGTTCCAGTCCTATCAGTACCGGGCCGTCGAGTTCGTTCTCGGCAACAAGAACGCCGGAATGCTGACGGTGTTCGAGGCGGATCCCGCCGCCCACGAACTGCTCGAGCGGCTGCTCCGCGAGCCGAGTCTGTACGACGCCTTCTGGCAGTGCCTGTCCCGGCTCGGATACGACGTGCCGGAGTCCGCGCTGAACCGCGACGTGACCGCCGCCTACACCCTGAACGACGACCTGATGCCGCTGATCAAGTTCGTGTACGAGAATTCCGAGGAGCACTGGGCCGTCTACGAGGCGTTCGAGGAGTTCGTCGACCTCGAGGAGAACTTTCAGCTGTGGCGCTTCCGCCATATGCGCACGGTGCTGCGGACCATCGGCATGAAGCCCGGGACGGGCGGATCCAGCGGTGTCGGATTTCTGCAGAAGGCGCTGGACCTGACGTTCTTCCCGGAACTTCTCGCCGTCCGCACCGAGATCGGACGATGATGACCACCTCCACCGGCGCACTGACGACGCGGGCCGAACAACTCGACGCCGCGGATCCGCTGCGCGCGTACCGCGATCTGTTCGTCGGCGCCGACGACCCCGGGGTCGTGGCCTACCTCGACGGCAACTCGCTAGGTCGGCCCACCCAGGCGAGCGCCGAGCGGATCAACTCGTTCGTCACCCGGTCGTGGGGCGGCCGGCTCATCCGCGGGTGGGACGAGGAGTGGTACGACCTGCCGATCACGATCGGCGACACCCTCGCGCGGGCGACGCTCGGTGCGGCCGCCGGGCAGACCACCATCGGTGACTCGACCACCGTGCTGCTGTACAAACTCGCCCGAGGTGCGCTGGCCCTGCGGCCGGGCCGTTCGGAGATCGTCGTGGACCGCGACAACTTTCCGACGGACCGGTACGTGCTGGAGTCGATCGCCGGCGAACTCGGACTCATCCTTCGATGGATCGAATCGGATCGGCGGGGCGGCGTCGGCACTGGCGACCTGAACGCCGTCGTGTCCGACCGCACCGCGCTCGTCGTCCTCAGTCACGTCGCCTACCGCTCGGGGTACCTGGTGGACGCGGCGGCTGCCGCTCGCGTGACCCACAACGCGGGTGCGCTCCTGCTGCTCGACCTGTGCCACTCCGTGGGGTCGGTTCCCCTCGAACTCGACGCGTGGGGTGTCGATCTGGCGGTCGGGTGCACGTACAAGTATCTGAACGGCGGCCCGGGCTCACCGGCGTTCGCCTATGTCCGTGCCGAGCACCAGCAGGACTTCGTGCAGCCGATCTGGGGCTGGATGGGGCGCGACAACCCGTTCGCCATGGCGCAAGGATACGAACCGGCTCCCGGCATCCGCCGCGTGATCAGCGGAACGCCGTCGATCCTCGGCATGCTCGCACTGCAGGACACCCTCGCCCTTCTCGACGAGGTCGGCATGGAGGCGGTGCGGGCCAAGTCGATCGCGCTCACCGAATACGCGCTCGACCTCGTCCGCGACGTGCTCGTTCCGCTGGGTGTGGAGATCGGATCGCCGGAAAATGCCGCCGAACGCGGCGGTCACGTCATCATCGATCACCCGCAATTCGAGACCGTCGTCGAGCGACTGTGGCAGAAGGGCGTCATCCCCGACTTCCGGGCCCCGCAGGGCCTACGTCTCGGCCTGAGCCCGCTGAGCACGAGCTTCCGTGAGGTGTGTGCCGGGATACTCGCGATCCGTGATGAACTCACCGACTGAACCGGCGAGCGCGATCCTCGACGACTTCGATTCGCGGCCCGGCAGCGTGACGTCGCTGATCCGCACGGTCCTCGGCGCGTACGTGCGCGACCTCGGCGGGTGGGTGGCGATCGCCGACTTCGTGGAACTGATGCAGGCCGTCGGCATCCCCTCCGAATCGACGCGCATCGCGGTGGCCCGCCTGAAGAAGAAGGGGGTGCTGCGGCCACGTGCCCGCGACGGGCGTACCGGGTACGAGGTGACCGAACAAGCCGAGGCGATGTTCACTCGCGGCGATCCGCGGATCTTCGGCTTCCGGCAGATGACGGACACCGACCCGTGGCGGCTGATCTCGTTCACCATCCCCGAATCGCAACGCGCCGCGCGGCACCAGCTGCGCAGGCGGCTCGGGTGGATCGGCTGCGGAACGGTGTCGCCGGGACTGTGGATCGCCCCCGAATACCTCGCCGGTGAGGTGGGGGACATCGTCGACGCGCTGGGCCTGTCCGACTACGTGACGACCTTCGTGTCCACGTCGGTGTTCGTGCCCGATTCGATGACGGACGCCGCGGGACGGTGGTGGGATCTCGACGACATCGCCGCGCGGCACCGGGAATTCCTCGACCACCACCGGTTCGCACTGTCCGAGGCAGAAGAGGTGTCGCCGCGCGACGCATTCGTCCGCTTCGTGCCGCTGCTCGACGAATGGCGGATCATCCCGTACATCGACCCGGGACTACCTGCCGGAATGCTGCCCGCGAACTGGCCGGGCTCCGACAGCGTCCACCTGTTCGCGTCGGCGCGGGACCGCTACCTCGCCGGGAGCCGCGACTGGGTGCGGAGCGTGCAGTCGCGACTCCCGGTGTGAGGTGCTATCCGAGGAATTCCTCGCCGATGTTCTTGGCCCACTCCTCGGCCTGGTCCTTGGGACGGATGGAGCTGGAGCCGTCGTGCCGGCCGTGCTCGCCGACCTGGGCCGCGCCGAGGGAGACGAGCTTCTCTGCGATGATCTCGCCGCCGCGGTTGTACGTCTCCTCGTAGACCTTGTCGCCGAGGCCGAACAGCGCGAACTGCATGCCGGTGAGGTCGGGTTCGTCCTCCTCGAGGCCCTCGAAGAAGGGTTCCGCGCCGGTGGGCAACTCGCCCTCACCGTAGGTGGAGCACACGATGACGTGGAAGTTGTCGGGGTCGAGATCGCCCGCGTCGAACTCCATCATGTCGTACAGGGACGTGTCGCCGTAGTCGCCGAGCACGTCGGCGATGTTGTCGGCCACCAGTTCGGAGGTTCCACCCTCGCTGCCGTACAGAATCACCACTGCCATTGTTCTTGCTCCTCGTGAGTTGCTGCCGACGTGGTCAGTACACGTCGCGCAGGTAGCGCTTGTCCTTCTTGAGCTTGGTCACGTACTCGGCGGCCTGCTCGGTGGAGAGGATGCCATGGGTGGCGACGACCTCGTGCAGGGCCCGGTCGACGTCCTTCGCCATGCGGGTGGCGTCGCCGCAGACGTAGAAGTGGCCGCCGTCCTCGAGCCAGGCGAACAACTCCGCGCCGTTCTCGACCATCCGGTTCTGCACGTAGATCTTCTCCGCCTGGTCGCGGGAGAACGCGAGGTCGAGGCGGGTGAGGAGACCGCTGTCGGTCATCGCGCCGATCTCCTCCTCGTAGATGTAGTCCGATGCGCGGTGCTGGTCGCCGAAGAACAACCAGTTGCGTCCCGACGCGCCGCGCGCCTGCCGCTCCTGCAGGAACGCGCGGAACGGGGCGATGCCGGTGCCGGGGCCGACCATGATCATCGGTGCGCCGTCGTCCGCGGGGACGCGGAACGACTTGTTCTTGGACACGAAGATCCCGCCGTTGTCGCCCTCGGCGATCCGGTCGGCGAGGAACGTGGAGCACACGCCACCGCGGTCGCGCCCCGCGGAGCTGTGGCGGACGCTGGCGACGGTCAAGTGCACGCTGCCCGGGTTGGCCAGCGGGCTGGACGAGATGGAATATGCCCTGTGCTGCAACGGCTTCAGCAGTCCGACGAAGTCGTCGGCGGTCAGGGTCACCGACGGCTCGAGGAGCAGCAGGTCGAGCACGTCCTTGCCCCACAGCCAGGCGTCGAGGGCTTCCTTGTCGCCGTGCCGCAGCACATGGCTCAGTTCTTCGTCGCCCGCCCGCTTCTCGATCTCGTCGATGAATTCGTGGCTGGGCGTGGAGATCTCGTACGCGTGCAGCAGCAGGTCGCTGAACGGCCGCTCCTTGCCGGTGACGGCGGCATCCGCCGGAATGCCCAGCCGGGCCACGAGGGCGTCGACGAGGACGGGGTCGTTGATCGGCATCACCCCGAGCGCGTCACCGGCCTCGTACTCGAGACCGCTGTCGGCGAGCGCGAACTCGTAGTGCCGGATCTCCTTCGCCGAGTCCTCGCTCGACAGCCGGCGGTTCACGGAGAGCGTGGACGCGTAGGGGTTCTTGCGGTTCCACTGCGACCGCTTGCGGGCCGGTGCCGTCTCGGGCACGGCGACGTCGGCGACCGCGGACTCGCCACGAATGCCCTCGACGGCCGCGAACAGGGGGAGGGTGTCGGCCACCCACGCGGCGGCCGTGTCCTCGTAGTCGACGTCGCAGTCGACGCGCGGGGTGACCCGGTGGGCACCGAGCTGCTCGAGCCTGGTGTCGATCATCTTGCCGGCCTGGCAGTACCCGTCGTACCCGGTGTCGCCGAGGGCGAGCACCGCGAAGTCGGTGGCCTCGAGCCGCGGCGCCGTCTCCGCCGCCAACGCCTGCCAGAACAGTTCCGCGTTGTCGGGCATCTCGCCCTCACCGTAGGTGGAGGTGACGACAAGGACGCGCTGCATGGCGGCGAGCGCATCGGTGTCGACGTCGTCGAGGGCGCTCACGACGGGCGCGAAGCCCTGCGAACGTGCCGCGGCCGCAGCGTCTTCCGCGACGCCCTCGGCGTTCCCGGTCTGGCTGCCGTACAGCACGTGCATGGCGGGCAACTGCCCACCGGCCGCCGCGGCGGGTGCGTCGGATCCGCCCGCGACGAGGCGTGAGCTCATCCCGGCGAGAAAGCCGGTGAGCCAGACGCGCTGGTCCTCACTGAACGGGGCGTCCTGGGGGATGTAGGGCATCTTCATGACGGCACAACGTCTTTCGTGGAGATGTCTTTCGTGGGGATCAGGTCGGGCAAGGCGTGCTGAGCGAACAGCTCCTCGAAGCCGGGCAGCCGGCCGATCTTGTCGACGTTCTTCGCGTCCTGGTGCAGGATCCAGCCGTACGTGCCGGGGGCGTCGATGGACCGGACGTTGCGGCGGCGCAGCGCATCCTTGTAGTCGGCGAGACGCTTGGCCGCCACCATCACGGCCAGGTCCTCGTCGCTGTAGTCCTTCAGCGCCTCCCGCGCGTACCGCTGCAGCCGCTGCACGAGGAAGAAGTCCTCGGTGAGCAGCAGGTTGCGGACGGCCTTGTCGACGGCCGGGTCGGACGGATCCGTGACTCCCGGAAGCTTCGACAGCGCCATCTCCTGCGCCGCGTTCAGCACGGTGTAGTTGTTCAGCAGCGCGAACATGGCCTCGGTGTCGGTCTCGCCGTAGCCGGGCACGGAGCCACCCTGGACCGCGCGACCGTCCCGGTAGTCCAGCTTGAACTTCCGCACCTGGTGCGCGACCAGCGCGGCAGCGAGTTCGTCGGCCAGATCCTTGCGGGGCTTGGCCTTCAGGATCTCGTCGCTGTCCTGGTACTGCAGCAGCGCGCGCGGCATGCCGTACACGAAGTGGTGCTGTTCGGTCTCCCAGTTCTCGAGCAACCACGCCGCCTTGGCGGAGCCGGTGGCCTCGAGGTGCCACCCGAGCAGCACGTGCACGGCCTGACGGTGCAGCGCCGCGTGCTCGTCGTCGCCAGTGATCGAACCGAGCAGGATCGAGTCCGCGCTGGCCTTGCCGGGCAACGTGCCCTCGGGGTCGTACTGGTAGACGAAGCCACCGCTCATGCCGTTGCCGACACCCTTGCCGAAGCCGCCGAGGTTCAGCACGGCGCCGTTGGTCATGTACTCGCACGCGAAGTCGCCGACACCCTCGACCACCGCGGTGGCACCCGAATTGCGGACGGCGAACCGGTCACCCGCCTGACCCTCGACGAACATGCGTCCGCCGGTGGCGCCGAACAGCGCGAAGTTGCCGATCAGCACGTTTCCACCGTGAAGGTCGGAGCCGCCACCGGGCGAGCGCACGACGATGCTGCCGCCGTTGGCGCCCTTGCCGACACCGTCGTTTGCGGTACCGGTGTGGTCGAGGGCCATGCCGTCGTTGCAGAACGCGCCGTACGACAGACCCGCGGACCCGGACGTGGAGATCCGGACGCTGCCGTCGCGCAGGTAGCCGCGGCCACGCTCGTCGCGGAGCACGGCGGGCAGCTCGACATCGGTGAGCTCGTGGTTCAGCATCCGCTCGATGTCGACTGCCAGCTGGGCTCCGACGCTCTTGTTGCGGTTGCTCAGGTGCACGCCGTCGCCGAGCTCGACCGTCGCTGCGCCCTGCTCGACCAGCGCGGCGCGCAGTTGCACGAGCCAGCCGTCGTCGAGCGTGTAGTCCTTCTCCAGGTACACCGGATCGCCGATCACGACCTCCTCGACCACCGCGAGCATCGCCCGCAGGTCGAGCTGGCCGACGCTGGACGGGTGGTCGAGAAGCTGCAGCAGATCCGAACGGCCCCGCGCCTCGCGCAGCGAGGACATCCCCAGCTCGGCCAGCACCTCCCGGGTCTCGTGCGCGATGTTCAGCAGGTACTGCGCCATCGCCCGCGGATCACCGTCGAACAGTTCGGGATTGGTGGTCAGACCGGCCGGGCACTTGACGTTGCAGTTCTTGGCCATGACGCACTTGAGCATCATCAGGGCGGTGGTGCCGAACTCGAAGCTGTCGGCGCCGAGCAGCGCCGACTTCACCACGTCGCTCGCCGTCTGATGCGCGCCGGAACACCGGAGCAGCACCTTCTGCCGCAACCCGTTGGCGCACAACGCCTGGTGGACCTCGGCGACGCCGATCTCCGCCGAACGTCCGGCGTACTTGAGGCTCGTCACGGCGGCGGCACCGGTGCCGCCGGTGTTGCCCGCCACGTTGATGACGTCGGCGCCGGCCTTCGCGACACCCACCGCGATGGTGCCGATGCCCTCCGAGGACACGAGCTTCACGATGACGCGGACCCGCGCCGCCTTGCAGTCGTGGATCAGCTGCGCGAGGTCCTCGATGGAGTACGTGTCGTGATGCGGTGGGGGAGAGACCAGTTCGACGCCGGGGGTGCCGCCGCGCGCGGCCGCGATCTCGACCGTCACCTTGGGTGCGGGCAGCTGCCCGCCCTCACCGGGCTTGGCGCCCTGCGCGATCTTGATCTCGAGTTCCTCGAGCATCGGGTCGGCCAGGTAGCCGGCCCACACACCGAAGCGGCCCGACGCGAACTGCTTGATCCGCGAACCGCGGATGGTGCCGTAGCGGGAGATGTGCTCGCCGCCCTCGCCACTGTTCGACATGCCGCCGACCATATTGGTGCCGTGCGCGACCGCCTCGTGGGCGTTGGAATTCAACGCGCCGTGGCTCATGGCGCCGGACGTGAGGAACGGCGTGATCTCGCTGGCCTTCTGCACCTGCTCGATCGGCAGGCTCGCCGGAGCGGTGCGCAGCAGCGACAGGCACCGCAGCGCCTCGCCGGACGTCCGCACGACGAGGGCGTCGCTGTCGACCCGGTACTCGCGGAGGTCGTCGCCGAACCGCATCACCAGCGACTCGCCGAGCGCCGACAGCACCTCGGCCTCGCCCGCGTGGGGTCCGGTGAGCCGGAGCCGGAACTCGTCGTCGCCGACCGCCTCGGACGCGAGTCCGCGGACCGCGAAGCTGTTGTTGCCCTTGCGGGAGAAGCGGCCCATCTGCTTGCGGAACTCCGCAGCCGTGGTGAGGAACGTGACGTCGGCCGGCAGGTCCAGGACGTCGCGCAGCGCGGCGGGACGACGGGTGCGCTCGTCGGCCATGGTCCGCGCGAACGCGCGGTAGCCGGGGGTGATCTCGAAACGGTCGATCGCGTCGTGCGTCAGCTTCTGGAAACCGGCGTTGCGGTACGCGTCGTCGTCGAGGCCGAACGCGTCCTCGAGCCGGTTCAGCGGCAGCAGTCGCAGCGACTCCGTGTGGTCCTGCGTGCCCGCAGTGTCGAACGCGATGGGCTCCTCGGTGAGGTCGACGAAGCCGCGCACGGCCGCCGTGCCGTACGAGTGACCGGCGCCTTCCGCCCGCTCCTTGAACAGGCCGAGCAGCGGGACGTCCTTCTCACCCGTCACCGTCAGGGCACGCTGGTGCCAGTCGGCGACGGCCTGCGCGATGACGGCGAACCCGACACCACCGACCGGCGTCTTCACGTTCGCGAAGTAGCGGCGCAGAACCCGATCGTCGGTATCGAGGTAGTTGGGTTCGAAGAACTCGCCGCCGATGTAGCTCTCGGCGGTGCACAACCCGACCCGGCCCATCGTCTTCATCAGCGACTTCTCGGCGGCCTTCGCGAACCGCTTGAACGCCACGTCCGCCTCGTCGGCGAACTTCTCCTCGGCGCGCAGACGGACGGCGAGCGGGTAGATCGCGGCGGCGCCGAATCCGAGGGCGGCGGCCACGTGATGCGAGGACGAGATCTGACCGCTCTCCGCGACGACGGACACCCGCAGGCGCAGGCCCTCCTCGATCAGCCGCTGGTTGACGGCGGAGATCGCCACGATCATCGGCAGCGCCGCGCGGTCGGTGGCCACGTGACGGTCGGTGAGGATCGCGATGCCACCCTGCTCGCGGGCGAACGCCTCCACCTCGTCGCACAGCCCGTCGACGGCGGCCTCGAGCGCGGCCGCGTTGGCGGCGGTGTCACCGTGCACGGGGGTGTACAGCATCGGGATTCGCTGCACCGGCGTCTCGGACTGCTTGCGGATCCGCAGCATGTCCATGTGGGTGAGGATCGGCGAGGGCACCACGATCTGCGGCGCCGACAGCGCACCACTGTTCGGCTTGGCGCCCAGCGCGACGCGCAGCGTCATGCCGTCGGCCTCACGGATGCTGTCGAGCGAAGGGTTCGTGACCTGCGCGAAACGCTGCGAGAAGTACTTCGCCACACCACCCTCCTGATCGGAGAGGGCATTGATGGCGTTGCCGTAGCCCATCGCGGAGATCTTCTCCTGACCCGACGCGAGCATCGGGTCCATCATGAACTTGAAGCTCTCCTGGTTGTGCGAGTACGCGACGTAGCGCTGCGTGCGCTCGAGGTCGCCGTTGTACCGCAGCGGTCCCGGCTCGGCCTCGACCTCGGGCAGCGCCTCGATGGTCCGGCGCGCCTCCGCGACGAGCGTCGGGTAGTCGTCCCGGGAGGCGAGCAGTTCGAGCGCCTCGTCGGTGGAGTACGAGCGGCCCTCACGGTGGTCGAAGTACAGCATCCCGCCGGCCTCGATACGGCCGCGGTGCAGGACGGTGGCGGGATCGAAGTCGATCTGACCGGCCTCGGACGTCACGCACAGGTACTCGTCGGTCTCCACCGAGCGCAGCGGGCGCAGACCGAGCCGGTCGAGGCGGGCGCCGACGACGGTGCCGTCGCCGAAGATCAGCGCCGCCGGACCGTCGTTTTTCTCCTCGTACAGCGAGAAGTACTCGAGCATCGCCCGCACCTCGGGCGACAGGGTCGAATCGTTCTCCCACGCCGGCGGCATCATCGACACCACCGCGGTCACGAGGTCGAGACCGTCCTCCACGACGCGGCTCTGCAGCGTCTGGTCGAGGCGACAACTGTCCGACTGGCCGTGCGGGCGGACGATCTCCCGGTTGCGGGCACGGGCCAGCGCCGTCTCGGAGAGGCGGTTCTTCTTGTCGGTGTTGAGCTCACCGTTGTGCGCCATCAGACGGAACGGCTGCGCCATCGTCGGATGCGGGTCGGTGTTGGTCGAGAACCGGGTGTGGAAGTACAGGGTGTGGATGGCGTGGGCCGGGTCGACGAGGTCCCGGAAGTAGGGCATCACCTCGTTCGAGTTGAGGCGGCCCTTGAGCACCTGGGTGCGGGCGCTCAGCGACAGCGGGTACAGCCCGGCCAGGTCCGGCTGGGTGTACGCGACGGCCTCGATCGCGAGCAGGGCGTCGTGGATGCGACGGTCGAACTCGGCCGCGTCGGCGCACGCGGCGGGCGCGGTGAACACCCACTGCCGGATCGGCAGCTGGTGCCGGATCGCGGCGGGCCGGAGCACGGCCGCGTCGACGGGCACGTCACGTTCGAGCAGCACCTCGAACCCCTGCTCGGCGAGGGCCCGCTCGATGACGGCCTCGGCGTCACCGTGGAACGCCACGTCGGTGGGGAGGAAGAAGTTGCCGACACCGAAGCGGCCGGCCTCGAGACCGTCCTGCCCCGTCAGAGTGCGGAAGAACGGCACCGACAGGTCGACGCAGACACCGGCGCCGTCGCCGACACCCTCGGCCGACATGCCGCCGCGGTGAGGAACCGCACACAGGGCCTCATGGCCCCGGAGGAGGACGTCATGGGTCTGAATGCCGTCCTTGCGGGTGATGAAGCCCACGCCGCAGCTGCTCTTGTCGAGCGTCCTGTCGTACAGGCCGGACTCGGTGGCACTCGTGTTCAACCGACTGTCTCCTCGCGATACTCGCCGAATAGGGGTCCGTGCTGGGCGCACGGGTGGCGTCGGCGAGAGGATCACGGCGGAGAACCGGCCCCGAACCGATACGCCGGTGAGGCAGACGTCGTTGTCTGAAGTGCGGAACGTGGCATGTCCGCGCGAAATCGCAGATTAGCCGAGGCTAAGTCTCTAGAGCAAGTAGCTCGATCCGCAGCCGACGAGCGGTACCAAATCCGCGCCGAGCGTGCAGGCCGAACGCGTAGTCGCGAACATCACACCTGGCCAGGCGGCTGGGCCGGGTATGCAGATGCTCGGACATTGGTCGGACGCCGGCGCTGTTGCGGCTGCGGATGACTATTCCGTGGGCGTCTGCAGGTGGGTCTCAGTCGGTGAGATCGATGCGGACGGTCAGGAGATCGGTGCCGACGGCCCGGACGGCGGCGCTGTTCATCCGCGGGAGCTGCGCCAGCCGGGCGTGGGTGTCGTCGTCGGGTAGCAGTGTCGCCGTGCCCGCATGCCATCTGCCGTGGATCCGCAGACGAACGGCATTGTTCGCACGGATGTTGCGGATGTAGTGGGAGTGGTCACCGAACTCGGACACCAGCCAGAACTCGGTGCCCGATCGCCGGCCCCCGATGGGGGTGAGGCGGGGCTGCCCGCTGACGCGTCCGGTGGTCTCGAGGAGGGTCTGGCTCGACAACCGGGTGGTGATCGGGTTGGCGACGTGCCGCTGGAATTGTGTGACGATCCGATGTTTGATCGCGTCGAGGTCCGGCATGACGACAGCCTTCCACGTGCGGAAGGCTGTCGTCTCGCATTCGCTACGCCGCGGCGACGGTCTCGTCGTCGTCGACGAAGGGGTCGCCGGTCCGTTCGGCGTTGTAGCGGGACTCGTCGAGGATGCCTTCCCGCTTCGCGACGATGGTGGGGACGAGCGCCTGGCCGGTGACGTTCACTGCGGTGCGGCCCATGTCGACGATCGGTTCGACCGCGAGCAGCAGGCCGACACCGGCGAGGGGGAGGCCGAGGGTCGACAGCGTGAGCGTCAGCATGACCGTGGCGCCGGTGGTGCCCGCGGTGGCCGCGGACCCGATGACCGACACGACGATGATCAGCAGGTAGTCGGTGAACGACAAAGGCACACCGTAGAACTCGGCGACGAAGATCGCGGCGATCGCGGGGTAGACGGCGGCGCAGCCGTCCATCTTCGTGGTCGACCCGAGCGGCACCGCGAACGACGCGTACTCGCGGGGGACACCGAGGTTGCGTTCGGTGACCCGCTCGGTGAGGGGCAGGGTGCCGATCGACGAACGGGAGACGAAACCGAGCTGTGTGGCCGGCCACACCCCGGAGTAGAAGGCGCGCACCGACAGTCCGTGCGCGCGGATCAGGACGGGGTACACGACGAGGAACACGATGGCCAGGCCGATGTAGACGGCGGCGGTGAACCAGCCGAGCGAGCCGATGGCGTCCCAGCCGTAGGTGGCGACGGCGTTGGCGATCAGCGCGGCGGTCCCGATCGGGGCGAGGCGGATGATCCACCACAGCACCTTCTGCACGATCGCCAGCAGCGACGCGTTGAACTGCAGGAACGGTTCGGCCTTGGCCCCGACCTTCAGGGCGGCGATGCCGATCGCGGCCGCGACGACGAGCAGCTGCAGCACGTTGAAACTGAGCGACGTGCTGGCCGCGCCCTCGGTGAGGGTGGTCTTCGCGTTCAGGCCGAGGAAGTTGCTGGGCACCAGGCCGGTGACGAACGCCCACCACGACCCGGTGGTGGTCGGTTCCTTGCCCGCGCCGGTGACGGTGGTGTGTGATCCCGGTTGCGTGACGAGTCCGATGACGATCCCGATCACGACGGCGATGAACGCGGTGATCGCGAACCACAGCAGCGTCTGGACGGCGAGGCGTGCGGCGTTGGCCACCTCACGCAGGTTGGCGATCGAGCTGACGATGGCCGTGAACACCAGCGGGATCACCGCGACGGTCAGCAGTTTCACGTAACTCGAGCCGATGGTGTGGACGGTCCCGACGAGCCAGTTCTCGTTGCCGTCGGCGGCGACGGGCATGGCCCGGGCGACGAGTCCGAGGATGACGCCGACGACGAGTCCGGTGACGATCTGGGGGCCGAACGCGGTGGCCCACTGGGGGAGACGGCGTCGAGAGGTGTTCTCGGCGCGCGTGGGCAGAGCGGAACTGGGCATGGGTGTGCCTTTCGCATGGGGCCGTGAGACTTCGCCCGGTGGGGCGGATACGGCGAGAGAGAGTCCTGAGTGGAGAGGTGCGTCAGCGCGAGCGCGGACAGATGGCGCTCGCCTGGAGGCGGAGGTCGACGTAGCGTCGAGAGGTCAGGAACAACACTGCGGGAACAATACTCCCGGCGGTGGAGGCCTGATTACTGCGGTCTCGCCTCGTCCGGATACCAGCGCTGGTAGACGTCGGGGTGGGCGCGGGTGCGGCTCTTCCACGCGTTCTCGCCGTAGGTGCGGTAGAGCGGATTCGCCGGATCCAGTTCGATGCCGCGGGCGCGTGCGGCCAGGTGTGGGGGCAACTCGATCGTCGGAACGGTGGCGTCGAGTGCGGGATTGAGGAAGTACGGCACCGACAGTCGCTCGGGCGCGCCGGCGGGGGTGAGCACCCGGTGCCGGGTGGCGCGCAGGTATCCGCCGGTGGCGACCTCGAGCAGTTCGCCGATGTTCACCACGAACGATCCGGCCCGGGCGGGGGCGTCGATCCAGTCGCCGTCCTCGGTTTCCACCTGCAGTCCCGACGACCCCGGTTCGAGGAGCAGCATCGTCAGCACACCCGAGTCCTTGTGGGCGCCGACGCCCTGCTCTCCGGTGTGGTCGGCGCTCGGCCGCTCCGGGTAGCGGACGACCTTGATGAGCGTGGCGGGGGCGTGCGCGAACGCGTCGTCGAAGATCGCCGGGTCGGCGTCGAGCGAGGCGGCCCAGTTCCGAAGCAGTCGCATCCCGACGTCGGCGAGTGCGGCGTCCAGGGCTTCGATCGTCTTCTCGAGGTCGGGGAGGTCCGCGGGCCATTGATTGGGACCCTGCAGCCGCAGGTGGTCGGCGGCGCCGGGGATCGGCTGCCGTTCGGGACCGATGTCGATCTGTTCCCGCCAGTCGGTCTCGCCGTTGGTGAGTTCGCCGCCCACCCGGTTGTACCCGCGGAAATGGGGGCTGTTCAGCATGGCGATCGACTGCTTGGAGGCCTCGGGCAGGGCGAAGAACTCCCTCGCGACGGTGAACACCCGGTCGAGCAGCACCCGGTGGACGCCGTGCCCGTCGAGGTAGAAGAAGCCCACGTGGTGGGTGATCTCCCGCAGCCGTTCCCGCCCGGCCGGTGTGTCCAGTTCGGCGAGGTCGATGACGGGGAGCATCCCTCCACGGTATGCCCGCTTCGTTCTGGTGTCAGGTGTCCCGGCGGCGCTCGAGGAGAACGCTGTCGTGCCAGACGCCGTCGATCTGCGCGAGCCGCTCCCGGACCCCGACCGTCCGGTATCCGACTGCGTGGTGCAGGGCGATGGACCCGGTGTTCACGGCAAGCACCGACGCCTGCAGCGTCCAGATGCCCGAGAAGTCGGCCTCGTCGATCAGCCGGCGCATCAGCGCGGTCCCGACGCCCGCGCCACGGAACTCCCTGGCCGTGTACACGGAGTTCTCGGCGACCCCGCGGAAACAGCGCCGCGAGGACACGGGGGAGAGGGCCGCCCACCCGGCGACCTTCCCCTCCACCTCGGCGACCCACCGGTGCCCGTCCAGCCACCGCGCGTCCAGGTCGGACCGCGTCGGCGTCTCCGTGTCAAAAGTGGCCAGCCCGCCGGCGATGCCCTCCGAGTGGATCCGGAGCACCGACCCCCAGTCCCTCGTGTCGAGCCGGCGTACGGCGATCGACGGAATCGTGGCGGTGTGGCCATGAAGTGCTGTGACGCAACGCAATCGAGGATCGGGTTCCGAAGGGGCGAGGGCAAACATGGCGCCAGCTTAACGGCTCGACGGGCCCGCGTGGGGTGCCACGTTTCGGGCGAATGTACCTTCGGGCGCCTCTGCAGCGCCGAAGGGTACATTCGCCCGGCGAGTTCGGGAGCTGAACCCGGTGCCGTGAGGGCTACTGCCGCAGCCGGATCCAGGTGGTCTTCAGCCCGGTGTACTTGTCCATGGCGTGCAGGGACAGGTCGCGGCCGAACCCGGACTGTCCGAACCCGCCGAACGGGGTCTGCGCGCTGATGGCGTCGACGGTGTTGACCGACACGGTCCCGGCCCGCAGTGCGGCGGAGACGCGGTGGGCCCGGTTCAGGTTCTCGGTCCACACCGAGGCGGCGAGACCGTAGATGCTGTCGTTGCCCATGCGGATCGCCTCGGCTTCGTCGGTGAACGTCTGGACGGTGAGGACGGGCCCGAACACCTCCTGCGTCACCACCTCGGCGGTCGGTGCGAGGTCCGCGAAGATCGTCGGTTCGACGTAGGATCCCCGCCCGTCGACGGTGGTCCTGTTGCCGCCCAGCAACACCCGGCCCTCGACGCGGGCCCGGTCGATGAACCCCGCGACCCTGCGCGCGTGGTTCTCGTCCACGATCGCACCCAGCGTGGACGCCGGGTCGAGCGGATTGCCGGGGCGGATCGTCGACGCCCGGCGGATAAGGGCGTCGGTCACCTGTTCGGCCACCGACGCCTCGACCAGCAGCCGGGAGTTGGCCGAGCACACCGCGCCCTGGTTGTAGAACGCGCCGAACACCGCCTTCTCCACCGCCTCGTCGAGGTCGGCGTCCGCGAAGACCAGGTTGGGGCTCTTCCCTCCGCATTCGAGCCAGACCTGCTTCAGGTTCGAATCCGCCGCGTACCGGAGGAACCGCTTCCCGGTCTCGGTCGAACCGGTGAAGGCGACGACGTCCACGTCGGGGTGCAGACCCAGCGCCGCGCCGGCCTCGGCGCCGAGACCCGGCACTACACTGAGCACGCCGTCGGGGAGCCCCGCCTCGGAGGCGAGTTCGGCCAGCCGCAGCACCGACAGCGGAGCCTGCTCGGCGGGTTTGAGCACGACGCTGTTGCCCGCTGCGAGGGCCGGTGCCAGCTTCCACACCGCAAGGTCGAGCGGAAAGTTCCACGGGACCACCGCCCCGATGACGCCGAGCGGTTCGCGCGTGACCAGGGCGAGACTCCCGGGATCGCTGGGTGCGATCTCCCCGCCGACCTTGTCGAGGGCCTCCGCGTAGAACGCGAAAAGCTCGGCCGCCGAAGGGACATCGACATTCAGCGCCTCCACCACGAGCTTGCCCATGTCGAGGGAGTCGAGCAGCGCGAGCTCGTGGCGGTGTTCGAGGATCAGCTCGGAGAGCCTGAGCAGAACCCGCTTGCGGTGGGACGCCGGGCTCCGCGACCAGATACCCGAGTCGAACGCCTCGCGCGCAGACCGGACCGCGGCATCGACGTCCGGGGCGTCCGCGGCCGACACCCGTGCCAGCAGTTCTCCGGTGGCCGGATTGATCGAGTCGAACGTCTCGTCCGACTTGGCGGGACGGAACGCGCCGTCGATGAAGAGTTCCCGGCGCGGCGTGATCGTCGCAGCGAGCCGGGTCCAGTCGTCGAGTGTGGTCGGATCAGGCATCGTCATCCCTCGTGCTCGAAGTGGGTGGGGTGGGCTCAGGCAACATAGATGGCGAACTGTTTGAGCAGGGGCTCGTCGACGCGGTACTCGCCGCGCCACCCCTTCGTCAAGGTGAACGCCTCGCCGGGACCGAAGGTGTGCGAGGCGCCGTCGTCCGCGGTCAGCGTCACGGAACCTTCCAGCACGCGGGTGTATTCGTCGCCTGGGTAGGACTCGATGTACTCGCTGTACGGCTCCGCGCGCCAGGAGCCGACGGTGAACTTGTCGTCTCCGCTGCTCAGGTGAACCATTTCGTGTTCCTTCGGGTCACCCGCCCGGAGCGTGTCCGCGGTGACGTACGCGCTGGGCGTCATCGCCGCGATGTTCCGGGCGTCGGTCGGGATGGGGTGCACTGCGGTCATGGTGGTGTTCCTCAGTTCTGTGCGGTGGCGAGCGGGGGGACGGACAGTGAGCGGACGGGTTCGATGGACAGTCCGGTGACTTCGCGGCGGAACGCGACCGGGCCGGGGGCCGGCGGTTCCTCCAGTTCCTCGGCGTACCGGTGCCCGGACCAGACCGCGGCCGCGATGGTGGACGGCGCCCAGGCGTCGCCGATGCCGCGGACACTGCGTAGGTCGGCGTCGGCCCATTCGGGTTCACGCGACTGCAGTTCGTGGAACAGGCCGTCCTTCGGGAGGCGCGCGGTGACGAGGACGACGCTGTCCGCGTCGACGAACTGCTCGTCTCCGGTGAAGGCGCACACGGTGCGGACGCCCTGGGCGGTGACCGCGGTGACGGCGCGGTTCACCTGAACGTGCACTCCGGCGTTGATGATTCGCTTGCGGATCCGGACCACTTCCATGGTGTTCGTCGTCCACTGCGACACGTGCGCGGCCGGCGTGATCAGGGTGACGTCGAATCCTTCCTTGGCCAGGAGTTCGGCGACAACCGCACCGAGGTAGTAGTGGTCGTCGTCGAAGAGCACGACCTTGTTGCCCTGGGGGCGCAGCCCCGCCATCACGTCGTCGGGGGTCAGGACGTCGGCGTGCTCGTCGACGGGGACGGCGTGGGTGTGCCACCGGCCGACGCCGTCGCGGCGCCAGTGCGAGCCCGTGGCGACGACGACGTGGTGGAAGTCGTTCTCGATGACGTCGTCGGCGGTCATCTCGCTCTCCATGAACACGTCGACGTTGGGGAGCTTGCGGAGTTGTTGTTCGCGGTAGTCGACGACGCGGATCCACGCTGACAGTCCGGGAAGCTTGGACTCGCGGGTCACGCGGCCGCCGAGTTGCCTGCTCGCCTCGGCGAGGCTGACGTTGTAGCCGCGTTGGCCGAGCGCGCGCGCCGCCTCGAGTCCGGCGGGGCCCGCACCGACCACGAGGACGTTCGAATCGCTCGAGCGCACCTTGATCCGCTCCGGGTGCCACCCGCGCCGGAACTCCTCGCCCATCGTCGGGTTCTGGGTGCAGCGGATCGGCGACATCGTGAAGTCACCGGACACGCAGATGTTGCAGCCGATGCATTCCCGGATGTCCTCGAGGTTCCCTTCCTCGATCTTGCGGGGCAGGAACGGGTCGGCGATCGAGGGGCGAGCCGCCCCGATGAAGTCGAGGATGCCGCTCTTGACCTGGTGCAGCATGGTGTCGGGCGAGGTGAAGCGGCCGACTCCGACGACGGGTTTGGTGGTGAGCTGCTTGAGTCCCCGGACGTACGGTTCCTGCTCGGCTTCCGGACCGAACCGCGAGGTGACGGAGTCGTCCTCCCAGCTGCCGAGCACGAAGTCCCAGAGGTCGGGGGTCTCGCCCAGCAGGCCGATGACGTCCTCGATCTCGCTGCGGGTGATCCCCTCGTCGCCGAGGAGTTCGTCGACCGAGATGCGGCACGCGACGGCGGCTTTCCCGTCGGCGACCTCGCGGGAGTCCTCGAGGATCTCGCGGAGCAGGCGCACCCGGTTGGTCAGGCTGCCGCCGTACTCGTCCGTCCGGTTGTTGTAGCGGCGGGAGAGGAAGTGGTGCAGGCCGCCGATCGCGTGCCCGGCGTACACGTAGACGATGTCGTATTCGGCCTTCAGCGACCGGCGCACCGCCTCCTTGTGCCAGTGCCGGAGGTCGGCGATGTCGGATTTCGTCATCGCCCTGGCCTGGACGGGGTCGTAGTTCCAGGAGACGACGGGCAGATTCTGCGGGCCGAGCGGGGTCTCGCGGCTGATCAGGTTGGGACTGTTCAGGCCGTTGTGGGCGAGTTCGATGCCGGCGAGCGAGCCGCCCTCGTGAATCTTCTCGGAGATCCTGGTCAGGGCCGGCAGGTCCTGGTCGTCCCACAGTCGCAGTTCGATGAACGGGCCGATGTCGGAGGTCGGGTGGATCTCGACCTGCTCGGTGCAGACGACGGCCCAGCCGCCCTCGGCCTTGACGCGCCGCATGTACGCCTCGCCGGAGGGGTCGCGGTAGCCCATGCCGTTGCAGTGGGGGACTTGGAAGAATCTGTTGCGGGCGGTGACCGGTCCGATCTTGACCGGCTCGAAAAGGATGTCGTATCGCGGATCACGCACGGTGGGTTCCTCACGCTGTTCGGTTCGTGCAGTGCCAGAATCGTCGGTCCGCGCGACCACAACAGTCAACAGGATCTTTTCGTGCCACTGCATCAGTTATTCAGATGCCAACGTCGCAGCCTCGACATCTGAAGAACTGATGCAGTACCCCTGATCTTTGTGCTGTACAGATTTGCCGGGGTCGGACGAGAGTAGTGACCGGCATCACTGCAGCGCCGGCTGAAAACACCATCGCCCAAGCACATTCCTATCGACTCCAGCAACGAGGTACAGCGATGAGCGACAACACCCCCACCGCCCTGGCGGACGAACAGACACAACACCTCAAGAAGTCACTCGGCCGGTTCGACATCGTCTTCCTCATCGTCGCGGCGGTGGTGTCGGTCGAGGTCCTCGGTCAGGTCTCCACGTTCGGCGCCGAGACCTTCACCTGGGCACTCGTTCTCGCGGTGTTCTTCCTCCTGCCGTACGGCCTGATCTTCGCCGAGATCGGCAGCTCGTTCACCGGCGAGGGCGGTGTGTACGTATGGGTGCGGCGAGCGTTCGGCCGCCCACTCGCCGCGCTCGCGTCGCTGCTGACGTGGGTGACGCAGCCCGTGTGGGTCGGCGGGTCGATGGCGTTCATCGCCGCCGAGACATGGAACCACTACGTCGGCGCCTTCGAGGAGGGTTCGGTGACGGACTACCTCTTCAAATTGGTCTTCATCTGGCTGACGGTGCTGGCCGCCGTGGTGAGTCTGGCGCGCGGCAAATGGATTCCGACGGTCGGCGCGTTCCTGAAGATCGTGTTCCTCCTGTTCTTCCTCGTCACCACCGGGATCTACGCCGCGAAGAACGGATTCGCCGGCATCTCCGCGGGCGACTTCAGCCCCACCCTCACCGGGCTCCTCGGGGTGACGCCGCTGCTGCTGTTCTCCTACCTCGGTTTCGAATCCGGGAACAGCGCAGCCGGAGAGATGAAGAACCCCGCCCGCGACGTCCCGATCTCGATCGCCCGCGCTTGCGCGATCGCCGCCGCGTCGTACCTGCTGCCGATCTTCGCGATCCTGCTCGTCGTGCCCGCCGACGACATCACCGGTGTCGGCGGACTGCTCGAGGCCGTTGCGACCGTGTACAGCGTCTACGGTCCCGCCGCGCCGGCCATGCTGACCGTGACCGGCGTGATCTTCGCGGTCATCCTCATGACCCAGGGTGCGGCGTGGATGATCATCAGCGACCGCATGCAGGCCATGGCGGCCGCCGACGGCGCCTTCTTCGCCGGGTTCTTCGGCCGATTCCATCCCCGCCTCGGCACGCCGGTGCGCGTCAACTTCCTGTCCGGCGTCGTCGCCACCGTGTTCATGCTCGCGGCCATGCAGATCACCGGATCCGGCGGTTCCGTCTTCGCCGTCGTGCTGACGATCTCGATCTCGACGTTTCTGCTCAGCTACCTGATCGTCATCCCGTCGGCGATCCGGCTGCGCACGCACTTCCCGGACGTCGTGCGGCCCTTCCGGGTTCCCACCGGCAACGCCGGCTTCCGCATTCTCGGCGGACTCTGCTTCGCCTGGGTGCTGCTCGGTTCCTGGGTGGCGGTGTTCCCCGGAACCCTGGACGCGGTCTTCGGCCTGGACTACGACTTCGACGAGATCTGGGGCGTGAGTCAGGGGACGTTCGAGGTGTTCACCCTCGGGACGCTGGCCGTCCTCGCGCTTCTCGGCGTGGTCGGGTACCTGCGCGGCAAGTCCGTGCGGTCCGCGACCGGCCCGCGTACCGCGTGCGACGACGACCCGGGTGCGGAGCCGGATCCCGACCTCGTGAAGGCCGACGTCCGGTAATGGCGTCGCGTCCACCGCGTGTGTCGTGGGTGGCTCCCCGGTCGGAGACCTGCGATCCTGGTGGCCTCAGATCCCGAGGAGAGCGCATGCAACGACGACCCGACGTGACGTTCACCCAGCTCAGGTATTTCGTCGAGGCCGCGAACTTCTCCAGCATGACGAAGGCCGCCGACGAACTGATGGTCGCGCAGTCGGCGGTGTCCTCGGCGATCTCTCAGCTCGAGCACCAGATCGGCACTCAGCTCTTCATCCGGCAACGGTCGCGCGGGCTGGTTCTCACGGCGGCGGGGGAGGAGATGCTCCGCGACACCCGCAGCGTGCTCGCCCACCTCGGAGAGGTGCTCGACGCGGCGCGCGGCCACGAGGACAACGTCCGGGGCACCGTCCGGCTGGCCTGCTTCGTCACCCTCACCCCGTTCATCCTGCCGACGCTGATCTCGGACCTGCGCGATCAGCACCCCGACCTCGAGGTGGAGGTGGTCGAGACCCAGGCGGAGGCGGTGCGGGCGGCGCTGCGGAACGGCACCGCCGAACTGGCCCTCACCTACGACCTCGCGCTGGGCGACGACATGGAGACCGAGACCCTCGGCGTCGCGAGGCCCCACGTCATCCTCCCGCCGGACCACCGGCTGGCCGGGCACGACGCGATTGCGCTCGCCGACCTCGAGGGCGAACCCATGGTGCTGCTGGATCTGCCGAGCAGCCGCGACTACTTCCTGGCGATGCTGTCGGGGTCGGGTGTCACGCCGTTGGTCCGGTACCGGTCGGCGAGTTATGAAACGGTGCGCGGACTCGTCGCCCGCGGCCACGGCTTCTCGATCCTGAACCAGCGGCCCGCGGAGGGCCGGACCTACGACGGCGGACGGGTCGCGACGGTGCCGATCGCCGACGACGTTCCGGGCCTCCCGGTGGTGCTCGCCCGGCTGAAGGGGGTGCGGAGCACGGCGCGGGCCCGGGCCGTCGCCGAGCGGGCGCGGGCGGTGTTCGCGCAACAGGCAGGTGCGTCGGGTTAGAACGCCCATCCCATCTGGGCGTCGCGGTCGGAGCCGAACGCGCTGTCGAACCGGTCGAGTGTGTCGGCGTCGGCGGCCCACAGCCGGTTCGCGGCCGCGAACGTCCGCGCCCGGTGCGCCCCGAGATACAGGCTGCCCAGCACGTCGAGGTCGAGCACCAGGTGGGGAGTTGCGTCGGTCCGGGTGCACACGGCCTTGCCGTCCCGCACGGTGAGCGCGAATCGGCCACCCGCGTCCAGGAACCCGTCGTCGACCTGGACCACCACGTCGAGGTCGCGGCGATAGGTGCGGGCTTCCAGCGCGGCCGGCACCTCCATGATCCGCACCCACAACTCGTCGTGGCGTGACGTGGTGCGCACCAACCGGCCGTCGCTCAGCAGATACGGCAACGGGTCCTCGGGGGTCAGATTCGCCTCGACGCGGCGCACCAGGTCGAGCCCGAGCAACGCCCGCCACAGCGCGGCATGCGCCGCGGCGCCGACGGTCCGGATCTCCTCCACGCGGGCCACCGATCCGCTGTCGCCGGAGACGCGGCGGTAGAGCACGTAGCCGTCGGGGTGCACCAGTCCGAAGTGGGCTGTGCCGCCGCCCCGCTCGCTCTCCCGGTCGGCGAAGATCCGATTCCACACGATCGCCGGCCGCACCTGCGCTCCCGGCGTCATCGCCTGCCAGCGGTCGTAGACGTCGGTGAAGGCGGGCCGCGCCTCGGCCGGATGCACCATGCGCACCCCGCCCGGGTCGGGTGCGTTCCGGTGCGGGGTCGCGAAGCGGCGGTCGATGCTCACCGTCGCCTCGACCGTCGCGGGCCCGTACCCGAACCGTCCGTAGATCCCGCCTTCGCTGGCGGTGAGAATCGACAGCGGCGCCCCGGACTCCCGGATGCGAGCGTGGTGCTCGGTGTACAGGGCGCGGAGGATACCGCGCCGGCGGTGGGTGGGCGCGACCGTCACCGCCGTGATACCCGCCGCCGCGACGCTTCCGCCGCCGGGGACGGTGACGGTCATGGGAATGTCCATGGTGGCGCCGACCACCTCGTCGCCGTCGAGAGCGATGATCGGCGGCTCACCGCTCACGAGTTGCTTCCAGTGCGCGGTGAATTCGGCGGTCTGCGGTGTCAGGAAACAGATCTCGTTGAGCACGGTGATCTTCGGCCAGTCCTGTTCGGTCGCAGCTCTGATCGTGATTCCGTCGTCGCTCGTCATCATCCGACACTGACACACCCCGCGCGGACTCGCAGCCGAATTTCCGTGCCCGGCCTTGACCCGGTGAGTGTCTTCGGAGAGTCTGAGATCCTGCCGACCCGGGTGGTGAGGGGGTGACGTCACGGTGTCGAACGACCACACCTCTCCCGCACCGCGCCGAACGCTCCGGCTGCGCCGGGAGTCCTGGGGATTCGTCATAGGCTCCTTCCTGTTCGGGATGGCGGCCACGCGGATGTACGGGGACGCGGTCGGCCCCGAGATCGACAACATCACCTACTTCGTCGGATCCCTGTTCTTCACCACCGCCGGGTTCATCCAGTTGCTGCTCAGTGGCAGACCGGTACCCGGGGAAGAATCCGAGACGGTCGAACGCTACGACTGGTGGGCGGCGCTGATCCAGTTCGTCGGCACCCTCCTGTTCAACGTCAGTACCGGCGTCGCGCTCATCCAGGGGCTCACCGTCGAACAGGACCGGGTGTGGGGGTGGCGGCCCGACATCTTCGGGTCGACGGCCTTCCTCGTCGCCAGCGCTCTGGCGGTGGTGGCCACCACCGAAACCGACAAGTTGTGGGATCCGCACGCCCGCAACTGGCGCAGTACCTGGTTGAACATGCTCGGGTCGGTCGCGTTCGGGGTGTCCGCGGTGGCCGCGTTCATCGTGCCCGGCACCGGCGCGCTGGAAAACGCAACGGTCGCCGATCTGGGGACGTTCGTGGGCGCGCTGTGTTTCCTCGTCGCCGCACTGCTGATGCGCCCGCCTCACCCCACGTATTCGCCGAACCAGGCGAGGACACGTTCGTAGGCCTCCGCCGCCGCGGCCGCGTTGTAGCGGGGCCCGGTGTCGTTGAAGAACGCGTGATCGGCACCCGGAACCGTGACGTTCTCGTGCGGCAGCCCCGCCTTCGCGAGTGCCGCGGCCGCGGCGTCGCGGGACGCGTTCACCCGGGCATCCAGTTCCGCGTAGATGGCGAGGACCGCGGCCTTCGAGCCGGAGAAGTCCGCGCCCTCGGGCAGGGGACCGTAGAAGGGGACGGCGGCCGCCAGTCGCGGTTCGCCGGACGCGAGGAGTTGCCACACCATGCCGCCGCCGAAGCAGAACCCGACCGCCGCGTACTTCTCGTCCGGTACCCGGCGCGCCAGTTCGTCGACGCCGGCCTTCATGTCGGCGACGAAGCGCTCCGGCGGCACCGTGGCCAGCGCGGCGGTGGCCTGAGCCTGGTCGGTGAAGGTCGCCGTCCCGCCCTCCTCCGAGAGCAGATCGATGGCCAGTGCGGGGTATCCGGCACCGGCGAATCGGCCCGCCACCGAACGGATGTGGTCGGTCAGGCCCTTGTTCTCGTGCACCACCAGAACCGCTCCGCGGGGCTCGGCCGCTTCGGCCCAGGCCCCCTGCAGGACCAGCCCGTCCGGACCGGCGAAGGTCACGGCTTCGGTTCCGACGGCGTCGGCCATGCCCGGTGGCGGCGGCGTCGCCCCTCCAGGTGTCACCGGAGCCGAGGTGGACGACTCCCCGTCGCCGTCCGTGGAGCAGGCGGCCAGTAACGACGACGCCGCCGCCACACCGAGGCCGATGAGTCCGAGTCTTCGCAGCGCCTCGCGGCGGGACAACAGTCCGTCCGCATGGTCGATCGCGATCTCTTCGGCAATGTAGCGCTGCAGTGGCGTCATGATCGTCCCCGTCCGCATCGGCTGATGTAAGGAATTATCCCTGGTCGACGCCGTGATCGACATGCCTTCGCCCCGCATCGATTTTCCTTATGCAGTGCGCCACTTATCTGTGTTGTACAGATTTCGCCGTGCGCCCCAAGATTGGTTCCACGGCACGAACTCCTCGCTCACCGCACACAGAAAGGAGCCCGTCATGCCGATCGCTGACCGTCACGCAGCCGTCGAAACGACGGCCCGAACATCGGTGGCCCCACCGATTCCGGACAGCTCGACCGCGAACTTCGTCACGGCCATGGGCGCCGTCGCGACCGGAGTCACCGTCGTCGCGACCGACGGTCCCGGCGGCCGGACGGCGCAGACCGTGAGCGCGATGTGCTCCGTCTCGGCCGATCCGGCGCTCGTGCTGGTCTGCCTCCACGGACGCAGCCCCGTCAACGACGCGATCTCCGAGAACGGCGTCTTCTGCGTCAATGTGCTTGCCACCCAGCACGATCACGTCGCAGACACCTTCGCCGGCCGGCCCTGGCCCGGCAAGCAGCGGTGGGACTTCACGTGCGGGCACTGGACCGTCGCCGAATCCGGCTCACCGCGCGTGCACGACGCGATCGCGTCCTTCGACTGCACCGTCCACGAGGTCATCGAGGCGGGCACCCACCGCATCTACATCGGCCGGGTCGCCGCCGTCGAGACCCACCCCGGCGATCCGCTCGTATACGCCTCCCACACCTACAGCACGCCCGCAGCATTCGAACCTTCCACCTTCCCCGACTACCCGGACGCACACCCCGCGCCGAGGACCAGGAGCACGAAATGATCCGCACCGGAGACGAATACAGGGATTCCATCAGGGACGGCCGCGAGGTCTGGGTCGACGGGGAACGCGTCAAGGACGTGGCGAACCACACCATGTTCAAGCCGATCGTCGACGTGCGGGCACGCATCTACGACCTCGCGCACGAGGAGGCCACGCAGGACGCGATGACCTACGTCGACCCCGAAACCGGTGAACGCAACGCCATCGCCAACAAGCTTCCCCGCACCCAGCAGGACTGGCTCGACAAGCGCGCCGCCGTCGACCTGGTCCTGGACGACACCCGAGGAGTGGTCACCCGCGTCGGCGACGAGACCATCGGCGAGATGTGGTCGCTGTTCGACGGCCAGGACGTCCTCAACGAGGTCGACCCGCGCTTCTCGGAGAACATCCGCCGCCACCTCGAGCGCTCGGTCCGCGAGGACCCGTTCCACGTGTCGGCGAACACCGACCCGAAGGGCGACCGGTCGAAGGCGCCGCAGGACCAGGACCCCGACATGCTCCTGCACGTGGTGAAGGAGACCGACAACGGGATCGTCGTGCGCGGCGCGAAATACGAGACCGCGGCCGCCTACTCCAACCAGGCGTTCACCAAACCCACCATCGCCAACTGGGGCAACAGCGAATTGTCCGACTACGCCGTCGGATTCGTGCTCGACATGGGCGCTCCCGGGCTGAAGTACATCTCCCGCAACGGGTTCGCCGGCCGGGCGCCGTCCGCCGACTACCCCCTCGCCAACCGGGTCGACGAGGTCGAATCCCTCGTCGTGTTCGACAACGTCGAGATCCCCTGGGAAGACGTGCTGTTCTACCGGCACACCCGCGCCGCCACGTTCATCCGTTCCACCCTGCACCGCTACAGCGCGTTCCCGTTCGTGCAGCGCACCCTGCACCTCGCCGATCTGATGATCGGATCGGCGCTGTGGAACGTCAAGCAGAGCGGTCTCGAGAAGCAGCAGGCGGTGCAGGAGAAGCTCGCCCAGCTCGCCTGCTACCGGGAGACGATCAACGCCCACCTCACCGCGGCGATCTCGCTCGCCGAGCCGAGCCCCGGTGGCCTGCTCATGCCCAACCAGTCCCTGCTCTACACCGGCCGGGTGATGGCGCTCAGCCAGCTGCCCGCGATGATGCACATCGCCCGGGAGCTGTGCGGCGGCCAGATCTGCATCACCCCGGACGCCGCCACGTTCGCCGACCCGGACGTCGCGCCGTGGCTGGAGAAGTTCTACTCCATCAACGACAACTGGGTGGCCGACGACCGCCGCAAGCTCCTCGCGTTCGCCCGCGACCTGCTCAACAGCGACTACGCCGGGCACCGACTGACCTTCCAGCTGTTCGCCCAGTCGCCGCCGTTCGCGCAGCTCGCGGCCGTGTACCGCAATTTCGACTTCGACGGCCCCCTCGGGCTGGTCAAGGCCGCAGCGGGGCTGTCGGACAACGTCGACGGAGGTGCGGCATGACCACCCACACCCGCATCCGCCCGTTCAACACCCGCGACACGTACCCGGAGCAGAACCTGGACAACGACCTCGCGCAGGCCGTCGTCGCCGGCGGCGTCGTGTACCTGCGCGGCCAGATCGGGCAGGACCTCGACACCCGCGAGTCCGTCGGGATCGGCGACGTCGAGGCCCAGGCCGAGAAGGCGATGGCGAACATCGCGATGCTGCTGAAGGAATCGGGCAGTCGCCTCGAGGACGTCGTCAAGGTCACCGTCTACCTGGTCGACGTCCGGTACCGGGAGGCGGTCTACCGGGTGGTCGGGCGCTGGCTGAAGGGTGTGCACCCCGTCTCCACCGGCATCGTCGTCGACGCCCTCGCCCGGCCCGAATGGCTCGTCGAGATCGACGCGACGGCAGTGATCAGCTCATGACCTTCTCACTCGTCGCCCGCGATTCCGGAGGCGCGTTCGGCATGGTCGTCTGCTCCTCCAGCCCCGCCGTGGCCTCGCGCTGCCTGTACCTGCGGTCCGGGGTCGGCGTCGTCGCCTCCCAGAACGTGACCAATCCGCGGCTCGGGCCGGTCGGACTCGACGCGCTCGCGGCGGGCGAGAACGCGGAGACGGCACTGAAATCCGCACTCTTGCAGGAGAAATTCCCGGAGTATCGGCAGCTGGTCGTCGTCGACGCGGACGGCGGCACCGCGGTGCACTCCGGGGCGCAGACCCTGGGCATCCACAGCAGCGCGCAGGGCAGCGGCGCCGCCGTCGCCGGCAACATGCTCCGCGACGAGGGCGTCATCCGGTCGCTGCTGTTCGGTTACGTGTCCAGCACGGCCCCGACCTTCGAGGGCAGACTGCTCGACGGTCTGACCGCGGCCGTCACCGCCGGCGGCGAGGCGGGGCCCGTGCACTCGGCGGGACTTCAGGTGGTCGAGGACGTGCCCTGGCCCGTCACCGACCTGCGGGTCGACTGGCACGGCGACCCGGTCGGCGAACTGCGCCGGCTGTGGACGGTGTGGGAACCGCAGAAGCGGGACTACCGGGTGCGCGGCGTCGACCCGACGGCCGCCCCGTCCTACGGCGTGCCAGGTGACCTGTGACCGCCGGCGCGGACGCCGCGATTCGTGACGGAGCCCGGCGGGCCGAAGAGCGGATCCTCGCTCTGTCGCACGATCTCCACGCTCACCCGGAGGTCGCGTGGGAGGAGGAACGCTCGTGCGTCCGGGTCGCCGGGGTGCTGTCGGACGCCGGGTTCGCGGTGGAGCAGCAGTACGTCGGGCTGCCCACCGCATTCCGCGCGCACGTCGGCTCCGGTCCGCTGCACCTCGCGGTCTGCGCGGAATACGACGCGCTCCCCGGCCTGGGGCACGCGTGCGGGCACAACGTCATCTCCGCCGTCTCGGTGGGAACGGCGCTGGCCCTCGCGCCGCTCGTCGACGACCTCGGCATCACCCTGTCGGTGCTCGGCACCCCCGCAGAGGAAGGCGGGGGCGGCAAGATCGACATGCTGAAACGCGGAGCATTCGAGGGTGTGCACGCCGCCGTCATGGCCCACCCCGGCCCGGTCGACGTCGCCCGGGCCGAGCCGTACGCCGTGTCCCACAGCCACATCCGATACGACGGCAAGGCGGCACACGCCGCGGCCTACCCCGAACGGGGTGTCAATGCGGCCGACGCATTCACCGTCGCGCAGGTCGCCATCGGACTTCTCCGGCAACAGCTTCCGCCGAGCACACGCGTGCACGGCCTGATGACCCGCGGGGGAGAAGCACCCAACGCCATCCCCCAGCGCACCGAAGGTCGCTGGTACGTGCGCGCGGAGACGCTCGACGAGCTGGCCCGGATCGAACCCCGGGTGGTGCGCTGCTTCGAGGCCGGCGCCGTCGCCACCGGCTGTGAACTCACCATCGCCCCGGAAAGCGAACCGTACTCGGAGTTCCGCACCGACGAAGCGCTGCTCGCGTCGTACGTCCGGCACGCCGAGGGGCTGGGCCGGGTGTTCCGCACCGGCGCGGACTCGCTGATGAACCGGGCGTCCACCGACATGGGCAACGTGTCGCAGGTGCTGCCCGCGATCCACCCCTACATCGGCATCGACTCCGCCCCCGCCGTCAACCATCAGGCCGAGTTCGCCGCGGCCAGCGCCGCGCCCGCGGCAGACCGCGCGGCCGTCGACGGCGCCCTGGCCCTCGCACTGACCCTGCTCGACGCGGCGACCGACCCCGGTCTCCGCACCCGTCTGCTCCACTAGTCATCCCGAAGGAAGCCCGATGTCCCGCATCGCCCAGCCCATCCGCACACGCGTCGAACACGACCTGCTGGGGGAGCGGGACGTCCCGCTCCACGCCCACTACGGGATCCACACCCTGCGGGCGCTCGAGAACTTCACCATCACCGGGTCCCCGATCGGCCGCTACCCGGAGTTGGTCGCGGCCCTGGCGTGCGTCAAGCAGGCGGCGGCGGTCGCGAACCAGCGGCTCGGGTTGCTCGACGACCGCCGCGCCAACGCCGTCGTCGCCGCCTGCGAGCAGATCCGGGACGGCGCCCTGCACGACCAGTTCGTCGTCGACGTCATCCAGGGCGGGGCGGGTACGTCGACCAATATGAACGCCAACGAGGTGATCGCCAACCGCGGTCTCGAACTGCTCGGTCACCGGCCCGGCGAATACATGTTCCTGCACCCGCTCGAACACGTGAACATGAGCCAGAGCACCAACGACGTGTACCCCACCGCGTTGAAGGTGGCGCTGCAGTTCGCGATCCGCCGCCTGCGCATGGCGATGGCAGCGCTCGCGGAGGCCTTCTCCGCGAAGGCGGCCGAGTTCGTCGACCACCTGAAGATGGGGCGGACCCAGCTGCAGGACGCCGTCCCCATGACCCTGGGGCAGGAGTTCGGGGCGTTCGCGGTGATGGTCCGGGAGGACGCCGAACGGCTCGAGGAAGCCGCGCTGCTCGTCGCGGAGATCAACCTGGGCGGCACCGCCATCGGCACCGGACTCAACGCCCACCCCGACTACGCGAGGATCGCGTGCGAGGAGCTGCGGGCCGTCACCGGTCTGCCGCTCGCGACCGCCACCGACCTCGTCGAGGCCACCCAGGACGTCGGCTCGTTCGTGCAGTTGTCGGGGGTGCTCAAGCGCTCGGCGGTGAAGCTGTCGAAGATGTGCAACGACCTGCGGCTGCTGTCCTCGGGGCCGCGCGTCGGGCTCGGGGAGATCAATCTTCCTGCGGTGCAGGCCGGCTCGTCCATCATGCCCGGCAAGGTCAACCCGGTCATCCCGGAGGTCGTGAATCAGGTGGCGTCGAGGTCATCGGCAACGACGTCACCATCACCCTCGCCGCCGAGGGCGGCCAGTTGCAGCTGAACGCGTTCGAACCGATCATCGCGCACAGCCTCTTCGCCTCGCTCAGCCACCTGTCCGCCGCCTGCGAGGCACTGACCTCGCGTTGCGTCGTCGGGATCACCGCCAACGTCGCCCACATGCGCGCCGGAGTGGAACGGTCGATCGGCCTCGTCACGGCGATGAGCCCCTACCTCGGCTACGAGACCGCAACGTCCTCCTGCGGCTCCGCCGCCCGTGAGTACTTATTAACCTGGGGCGGTTAAGAAGTACTCACGGGCGGAGCAAAGAACTCGAGCGCGATGTTGTCGGGATCGCGGAACGAGATGCCCGAGCCGTAGTGCGCTGTCTTGATGCCCCCGTGTTCGATTCCGAGGGCGTCGAGGCGCTCCACCCACCGCGGCAGTGCGTCGGGGGAACACTGGAACGCGATGTGGTCGAGTCCGACCTGCCGTTCGTCGAATCTCGTGGGAGCGCCGCTGTCGGGGTGCGTGTGGAGTCCGAAGAGCATCCCGCCGTCGAGCGCGAACACGGTGTGGTGGAAGGTGCCCGACTCCTCGTCTTCGTCGAGTACGGGTGCCGACCCGAACAATGCGGTGTACCAGGCGGTGCTGGCCGGCAGGTCGGACACGGTGATCGCGACGTGGGTGAGGCCCGGGAAACTGGACATCTGCGACAACTTTCTTCTCCGGTGGACTGTCTCCTCTTTCGACCCTAACGAGCCGGCACCGCCATGTGGTCGACAACGAGGAAACCCTGCCCGAGCGGACAGGACGCGAACACCGGCCCCGGCAGCGAACGCACACCGCCCGAGCCTGTAACAGGCTCGGGCGGTGCGGTGTTCGGACTCTACAGCCGCGCGGGTTCACGCGTGGCGGCGGTGGCCTTCGCGTCGGTGGGGCGACCGGAACCGCGCCGCGCCAGAAGCAGGTAGATGGGCCCGGTCACGACCAGTCCGGCCACCCACGACAGGTCGGCGCCGCCGAGGAACGCGGACACCGGGCCGGTGTAGAGCGACGTGGCCATGAACGGAATCTGGACGACGATGCCGAGCAGGTAGGCGGTGATGGCTGTCCAGTTGAACCGGCCGTAGATGCCGCCGTCGAAGCGGAAGATCGAATCGAGGTCGTAGACGCCCTTGTGGATGATGTAGAAGTCGATGAGGTTGATGGCCGTCCACGGCACCAGCACCACCAGCAGCACGACCACCAGATCGACGAAGTGCGAGACGAAGTCGGCCGACAGCGCGATGGCGACGACGGACGCCGCGACGAGGATGATCGTCGAGAGGATCACCCGGGCGCGTGCGGTCGGAATCCAGCGGGCACGGAACGTCTGGAAGGACGTGATGATGGCGAGGACGGCGCCGTAGAGGTTCAGTGCGTTGTGGCTGATCACGCTGAGCAGGAACAGCACCAGCATGATGCTGCCGAGGTTTCCGGTCGTCGCCTTGACTCCGTCCATCGTGCCCATGCCGACGGGTGCGGCGAGCGTGACGACCGCGCCGAACGAGAAGGCCAGGAAGGACCCCAGGGTGCAGCCGAAGTAGGTCGCCCAGAACGTCGACGGCACCCCCACGTCCTTCGGGAGGTAGCGCGAGTAGTCGGATACGTAGGGGGCGAACGCGATCTGCCAGAGCGCGCCGAGCGACACGGTGGCGAGCCACCCGGCGAAGTTGAAGTCGCCGCGCGTGAGGAAGTCCGACGGCAGGTCGCCGGTGAGGATCGCGACGAATCCGACGAGAATCCCGATTCCGAGCACCCAGGTACCGATGCGGTTGAGGATGTGGATCAACCGGTAGCCGATGATGCAGATGACGGCGGAGCCGAGAGCACCGGCGACGATGCCCGCGTCCACGGGGATGCCGTTCACGATCCCGTGCATGGACTGGCCGGCGAGCACGATGTTCGACGAGAAGAACCCGAGATACATGACGGCGGCGATCACCACGATGATGAGCGCCCCGAACGTGCCGAACTGTCCGCGGCTCTGGATCATCTGGGGGATACCCATCTGAGGTCCCTGCGCCGAATGCAACGCCATCAGGGCGCCGCCGGCCAGATGCCCGACGACGAACGCGACGAGACTCCACCAGAGCGAGAGTCCGAACAGGCTGGGACCGAGGGCGCCGGTCACGATCGGGAGCGGGGCGAGATTGCCGCCGAACCACAGCGTGAACAGGTCACGCACCTTCCCGTGGCGATCGGATTCCGGGACGAACCCGATGGTGTGCTTCTCCAGCATCGGGGCGACGTGGTTGTCGGGCATCAATCCTCCGAACGGGGCGCCGGTGCGCCACTTCTAGGCGAGTAGTGGAGACCACAATGGTCGGAGGCACTGAATCTGTACAGAACAACTAACTGATGCGTTGCATCACTTCTTCTGATTCAGCAGTTCGGACTAGCCTGGGTCGATGCGCACCGTGGGAGTCGACCTGGCGGCCGAGCCGAAGAAGACGGCCCTCGCCGTCATCGACTGGACCGACGGCGTCGCCCGCGTCGAGTCCGTTCGGCTGGGCGTCGGTAACGACGCCGTCATCGAGGCCGTCCTGGCCACCGGCAGGACCGGTATCGATGCGCCGTTCGGCTGGCCCGACGCGTTCGTCCGGATGGTGTCCGAGCACCACGCCGGGCGGCTGTCCGCGACCAACGGTCTCGCGAACCGAGAGGGCCGGCGCCCTCTGACCAAACGCCGCACCGACCTCGTGGTGCAGGCCGCGACGGGGATCTCGCCGCTCAGTGTGTCGGCGGATCTCATCGCGCACGTGGCGCTTCGCTGCGCCGGACTCCTCGCGGAACTCGGCGAACTCGGTGTCGACGTCGGACGCGTCGACGGCCGGGTGGTGGAGGCGTATCCGGCGGCCGCGCTGCGCATCTGGGGGCTGGTGTCGCGCGGATACAAGAGCGCGCAGAACCGGGTGACGCTGGGGGAGTTGGTCGACGCGCTCCTGGCGGCCGCGGACTGGTTGGAACTCGGTGCATTCCAGACGCTCTGCCGCGAATCGGACGACGCCCTCGACGCCGTGCTGGCCGCCGTCATCGCGCGGGCCGCGGCCGTCGGCTGCACCGCGCTACCCGACGGTGACGACCGCGAGACCGGAGAGCGGGAGGGGTGGATTCACCTGCCGACGGGAGGCTTGCAGTCGCTGCGGCCGTGACGCGGATTCCTGCGACCTCGCAGGTAGATCGACCGCGGCGACGCCCTCCGGCGAAACCTGGCAAATTGGACACCACACGCACCGTGCGTGGGCACATGAAGAAGGAGTCCAATGGCTTTCTGGGATCAGCTGAAGGCAAAGGCGTTCGAGATGAACGGCCAGCTCAAGACCAAGACGGCACAATTCCAGAACAAGGAGTTCGCCAACGCCAGCATGGCTATGTGCGCCCTCATCGCCGCGGCGGACGGGACCATCGACCCTTCCGAGCGGCAGAAGACCTCGGCGCTGATCACCAGCAACGAGGCGCTGAGCGTGTTCCCCTCGGACGAGCTGAGTCAGAAGTTCGACTGGTACTGCAGCAAGCTGCAGTCCGATTTCGAGTTCGGCAAGATCGAGGCCACTGCCACCATCGCGAAGCTGAAGTCCAAGGAGGATCAGGCCCGGGCCGTCATCCAGATCGGCATCGTCATCGGTGGCGCCGACGGCAACTTCGACCAGCACGAGCGAAACGTGGTGCGCGACGCCTGTTTCGCCGTCGGCATCGCTCCGGAGGAATTCGAACTCTGAGGTGATCGGTGACGCGTCCGGTGCGGGGCGCGTCACCGACGCTCAGTAAGCGGTGATGATCGGCGCCGGATTCCACAGTCCCGAACGCTGGGTCCGGGTGGTGTCGATCTCCGCCGCCGTCGCGTCGGCGTCGAGGGGGGAGTACTGCTCCACTCCGCCCCAGTCGCGGTCCCAGTCGTCCTTCAGGTACGACGGTATCGTTCGGCTCGCCCGCGTCATCTCGATCCAGCCGAGCGGCCCACCGCCGTACCGGTCCTGCCACAGGCTGGTCATGATCGCGCCGGGGCGGTCCGGGAGGATCCGGTACTGGGGAACCTCCGCGACGCCCGTGCGGTGATCGAACGGTCGCTGGCACGGAAACGCAAGTCCCACAGCCCAGTCGATCATCACGGGCGCCTCGGATCCGATGACGTCGTTCAGCGTCTGCGTCCGCGGAACACGCGGCGGTGTCACCGCCAGCCATTGCTGCGGATCGCTGTCCGAGTCCGAGGCCACCAGGCGGATGACGTCCGTATTGCCCGGCAGCGAATCGAGTGGGACGCGCAGATTGCGCCAGGACGGTGCCGGGCCGATATCGATCGGCGTCACCCGCCCGGCCGCCGCGACCGTGCCGTCCGGCTGCGCGGTGCCGTACTCCACCTCGAGGTTCTGGCCGTAGGTGACGACGCCGTCCGCGTCGACGGAGCGGATGCGACCCGCGGCGGCGATGGAGATGATGTCACCCGCCCCGGCGTCCGAGTCGGGATTCGGCAGTCGGTACCAGCCGCTGGTCAGTGACGCGTCGCCCTCGCTGCCGTCACTACCGAGGACCGGCGTGCGGTCGGGGTCGAGTCCGAACGGCAGGGCCACGGCGCTGCCGTTGACACCCACAGCGCCGGCGCCGCCGCCGGTGCCTGCGGCGTTCCTGGACGCGGTCTGCTCGGTGTTGTCGGTCTTGACGGAGTTGGCGACGCCGGCATCCGACGATTCCTCGTCGGCGCTCAGATCTCCGGCGACGCCGTTCGGGGTGAAGCCGACGCTGTCGGTGCCCGCGAGTGCGGTCGCCGTGTCACCGGACAGCGGTTGCAGCAGCGACGCGTTGGGATCGGTTTCGAGCAGGACGTCGTTGGCGAGGCCGCACGGGGCGTCGGTGACGGCGTCGACGTTGGAGCGGGCGAGGGAGAACGCGGGGTACTGCGCGACCGCGCCCTTCGCCATCGACAGCACCTCGAACAGCACCATCGCGGCGGCCGCCACCGTCAAGGGCGGGATCGCCCACAGCCGTCCCGGCCGCGCGGATCCGCTCCGGGTGTAGGGCTCGCGGAAGTAGCACCACGCCGCGATCAGCAGCATCAGCAGAGTCGCGCCGAGCAGGATGGTGCCGGCACCGAGACCGCCGATCGACACCGGTTTGTCCCACCACGGGACGCTGTAACTGGACACGTACCACCACCCGTTGGTGCTGGTGAAACACATCGCCAGCAGGAACAGCACGGCGGCCGCGAACAGGGCGCGGTTGCGCGGCGAGCGCACCACTGCGGTGCTCACCGCCACCGACGCCAGCACCGCGAGCGACCCCGCCAGACCCGCGTAGATGCCGAAGTGATGGGTCCACTTGGTGGGCGTGAACATCATCAGTCCCATCGCGGCCAGCGTGATGCCGATGAGCCGCCGCGATGGTCCGGCCGCGGTCCCGGGGATCCGGCCCCCCTTGCGCAGCATCACCAGGACCGTCACCGCCAGGCACAGCACCATGGCGAACACCCCGAACCGGCGCGACAGCGAACCGTCCACGGAAATGTTCAGCAGGTACTGGTAGCGGAGGTACTCGTCGAACCAGGGGACGTTCGGGCCGATGGCGTGCACGTGCTGCATCTCCAGGACGGCGGCGAGCGTCTGGTCGGCGAACACCGCCACCAGGATCACGGTTCCCGACGCGACGAGCGGTGCCAGCAATGCGATGTATCCCACCGTCTTGGCCCGCGCGATCACGATCTGCAGGATCGGCCGGGCACCCGCGACCAGGGCGCCGAAAGAGATCAACCCGGACGGGCCCGCGGTCAGCGTCGCCGCGCCGACCAGGATCGCCACCGCGGCGGGCAGCAGACGCCGGGTGGCCACGGCGCGTTCCACCGAGCACCACGTGAGCAGGACGCCCACCGCGACGATCGGTTCGGGCCGCAGACCGTTGTTGTACGGGAGCCAGAACGCGAGGAACACCAGGCCACCCGTCCACAGCGCGAGCCGGTTGCCACGGACGGCGGCGCCGAGTCGCGGCGCCACCTCACGGCTGATCACCAGCCACGCGACGATGCCGGCGAGAAGCGCGGGCAGCCGGACGAACGGGCTGGCCGGTGTGATGTTCGCCAGCACCGCGAGGACGTCGTAGTACGGAGATCCGAACGGCGCCTCCGGGACGCCGTACCAGCGGAAGTAGTTGGCCATATAGCCGGCGGCCTCGGACGTGCGGGCCATGTTGAACTGATAGCCGTCGTCGGAGGTGGACGCGCCGATGAAATGCCACAGCACCAGCGTGCCGAGGACGACGGCGTCGACCGCTCCGAACGACCACCAGCGCGTGGGCAGGAATCGTCGGGCCCGGCGGCCGTCGACGTTGTCGAGGCGGTGTAGCGCCACCAGCGCCAGAATCGTCGCGAGCGCGCCCACCACCATGGCCACGAATTTGATCGTCGACGGCGTGGACGAGAAGCGGCTGTCGATCTGCGCGGTCATCTGCAGCCCGTCGGGCACTGGTCCGTCGAGGTCGCTGAAGATGCCCACCATCTGCGGGCGGAGGTCACCGTCGACGACGGTCGGTGCGTCCTGGCCCGCCGTGACGAATCCGGCGGCAGTTCGCGCGGAATCCGAGGACACCACGAGCGTGCAGCCGTCGGGCAGCTGGTCCAGCGGTGACGACAGGAGCACCCGGTTCCGCAGCAGCACCGCGACGCCCGCGGGACCGTCGGCGGTCTCCGGATTCACCTTGGCGACCAGTCCGTACTTCGCGGCGTCGGCGGCTCCGGCGGGGGCGGTGGAAGTCAGGATCCCGCCACTGTCGGCGAGCTCACCGACCGCGGAGCAGGGGATCCGGACGTCGAGGGTCAGCGGCGCATAGGAGACGAGCGGTGCTTCGACGCTTCCGGTGTTGCCGTTCTGCGGCCACGTGAGGGTGGCACTGTCCTGCTCGACCGGAAGGAACGGCAGCGAGAGCGTGAGCAGGATTCCGAAGACGGAGGCGATGACGGCGAGAAGGCGAGCGGAGCGGACCGACTGTCGACGGGGCGACGACTGCGGCGAGGTCCCGATCGGCGACTCGTCCGAGTCGTCTCTGGACACATTCGCCGATTCCAGCCTGCTCTCAGTCACGACGTCGGATAGTACCCATCCGCGCCGATGGTGAGCGAAGGCAAGGAACCGGCCTGGTCAGAGGGCTACCGGTCCCGGCCGGTCACTGAAAGAGGTGTCTCAGGATCCGCGACCGGCGTTCGGCGCGGGTCAGAAGATGATGGTGGTGGTGCCGCGGACCGCGGCGGTGCCGAACCTCGGAATGCACTTCGCGGATGATCTCGAACATGCCTCCGCCCTTCCTTCGGTGTGACCACGGTCAGTAGCCCGACGTTAGGTCGGGAACAGGGGTAGCCGATTCACCCGGGGCGGGTGAACCAGCTCACCCGGTCACGGGCTGCACCGACAGTTGCTTCACGCCGGTCTGCGCGCATCCGGTGGTGGGGTAGGGAAGGAACACCGACCCCGTGTCGTTCGGCGGGTACACCCTGAACCCGGCGACGGGGGTGGGTCCACACGTCTCGGCCGGGTAGTTCTGCACCACTGTCGCGCGCACCGCGGCGGTGGCCCGCGCGCGCGGAGCCACCGTCACAGGAGTCTCCGTCCCGCCGTCCCGGGCTGCGGCGGCCCCCACCTGCGGACCGTCCGGTGCCGCCAGGTACGAGACCCCGGGATACCCGTGGAGGACACAGCTGCGGGTGCCCGTGTTGGTGAACACGATCGGGATCTCCTGCGACCCGGCGGCCCCGCTCGCCTCCCCGAGCGTCACCTGCAGTTCGCCGATGAGGCAGCGGTCGGGGTGCGGTGCGGTCGTCTCGGACGGCGTGGACTCGGATGCGGTGGCCGTTGGCGTCGTCGTGGTGGTCGTCGCCGCGGTCGTCGTCGGGGTGGCGCCGCCGCCGGGCGACGGCTCGGCGGTCCCCGACTCGTCCGTCGACCCACACGCCGACGCGGTGAGCGCGGCAGCGACCGCGACCACCCCGAGAAGGGTGCGTGCCGGTGACTGTGTGCGCATGGATCACTCCTCCTGATGAACGTGCGGCGTACGTCGATGGTCCGCGATCGGTGGCATCCCGGTATGTGGTTCCGGGAGATCGCAATCGCCCCGGGCCGGCGGATCCCGGCCGTAGGCTCTGGGCGGACAAGGATCCGCGACACTTTCACTGGAGGCTGAACCGATGAGCGAAGTTCTGGACCGGACCAAGATCTACATCGACGGATCCTGGGTCGATTCGCAGGGGACGGGCCGTATCGACGTGGTGAACCCGGCCACCGAGGACGTCATCGCGGTGGTGGCCGAGGGCACCGCCGACGACGTCGATCGGGCCGCGAAGGCCGCGCGGGCCGCCTTCCCCGCGTGGTCCGCGCTCAGCGGCAAGGAACGGGGCGAGTACCTCCAGAAGGCCGCCACTCTGATTTATGAACGGCTCGACGACTTCACCGCGCTGGTGTCCCGCGACATGGGCATGCCGCTCGGATTCGCGAAGCCCATCCAGATCGGCATGCCGCTCGCGAACCTCGCCGCCTTCGCCGAATTGGCCGCGACCTACGACTTCGACGCCCACGAGGTCGGCAACTCGCTGATCGTGCGTGAGCCGATCGGGGTGGTCGGTGCGATCACCCCGTGGAACTTCCCGCTCCACCAGGTGGTGCTCAAGGTCGGCGGTGCACTGGCAGCCGGGTGCACCGTGGTGCTCAAGCCCACCGAGGTGGCTCCGCTCGCCACGTACGCGCTCGCCGACATCTTCGACGAAATCGGTGTGCCGGCAGGCGTGTTCAACCTCGTCAGCGGGTACGGACCCGTCGTGGGCGAGGCGATCGCCGGCCACCCGGAGGTCGACATGGTCTCCTTCACCGGCTCCACCCGCGCCGGCAAACGGGTCGCGGTCGTTGCGGCCGAGACGGTGAAGAAGGTGGCGCTCGAACTGGGCGGCAAGTCGGCCAACGTCATTCTCGACGACGCCGACCTGACGAAGGCCGTCACCGACGGCGTCGCCAAGTGCTTCCTCAACTCCGGCCAGACCTGCTCGGCGCTCACCCGGATGCTCGTCCCTTCGGACAAGGTCGACGAGGCGGCCGCCATCGCGGTGCAGGTCGCGCAGAACTACTCCGTCGGCGACCCGACGGCCGCCACCTCCGTGCTGGGCCCGCTGGTGAACTCGAACCAGCTGAAGCGGGTGCGCGGCTACATCGAACAGGGCATCGCGGAAGGTGCGCGTCCGGTCCTCGACGGCCGGGAGACCGGCCAGGACTCCGGCTACTTCGTCGGCCCCACCGTGTTCGCCGGCGTCACCGAGGACATGACCATCGCCAAGGAAGAGATCTTCGGGCCCGTCCTGTCGATCATCGGATACCGGGACGAGGACGACGCCGTACGGATCGCCAACGCAACGGAATACGGGCTCGCCGCCGGCGTCTGGTCCGGTGACCAGGACCGCGCCGACCGCGTCGCACGGCAGCTCCGCGCCGGTCAGGTCGAGGTGAACGGCGGCGCGTTCAACACCAACGCCCCGTTCGGCGGATACAAGCAGTCGGGCATCGGCCGCGAGGCGGGCGTCCTCGGCTTCGAGGAGTTCTTGGAGATCAAGTCGATCCAGCGGTAGGCGGCTTCGCCGCCCGTGCGTGGTTGACGAGTCTCTGGACTCGTTAACCACGCACGGGCGCGGAGAGCAATTGGCCTCACACTGAACCGAATCCGTGACTCCCAACCATCGCGGTCCTACCCTCGAACCGAGGGGTGGACAGCGGAAACGAGGAGAATGACATGGATCTCGGTCTGAGCGGCAAGCGGGCGATCGTCACCGGCGGCAGTCGCGGAATCGGTCTCGCGATAGCGCGCAGTCTCGCGTCGGAGGGGGTCGACGTGGTGCTCGCTGCCAGGAGTGTCGAGGCGCTGGAGTTGGCGGCGAAGACGCTGTCGCAGGAGACCGGACGGCGGGTGCTCGGGGTTCCCACCGACACCGGCGACGACAACTCGGTGCGCGCCCTCGTGCAGCGGACGGTGGACGAACTCGGCGGCGTCGACATCCTCGTGAACGCCGCCGCGACCCCGTGGAGTGCGGGCAAGCCGAGCGACTTCGCGTCCACCACCGACGACGTGGTGCGCGAGGAACTCGAGATCAAGGTGCTCGGATACCTGCGGACCGCCCGGGCCGTGGCACCGCACCTCGTGGAGCAGGGGTGGGGCCGGATCATCAACATCAGTGGACTCGGTGCGCGCCAAGCCAACTCCATCGCCCAGACCGTGCGAAACGTCGGTGTGTCGGCGCTGACGAAGAACCTCGCGGACGAACTCGGACCGCACGGCGTCAACGTCACCGTGGTGCACCCCGGACTGACGCGGACGGAACGACTCGTCGACCGCCTGGCGAAGCAGTCCGAGGACGAAGGTGTGCCGGTGGCCGAACTGGAGTCGCGGCTGGCCACCAACTCGATCCACCGGCTGATCGACGCCGGCGAGGTCGCCGACGTCGTCACCTTCCTGGCGTCACCGCGCAGCATCGCCATCACCGGCGACGCGGTCGCCGTCGGCGGTGGTGTTCCGGGGGCCGTCTACTACTGAGGTCGGGCGAGTGACAGCGCGCCGTCGCGTTCGGTGACCTCCCGTGCGGCGCGCTCACCGGACCGGACGGCTCCGTCGACCCAGCCGCACATCACGGACGAACTCTCCGTGCCGGCCCAGTGAATGCGACCGCAGGGCTCGCGGAGGGTGTAACCGAACTGGGTGAGGACGCCCGTCGGCGCGTGACTGAGCATGCCGCCGCCGGAGTACCGCTCGACGCTCCAGTTCTGCTCGATGTAGTCGACGGGTGACGCCGCCTTGCTTCCGAACCTCGCGGTCAGATCGTCGAGCACCGCCTTTTTCCGCTCCGCCTCCGACAGTCGTCCCAGCCTGCGGGCGACGGGGCCCTCGACGATCACGCACAGAACCCCGGGACGTCCGGTGTCGGTGCCGGCGTCGACGGTGATGGTGGCCGGGGATTCGGGTGCCGCCGACTGCCCCGACAATCCGTCGGCACGCCAGAAGGGTTCGTCGTAGAGGACGGCGATCTTGAAGATGGCACCGCTCGGCATTCTCTGGTGCAGGAAGGATCGATCCATCGGGAGCATGGGTTCGTAGCGGATCTGGCTCGCGATCGCGAGCGGCACCGCGACGATCGCCCGTCGGGCGCGTACCGACATCTCCGCGGAGCGGACGGTCACGCCGTCGCCGTCCTGCGCGATCTCACGGACGGGCTGCGACAGATGGAGCGAGTCGCCGATCTCGGCCGCCATCGGACGGTAGATGGCACCCATTCCGCCGACCGGCCGGGAGTCCTGCGCGCCGCCCTTCACACCGAGAACGAAACCCGGACCACCGCCGGACGCCATCTGGTACAGGACGAACAACATCGACACCTCGGACGCCGCGGACGTGTAGCAGCCGGCGATGGCGGTTTCGAGGAGGTCGTGGGCGGGCTTGGACAACGTGTTGTCGCCGAGCCACTTCGCGAGGCTGATCGAGTCCCACTTGGCGGCCTTCTTCGCCTCCCACGGCGCCTCGAGCGGGATCGTCTTACACATCTCACCGAGTTCGACGAAGACCGCGCCGAGGTTCGCGGCGGCCCAGGGGCTCATCGTCAACGGGATCGTGCCCTGGTACCGGTACTGCTTGCCGTCGACGACCATCATCGCTTCGCCGTCGGTGTACTGCTTGTAGGTCTTGACGCCGAATTCGTCCATGAGGGCGTAGATCCGGTCCTGCCCGGGTCCGACCCATGCGCCGCCCCGATCGATCCACGAACCGTCGTCGCGGACCTCGGTGAAGGTTCGCCCGCCGATCCGGTCACGCGCCTCCAGCAGCGCGACCGATTGTCCGGCCTGTTTCACGCGCAGTGCCGCAGTCAGTCCCGCGAACCCTGCGCCGACGACGCAATAGTCGACCTCGATGTCTGCCATGACAAATCCCCTCGCGCTCGCCCCGCGGCCCTCGTGCGGCCGTATGCAATGGATGCGTCGCGATTAGTCCTGGGGGTGTGAATTCCTCTCTCCGGGAATGAAACCGCCGCGCACAGAACGTATTCATCCTTACTCGCGGGTCGTCGTGCGGTCAAGGGCGTCCCGCCCGTGAGTACTTCTTAACCGCCCGTGGTTAACAAGTACTCACGGGCGGGGACCAGCGGGAACACCTGCTCGGCGATGCGTTCGAGTTCCTCGTGCGCGGGGGAGCACTGGATGAGCAGGAGTGTGAGACCGGCGTCCTGGTACGCGCGGATCTTCTCGGCGACCTGCTCCGGTGTGCCGACGAGGTCGGGCCGCAGTCCGCGGGTGCCGACCGAGTATTCGCGCTTGGACAGCTCGACGTCGAGTTCGGAGTTCTTCACGAACTCCTCGAACGACGCGTACCCGGGCGAGTGGGGGTCGACGGTGGTGATGCGGTCGAGTTCGGCGCGGGCTTCGGCTTCGGTATCGCGCACGATGACGTACGTGGACATACCGAATTCGGCCATGTCCCGCTGGTGGATTCGCTGCGACCGCGCGTTCATGTCCGCGATCTTCGATCGCACCTCGTCGACGGTGCCGCCGTGGAGGACGTACGAGTCGGCGAACGTCGCGATCGATTCACGGCCGCTCTCGCTTTCACCGCCCGCGAAGACCGGCGGGTGGATCGAGGGTTTCGGCGACAGGATCGAGTCGCGCACCGTGAAGTGCTCGCCCTGGTGGGTGAACGGGGTGTGTTCCCACAGTCCGCGGAGAACGTCGACGAACTCGGTGGCCTGCCGGTACCGGTCGTCGTGCCGGGTGAAGGCGCCGCCGTACTGTCGCGCCTCCTCCTCCCACCACGCGGCGACGACGTTGAGCGCGAACCGTGCCGCACTGGCTTCAGTTGTTCCGGCGATGTCGGTGATGGTCGCCGACTCCTTCGCGGTCACCGCGGGCAGGTGGAACCCGGGTCGCACCGCCGTCATCACCCGGAGTTGTTCGGTGACCGCAAGGATCGCCGACGACAGCGACCAAGCCTCGAGGCTGGGTGCGTCGACGCCCTTGCGGTCGTTGAGATAGAGCTCGGGCACGAGCGTGGTGTGATACCCGAGCCGGTCGGCCAGCTGCGAGAGTTGCTTGACGTAGTCCCAGGTGGCGGGCATCCCTTCGTCGCCGAGGTTGCGCAGGAAGCCGCCGTAGATGGGGGTCCAGTAGCCGAAGTGCATGTCATTCCTCCGTGATGGCGTCGAGCGAAGCACGCAGATCGTCGACGAGGTCTTCCAGGTTTTCCAGTCCGATCGACAGCCGGACGGTGCGGTAGCCGAATCCGGCGTCGCGGAGTTGCGCGTCGTCGAGATGGCTGTGCGTGGTGGTGGCGGGGTGCACGACCAGGGAACGGGCGTCGCCGATGTTGGCGACGATGGCGAACAGCTGCAGCGAATCGACGAACTTCGCGACCCGCGAGTCGTCGACGGCGAGATCGAAGGAGAAGACGGAGCCCGCGCCTCGCGGCAGGTACTGCTGGGCGGCGGCGTGCCACCGGTTGTCCGGCAGTCCGGGGTAGTTGACTTTGGCGACGGCGGGATGACCGTCGAGGAACCGGGCGATCGCCAGCGCGGAGCCGACCTGCCGGTCCAGGCGCAGGTCCAGGGTCTCCAGACCCTGAAGCAGCTGAAACGAATTGAACGGTGACAGCGCGGGACCGAGATCGTGGACGAGCTTGGTCTTCGCATACACGAGGTAGGCGCTCCGCTCGCGACCGAATTCCTCCCACAGCACGAGGTCGCCGATCCGGGGGTACGGCTCGGTGAACTGGATCCACCGCTGCGGCTCCGCACCGAAGTCGAACGTGCCGAGGTCCACGATCACGCCACCGAGCGACGTACCGTGCCCACCGATGAACTTGGTGGCCGAGTACACCGCGATGTCGGCGCCGAAGTCCTTCGGGCGGAGCAGATACGGGGTGGCGATCGTGTTGTCGACGATCAGCGGAACCCCGGCCTCGTGCGCGATGTCGGCCACGGCCCGGACGTCGAGCACGGAGGCGACGGGATTGCCGATCGTCTCGGCGAAGAACGCCCGGGTCTCGGGGCGCGCGGCCGCCCGCCAGCCGTCGAGGTCGTCCTGATCGACGAGAGTGACCTCGATCCCGAAGTCCGCGAACGTGTCGGTGAGGAGATCGATCGTCCCGCCGTACAGCTGCCGTGCCGCGACGATGTGCTGCCCCGACTTCGCGAGCGTGAGGAGTGCGACCGCGACCGCAGACTGCCCGGAACCCGTGGCCAGTGCCGCGACACCACCGTCGAGGTCGGCGAGGCGCTGCTCGAACACGGCCTGGGTCGGATTCCCGGTGCGGCTGTACAGGTTTCCCTTCCGCCGCAAAGAGAAGATGTCGCGAGCCTGCTCGAAGCTGCCGAAGTCGTAGGCAACCGATTGGTAGATCGGGGGGATCGCGGTGTTCTGCGCAGTTCCGGGTTGATAGCCGGTGCGGACCTGCCGGGTCGCGAACCCTGTGGTCTCGGGCATCGGTGTGCCTGTCCCTTCGTCGATACTTCTGATGGGGCCTGGGTGAATGGCAAAGCGGGTGAATGGCAGAGCAAAACAAATATGTTCGGAACAAAACACGAAGTACGCCGAGAAGGCACGTGTTTTGTTCTGCTCGAGCATTAGTCTTGTTCCGCCTCGCGCGTGTGGGTCAGGGTGACGCTGTCAATCCCGTGAACAAGCACCCCGAATGAGGTAATCAGTGGACATCGACTGGCTGGAACCCGAAGCGACCACACGAGGCTCGGTGATCGTCATCGCCGGCCGCGGCGAGCGTGCTCACGTGTACCGCCGGTTCGCCCGCCGGATCGCATTCGACGGTTACCGCGTCGCGGTGGTTGAAAACGACCTTGGGGCGGCCGGTCGGGTGATCGCAGATGCCGAGGCCGATCTCCCTGTCGTCGTGGTCGGATCGGACAGTGGTGCCCTCACCGCCCTCGACGTTGCTGCCGGTCACCCGGCGGTCACCGGGGTGGTGGCGGCCGGTCTTCTCGTCGCGGGTGCCGATACGTTCTCGGGAGAGTGGGACGGCGAACTCGAGATCCGCTCCGCCTGTCCGGTGCACCGGGGCGTCCTGTCCTCGACCGATGCCCTCGATCCGGGGGCACTCGGTGGGGAAACGCCGGTGGCCACGGCAGACTCGGTGGCCCACGTGCAGGTTCCCGTCCTCGTCGTGCACGGAGGCGCCGACGTCCTGAGCCGGGCAGCGGACGTGCGCACCGTCATCTCCGCGTTGCCCGACGCTCGGGTCGTCGTCGTTCACGAGGGGCGCCACGACATCCTCAACGACGTGTCGCACCGGTCGGTCGCCGCCGAGATCGTGCAGTTCCTCGAGCGACTCCGCCTGCCCGGCACACCGGACGTCATTCTCCGCGAACCGGCCGGTGCACTCGCGACCTGACCGCGCCCAGGGGCCGGTGGTGGTTGTCGATCGAAGGGGTGTGGATGTCAGCGGTGCTGGAGTCGGAGACGATTTCTCCGAAGTGGTTGCTCGAACGGGTCGACGGCCGCACCGGGGAACTGGCCGATGCCGTCGCCGACCTCATCCGGTCGGGCGACCTCAGCCCGGGCGATCGACTGCCGACCGTCCGCGCACTCGCGAAATCGACCGATCTCAGTGTCGGTGCGATCGTCAGCGCCTGGGGCCGGCTGCAGGAGCAGGGATTCGTGCAGACCCGCCGCCGTGGCGGCACCGTCGTCCTTCCCCCGCTCGACAGCGTGCCCGAGCGCGGCATCCCCGACTGGCGTGGCGTCGACCTGGCGCAGAATGCGCCCGACCTGGCACTGCAGCCGTCCCTGTCCGACGCCCTGCTGTCCAGTCTGGACGCGGAGACGTTGAATGTTTTCGGCCGTGAACTGATGACCGAGCGTTTGAAGGATGCCGTCGCTCCGGGGTGGCCGTTCGAACCGGAGGCCTGGGCGACCGCGGGCGGGGGTACCGAGGCATTGTTGCTGGCCGTGGAGGCGGCAGCTCCGCCCGGATCGATCGTGGCCGTCGACGAGCCCCTCGGTCCGGGCGTTCTCGACACCCTCCGCGACCTGGGGCTGGATGCAATCGGTGTCGGCGCCGACCGCGACGGGCCCCGGCCGGACGCTCTCGACGCGGCCCTGACGGCCGGTGCCGTCGCGTTCGTGTTCCAGCCCGGTGCGCCGTTCGCGGTCGATCATGCGGTCAGCGCGGAGCGCACGCGTGAACTCGCCGAGGTGCTGCGCCGGCATCCGTCGGCGTGGATCGTCGAGGACGACTCGATCGGTCCACTCGAACCCGAACAACCCCCGTCCGTCGGAGGCGAACTACCGCAACGGGTGGTCCGGATCCGCAGCTACTGCAAGGCATATGGGATCGACGTGCGGACCTCGGTTCTCGCCGGGTCGCGCGAACTGATCGAGAAGGCGATGAAGGTGCGCAGCCACGGGGTGGGCTCGAACAGCCGCATCCTGCAGAACACCCTCGCCCACCTGGTCGGCAGCGCCGACGCCGAACGCGTGGTCACCGCCGCGCACGAGCGCTACGCCACCAGGCGAGCGTCTTTGCTGGCGGCCCTGATCGACCGCGGCATCGACGCATTCGCCGGCCCGCACAGTCTGGTCGTGTGGGTCGCGGTGTCGGACGAGACGGCGGCGCTCGTCGCGTTGGCGCGGCAGGGGATTTCCGTGGGGGCGGGCTCCCGCTCGTTCGTCGCGACACCCGCACGGCCACTTCTCCGACTGTCGGCCACCCAGCTACCGGACGACGCGGAACAGATCGGGCAGCTCGCGGACGTGGTCGCGACGGCTGTCGCGGAGTCGTCGCGGGAGTTCTTCGACTGATCCGACTTTGTTCGACAGCGTTGCCGGACATACGAAATATGTTTTGAAACATCGAGAATTTAATACTCTGCACGCGGCATTTTGCTCCATACACTTCAACCCGGCGTGCCGAGGCAGGTGCCTGACGGCGGACGACGAAGGAGCGAGATCATGACGAGACGGCAACTGAAATTGGGTGCTGTCCTCACGCCCACCGGTGGGCCGGGGCACCCGTACACCTGGTTGGACCCGGACATTGCCGGTGACGCGAGCGTCGACATCGACTGGTACATCCGCTATGCGCGTCTGGCCGAGCAGGCGAAGTTCGATCTCGTGTTCATCGTCGACAGCCAGTTCATCACCCCCGACTCGCCCCCGCACTACCTCAACCGGCTCGAGCCGCTGACGCTGCTGTCGGCCCTCGCGGTGGCCACCGAGCGCATCGGTCTCGTCGGAACGCTCACCACCTCGTTCAATCAGCCGTTCAACCTCGCCCGGCGTTTCGCGTCCCTCGATCTGATCAGCCGCGGCCGCGCCGGGTGGAACGTGGTCACCAGTGGCGACTCGGGTACCGCCGGAAACTACGGCCTCGAGGAACATTACGACTACGCCACCCGCTACGGCCGGGCACTCGAGTACGTCGAGGTCGTCAAGGCGCTGTGGGACTCCTACGAGGACGATGCCTTCCCGCGTGACCGGGAAGCCCGCCGCTTCCTCGACCCGGACAAGCTGCACACCCTCGATCACCGGGGTGAGCACTTCTCGGTGGTGGGCCCGCTCAACATCGAACGCTCGCGGCAGGGGCAGCCGGTGATCTTCCAGGCCGGCGACTCCGACCAGGGCCGTGACCTCGGAGCGCGGATCGCCGACGGGATCTTCACGCACGCGCCGAGTTTCGAGGCCGGTGCCGCGTTCTACGCCGACCTCAAGTCCCGGGCCGCGGCCTACGGTCGCGCTCCCGAGGACATCGTGATCCTGCCCGGCGTGACGGTCACGGTGGGCGACACCGACGCCGACGCACGCGAAATCGAGCGCACAACTCAGCTCGCGGACAACGACTTCGGTAAGTCTCTCCGGGAATTGGGCCGGCCCTTCGGCTGGCACGACTTCCGGCAGTACGACCTCGACGCGCCGTTCCCCACCGAGGCCCTGCAGCACGCCGAGCGGAGTTTCTACACGCAAGCGAAGAAGATCGCGGACCTCGCCGCCGATCGGGGGCTGACTTTGCGGCAGACGGTCGAGGCGCTCAGCGCGCCCAAGGTGTCGCCATTCACGGGCAGCGCCGAGACCGTCGCGAACGAGCTGCAGCGCTGGCTGGACGGCCACGCCCTGGACGGCATCAACATTCACATCGGGCACCCGGCACAGTTCCAGCGCTTCGTCGACGAGGTGCTGCCGATCCTGCGTGAGCGCGGGGTCGTCCGGGACGACTACGAGCAGGACACCCTGCGCGGCAACCTCGGGCTCCCCTTCGCAGAGAACCGGTACACCCGTGCCCGGAGGGACGGCATCGACCCCGCCCCGCTGCCCGGCACCACCGCATCGCTGTCCGCGAGCGTCTGAAACACCACCCCCTTTTGCATGGTCAGGAGCACCCAGTGAGCAAGAAGAGCCGGCGGATCGTCGGCGCCGTAATACTCGGAGTGATCGTCGGGCTCGTCGCCACCGCATGCGGCGGCGGCAGCAGTTCGGACGGCGCCGAGGTCAAGTGGGCGTTCAGCCTCCCGACCTCCTGGGACCCGGTGACGAGCCGGACCGGAAACGACATCAACACCATCAGCCTCGCGTACGCGTCGCTGACCCGGCTCGACGCCGAGGGGAACGTCGAACCCTCGCTCGCCGAGAGCTGGAAATACAACGGCGACGGCACCGCGGTGACCTTCACCCTGCGTGACGGTCTGACCTTCTCCGACGGAACCGCGCTCGACGCCCAGGCGGTGAAGGCGTTCTTCGACCGCGGCAAGACCCAGGACGATTCGTTCCTCCGGGACCAGCTCGCGGGTGTCGCCGACGTCTCGGCCGACAGCGCCACCGACGTGACGTTGCACCTGACCGACGCCGACTATCAGATCCCCTACCTGGTCGCCGGACGCACCGGTGCCATCGCCAGCCCGACCGCGGCAGCCGACCCGCAGAAGCTCAGCGTGTGGCCGGTCGGGGCGGGCCCGTTCACGATCACCGATTTCGTCGCCGAGGACCACGCGTACTTCGAGAAGAACCCGAACTACTGGGACGCCGACAACATCCACATCGACCACTTCGACCTCAGCGTCGCACCCGACCCGGCGACGCTCGTCGCCGGTGTCCAGTCCGGCTCCATCGACTTCGCGACGCTGCCGGCACTGCAGTCCAAGGAAGCCGAGGCCGCCGGTCTCGACGTCACCGTGAAGCCGTCGCTGGCCGCGAACGACGTCTCCATCAACCTGAACAAGGCCCCGTTCGACAACCCGAAGGTGGTCGAGGCGTTCCGCTACGCATTCGACCGCCAGGCGTTCGTGGACGTCGTCACCAACGGTCTGGGGAGCACGACGAGCCAGCCGTTCCCCGACGGGTACCTCGCGTTCAATCCCGAGATCGAGAAGCTCTGGAACTACGATCCCGACAGGGCATCTCGCCTCCTCAACGAAGCGGGCTTCGCCCCCGGACAGTTGTCGATCGAGATCACCGCGCAGTCGGCGGCCACCAACCGGGCCGAGCTGGTGCAGTCGCAGCTGAAGAAGATCGGCGTCGAGTCCACCATCAAGGTGGTCCCGCCGGGATCGTCGACGTGGCAGAGCGAGGTCTACATCGCGAAGAACCCGCAGCTGGCGACGGACGGCACCATCGGGCGTGAATCCCCGGTGCAGAACCTGCTCGCCGTCTACGGTCCGGAAGGCATCATGAACCTCAGCGGCCCCCACGCGTCGCCGGAGTTCACCACCGCGCTCGATGCCGTGCGTCGCACACCTCTCGAGGATCCGGAGTACAAGCCGCGGTTGTGGCAGGCCGTCAAGGTAGGTGTCGAGCAGTCGCCGACGAACTACCTCTTCAGCAACCCGTGGATCATCGTGTCCAACCCGGACCTGAAGAACCTGAACATCCTGCCGTCCCAGGTGCGGTGGGAAGGCGTCACGGTCTCGTGACCACCGCAGACGTCCAGGCCGCCGGCACCGGGAGAACATTCGCTCTCCCGGTACCGGCGGGTGCCCTCGGCGCGGTGCTACGGGTCGTGCTCGGCACCGTGCTGATCGTGGTCCCGGTGTTCCTGTTCTCCACCCTGATCACCTTCCTGCTCGGCGCGGCCAGCGGGCTGAATCCGGCCGCCGGGATCGCCGGCGACGCCGCGACCCCGGAGACGATTGCCCGCATCAACGCCGAATTCGGGCTGGACAAGCCGGTCTGGCAGCAGTACGTCGACTGGATGTCGAGCATGCTGAGCGGCGACCTCGGGGTGTCGTGGTTCAGCAAGATCCCGGTCAGCGAGTTGATCGGGGAGCGGCTGGCCGTCAGTGCCTCGATCGCGGGTGTCGCGCTGGTCATCGGACTCGTGCTCGGCGTCGGACTCGGGGTGCTCGCCGCCGTCTACAAGGGCAGCCTGCTCGACCGGTCGATCACCGCCTACACGTCGGTGGTCTCGACGCTGCCGCCGTTCGTCATCTCGATCGGACTGATCCTCGTTCTCAGCGTGTGGTTGCACTGGCTGCCGTCGGCCGGGTACGTCCCGCCGGACGAGGACTTCGGTCGGTGGCTGTCGCTGATCATCATGCCCGCGATCGCGTTGAGCATGGACGTCGTCGCCGACATCGCGCGGCAACTCCGCACCGGATTGGTCGCGGAACTGGATCAGAACTACGTCACCGGCGCGGTGGTGCGGGGCATCAGCCCGTCGCGGATCCTGTTCGTGCACACACTGCGTAACGGCAGCGGGCCGGCGCTGTCGATTCTGGGGATGAAGATCCCCACGCTCATCGGCGGCGCCGTCGTGATGGAGACCATGTTCTCGATGCCCGGCTTCGGTCGCCTCGCCGCCGACTCCGCCCTGCGCGGAGACGTTCCCATCGTTCAGGGAACGCTCGTCGTGGCGATCGTGTTCGTGCTGTTCTGCAACATCGTCGTCAATATCGCTCAGAGCGCCCTGCAGCCGGCAACCAAGCGGAGAGACTGAAATCCCATGCTCACAGCAATCCTGCGGTACCACTCCGCTCGCGCCGCGCTGGTCGTCCTCGGGCTGATCGTGGTGCTCGCGGTGTTCGGACCCGCGCTCGCACCGTTCGACCCGCTCGAGCAGGACACGTCGGCAATCCTGCAGGGCCCGAGCGGAACTCACTGGCTCGGGACGGACAACGTCGGACGGGACGTGTTCAGCCGACTGCTGGCCGGTTCGACCGTGTCGGTGCTGTCGGCGCTGCAGTGCGTCGTCGTCGGATTTCTCCTCGGAGTGATCCCGGGGTTCCTGTCGGTGTACCTGGGGCGCAGCGTGGAATGGTTCACGCTGCGGCTGATGGATGCGCTCATCACGCTGCCGTTCCTCGTGTTCGCCGTCGCGATGACCGCGCTGCTCGGAAACGGGCTCGCGCAGGCGATGTTCGCGGTCGGCATTCTCATCGCACCCGCCTTCTACCGGGTCACGCGCGCCGCGGCACTGACCGTCGCCAACTCCCAGTACGTCGAGGCCGCCGAACTGATGGGGGCCGACACGTCCTGGATCATCCGTCGTCACGCGGTGCGCAAGGTGCTGCCGGCGGTGGGGGTGACGTTCGCGGCGATGACCGGAGCCAGCCTCGTCATCGTGTCTTCGCTGACGTTCCTCGGGATCGGCGTCGTTCCGCCGGACCCGACGTGGGGCGGACTCCTCGCCAGCGGACTGCAGTACTTGTACCAGGTTCCGTTCGGCCCCGTGGTTCCCGCGCTGTTGATCGTGGCGACCGTCTGGGCGCTCAACGCCATCGCCGACGCGCTGCGGGATGCGACCGGCCAACCCCAACGACGTGCCCGCAGGAAACAGGAGGTCACCTCGGATGTCCACTGACACATTGGATGCCACGTCGGCACCCGCACCCACCCGGCCCGACCGGCCCGTGCTCACCGTGAGCGATCTGCGCATCGCGCTCGACGACGGAACCGAACTGGTCCACGGCGTCGACTTCTCCCTCGCGCGCGGCGAGGCCCTCGGGATCGTCGGCGAATCGGGCAGCGGTAAGTCGCTGACCTGCCGGGCCATCCTCGGAATCCTGCCCGGCGGAATCGGTGTCACCGCAGGCTCGATCGACTTCGACGGCATCGAACTCAGCGACCTCGGTCGCACACACTGGCGGCCACTGCGGGGCACCCGAATCTCCGCGGTATTCCAGGACCCGGCGTCCTATCTGAACCCCTCCATCCGAGTCGGGGAACAACTCGCCGAGGCGCTCCGGTCGACCCTCGGGCTGTCCCGCGCCGATGCGAAACGCCGCGGCCTCGAACTGTTCCGGAAGATGGGCCTGAACGATGCCGACGCCGTGTACCGCCAGTACCCGCACGAATTGTCCGGGGGCATGCTCCAGCGGGTGCTCATCGCGATCGCGGTCTCCGCGGAACCGGAACTCCTGATCGCGGACGAGGCGACCACCGCCCTGGACGTCACCGTGCAGGCCGAGGTGCTCGACCTCCTCGAAGACCTGCGCCACGAACTGGGTCTCGCTCTCGTCCTCGTCTCGCACGACCTCGCCGTGGTGGCTCAGGTCTGCGACAGCGTGATCGTCATGCGGGACGGTGCCGTCGTCGAGTCCGGGCGTGCGGAGGACCTGCTCACCGCGCCCCGGCACGAGTACACCCGCCAACTCGTCGACAACCATCGGGAGTACGGGCTCGAGTCGTTCATCGGGAAGGAGTCGGCTCGTGTCTGAGTCGTTGCTGCGCCTGACCGACGTCCGGGTGGAGCGTGGGACCCGTGGGAACCGCAAGCAGATCCTGCACGGCGTCGACCTGACCATCGGCGCCGGCGAGAAGGTGGGACTCATAGGTGAAAGCGGCTCCGGGAAAACGACACTGGCCCGGACAATTCTCGGGCTGATTCCGACGACGTCCGGGTCCGTCGAGATCCGTGGTCAGCGGGTCGACGACCTGTCCACGGCGCAACGCAGGGCGCACCGTCGCGCCGGGGCCGTGCAGTACGTGTTCCAGGATCCGCTGCTGAGCCTCGACCCGGACATTCCGGTGGGCGAATCGATCGCCGAGGGACTGATCGTGCGCGGCGGGCTCGACCGCGACGTGGTGCGGTCACGCGTGGCAGCGGTGGTGAGCAGTGTCGGGCTCGACGCCGATATCGCGGCGCGGATTCCCGCGGAGCTGTCGGGCGGACAGCGGCAGCGGATCGCGATCGCGCGGGCCCTCGTCCTGGATCCGGCGCTGTTGCTGCTCGACGAACCGGTGAGCGCCCTCGATTCGGTCAACCGCATCCAGATCCTCAAACTGCTCGCCGAATTCGGGGACTCGAGGCAACTCGCTCAGCTGTTCATCTCGCACGACCTGGGGGCGGTCGCGGCGCTGGTCGACCGGATCGTCGTGCTGCACCGCGGCAACATCGTCGAGGACGGACCCACCCACCAGGTGATCTCTGATCCTCAGCATCCCTACACCGCGCTCCTCGTCGGGTCGGCTCCCACGTTGAGCGGCGGCGCCGTGTCGCGGGAACGTCGCCGCGAACTGAGGCTCCGCCTCCCGTGAGTACTTGTTAACCGCGGGCGGTTAACAAGTACTCACGGGCGCCGAAGGCGCAAGGGTTCCGATCGCCGTGATTCGAAAGATGAGTCGCGACTTCCGTTCCAGCCCTGCAATATTCGACCGGAACCGCCGAGTGCTCTAGGGTGGCTGGGTAGACACGCGAGAGGTGATGTAGCGATGAAGGTAACGGTAGTGGCGGGCAATCCCAAACCCGGTTCACGGACGCTGGACGCAGCCGGTCTGGTCGCGACCGCGGTCACGGGGGCGGCCGCGGGTTCCACGGTCGACGTGATCGAGCTCGGGGCGGGTCTGCTCGGGTGGGGTGACGAGAAGGTCGCGGCGGCGGTGGACACCGTCGCATCGTCGGATCTCGTCGTCTTCGCGAGTCCGACGTTCAAGGCGTCGTACACGGGTGTGTTGAAGCTGTTCCTCGACCAGTTCGCAACGGGGGACGGGTTGAAGGACGTCGTGGTGGTGCCGCTGATGCTCGGTGCCGGACCGGCGCACGCCATGGCGCCGGACCTGCTGCTCAAGCCGGTGCTCGTCGAACTCGGTGCGACGGCCCCCGCGCCGGGTCTCTACCTCATCGACACCACCTACACGACCGACACACGTATCGCCGACTACGCCGAGCGGTGGGGTTCGATCCTCACCGCGGCGGCCCGCACCCGGACGGAACTCGCATGACACACACAGACGGCACGCTGGACCAGACATCGCTTCGGGAGGCCTTCGGACATTTCCCGAGCGGCGTCGTCGCCGTCTGCGCCGAGGTCGACGGCGAGCGCGTCGGGATGGCGGCGAGCACGTTCGTGCCCGTGTCGCTGGAGCCGCCGCTGGTCGCGTTCTGCGTGCAGAACACGTCGTCGACGTGGCCGAAGCTCGCCGACCTCGACCACGTCGGGATCAGCGTGCTCGGTGAGGCGCACGACGCGGCCGCGCGTGTGCTGGCGGCGAAGACCGGTGATCGGTTCGCCGGGCTCGACACCGAGACCACCGACGGCGGCGCGTTGTTCATCGACGGCGCGTCGGTGTGGCTCGACACCACCGTCACCCAGCAGGTGCCCGCGGGAGACCACGCGATCGTGGTCCTGCGGATCAACGAGCTGAGGGTGCAGTCGGAGATCGAGCCGATCGTGTTCCACCGCAGCCGCTTCCGCTGGTTGCGCACCGTCGCGTCGTAAGCCCCGTGGCGACGGAACTGACCGTGCCGGCGAAGACGGGCGTCCATCCTCTGGACGACGCAATTCGTGAATCCCTGCGCGGCGCGCACGAACATTTTGCCAGGTGGTCGGGCAGGGTGGCGCGGTACCACCCGGATGTCGCGCCGCACGTCGGCCACCCGGCGACATTGGGGGACGAGGACTGGGCGGATCTCGCGACGCTGCTCGGTCCGTCGGCGACGGCCGCACTGCGCGGATTCGGGCACACCCCGCCGCCGGGCTGGGAGGTGGTGGATTCCTTCGGTCTGGTGCAGATGGACGGCACTGCGCTGGACGTCGAGCCGGATTCTCGAGCGGAGGTTCTCGGACCGTCGGACGTGCCGGAGATCCTGGACTTGATCGGCCGCACCCGGCCCGGACCGTATCTTCCGCGCACCATCGAGATGGGAACCTACCTCGGGTTTCGGGTCGACGGTGAACTGGTCGCGATGGCCGGCGAGCGGTTGCATCCGCCCGGCTGGACCGAGATCAGCGCGGTCTGCACCGACGAGCGTTTCCGGGGCCGTGGATTCGGCGCCCGCCTGGTGCGTGCCGTCGGCGCCGGCATCCGTGCACGCGGTGAGATCCCGTTCCTGCACGCCGCGCAGGCGAATACGACGGCGATCCGCCTGTACGAGAGCCTCGGCTTCACTCTTCGGCAGCAGTCCGCGCTCACCGTCGTCCGGACACCCGCGGAGGCGGCTCCGCCGCCCGTGCGCGGTTAGCGAGTCCCTACACTCGTTAACCACTCACGGGGAGCGGAGCGCCCTCGAAGCGCTCGCGGAGGGTGGACTCGGCGTATTCGTACCGGAAGATCCCCTTCTCGCGGAGGAGCGGCACGACGTGATCGACGAAATCGGTGAGCCCGGAGGGGAATCCGTCCGGCATCAGGTTGAAGCCGTCCGCCGCGCCCGCCAGGAACCACGCCTCGATGGTGTCGGCGATCTGTTCGGGCGAGCCGACGACGAGCCGGTGGCCGAAACCTCCCGCCTTGCGAAGCAGTTCGGACACGGAATACCGGCTTTCGAGGGCCAGTCGCACGACCGCTTCCCGGAACCCGAGGGACCCGGAGAACGACGGATCGACCGGAGCCAGCAGCAAGTCCTCCGGGATCGGCCGGTCCGGGTCGAGCGAGCTCAGGTCGACGCCGAGCATGCCGCCGAGACGTTCGGCGGAGAAGCCGTCGGCGGCCTTGGATTCCCAGTCCTCGTACCGGGCGATCGCCTCGGCCTCGGTGCTGCCGACGACGGTGACGAGGCCGGGAAGGATCTTCACTGCCCCGGGATCGCGACCGTCGGCGCGCGCGACATCCTTCACCTCCCGGTAGTGCTGCCGCCCGGCGTCGAGCGTGAGCTCCGCCGAGAACACCGCGTCGGCGCTGCGACCTGCCAGCGCGCGGCCCTGCGGGGAACCACCGGCCTGCACGAGCAGGGGGTGGCGCTGCGGCGACGGCGGCACGGGCAGCACGCCGTGAACGTGGAAGTACTCCCCGTCGTGGTGCACCGGGACCTGCGTGGTCGCCGATACCCACAACGCGGTGACGACGTCCACGAACTCGGTGGCCCTGCGGTAACGCGACTCGCGGTCGGGAATTTCGGAGAGCCCGAAGTTGTGGGCGGTGCCGGCGTGGAACGTCGTGACCACGTTCCATGCCACCCGACCACCGGACACGACGTCGAGGGAGAGGAACCGGTCCGCCAACTCGACCGGGTCGTTGAACGTCGTCGACGCCGTGCCGATCAGCCCGAGATGTTCCGTCGCGCTCGCCACCACCCCGAGAACGGTGGTCGGTTCGAGGGCCCGCGTGGGCTTGACGGCGGGATCCTCGCGGAGGGCCGGGCCGTCCGCGAGGAACAGGGCGTCGAGTGTGCCGCGCTCGGCGATCTGCGCGACCTCGGTGTAGTAGTCCGGGTCGATGAACGACGTCGGGTGCAGGTCGGGTGCCCGCCACGCGGACGGGTGGAACCCGACGTCCAGCACGTTGACGTTGAGGATGACCTCTCGCTGCCCGGACATCAGCCGGCAGGCTTCGCGGCCGCGCCGTCGACGTTGGTCTGGCTCCGGTCGGTGGCCCGCGCCGATTCGATGCTCTGCGCCACCCGGGAGAAGAACGGGTCGCTGTCGATGAGCTGACCGATCCGCGGGTCGTGGTAGGTGTCGAGCAGCGGCGCGAAGTCGGGGTTGTCCTTGTTCTTCTCGTTGATGACGACCTCGATCCAGTACAACTCGTAGGCGGGGGCGTTGAAGACGATCTTGTCGTCGGGGACGTCGGCGAGGTCGAAGTTGGATCGCCAGCCCAGCGCCAGATCGACGTCGGGGAGTGTGCGCGGCAGCTGCGCCAGCGCTGCCTCGGTGAACTCGAACGACTTCGGGTTGTCCTTCACGTCGCGGATGGTGACGCGGGACGGGTCGACACCGTCCTTCAGTGTCAGCTGGCCGAGGTCCTGCAGGGTCTGCAGCGCCTGCGCCTGATTCGACGGGTCGTCGGGGATGGCGACCTTGGCGCCCTTGGGTAGATCCTCGAGCTTGTCGTACTTCTCGGAGTAGCCCGAGAACTTGAGGACGTACCAGTCGCCGGCCGCATACAGTCCGAGGTTGCCGTCCTCGTTCTGCACCCGCATCCACTCCTGGTGCTGGCTGTGGTTGGCGTCGATGTCGCCCTGGGAGACGGCGAGGTTCTTGAGCTTCGAATCCTCGATCTGCACCGGTTCGACGGTGATGCCGTGGTCGGGGGCGAGTTTCGCGACTTCCTTGGCGAGTTTCTCGTCCAGGATCGATCCGGCGGTGTAGCCGATCTTGAACGTGGTCTGCGGGCCGTCGCCTTCGGTTCGGTCGTTGCCTCCGGCGCCGCACGCGGTGAGGAGGAGTAGCACGGTGGCCGTCAGTCCGCCTGCCGCCACAGCGCGGGCGCGCGTCACCGAGCGGGGTCGAGTCGTCATGGGAGTTGTCCTCTGATCTGTGTGGGGTGAAGGGGGATTCAGCGCCGGTTGGTGAGACGGGCGGCAAGGTCGCCGACGAGCTGGATGACCTGGACCAGCACCACGAGCGCGATGACCGTTGTGATCATCACCGTGTTGTCGAATCGGTTGTAGCCGTACGCGATGGCCAGGTTGCCGATGCCGCCGGCTCCCACCGCCCCGGCGATCGCCGACATGTCGAGGATGCCGATCAACGCGATGGTCAGAGCGCCAATGATGGTCGGAACCGCCTCGTGCAGTTGCACTTTGCGGATGATCTGGAAGTTCGACCCCGCCGACGCCCGCCCCACTTCCACCACTTCGGGGGGTACGTCCCGCAGCGAGTTCTCGATCAGGCGCGCGACATACGGCGTGGCGGCCAGCGTCATCGGAACCGCCGCCGCCTGCACCCCGAGCGACGTGCCGACGACGAATCGGGTGAACGGGATGATGGCGGCCATCAGTACCAGGAAGGGAAGTGACCGGCCGAGGTTGACCACCCAGCCCGCCACCGCGTTGATCGTCGGGTTGGGGAACAGTCCGCGAGGCGCGGTGTTGTGCAGGACGACCGCCAGCGGAGTGCCCAGCAGGATCGCGAGGATCACCGTGATCCCGACCATCTGCACGGTTTGCTGCAGGGCGGGGAGGAACAGTTCCGGAAGTTCCTCGACCGGCGTCGAAATGGCCAGAACCGCAGTGCCCGGGGCGCTCATGCCGCGGCCTCCTCGGTGGCCTCGTCGGATGCCGACGTGTCGTCGACCCGTGTTCCGTGGAGGCCCCAGGACGACAGAAGCTCGCCGACGGACGGGTGCTCACCGCCGACCGAGATGGTGACGCGCCCGGCCGGGCGTCCGCCGACCGATTCCACCGTCCCGGACAGCACGCCGATCGACCGTCCGGTGGCCGCGCCGAGAAGCTCGATCCAGTTGGCGGGGACTGCGTCGGAGCCGTAGGTGACGTGCCAGAGCACGTCCCGGGCGTCCGCGGTGATGTGTGAGCGGTCGGGGAGAAGTCCGACGCCGAGTTCGGAGTGGGGATTGCGGAGGAGTTCGATCACCGGGCCGGATTCGACGACGCGCCCCGCGTCGAGAACGGTGACCACGTCGGCGACCTGGCGGACGACGTCCATTTCGTGGGTGATCAGCACGATCGTCAGCCCGAGGTCGTCGCGCAGTTCGCTCAGCAACGCGAGGATGGATCGTGTGGCGGTGGGGTCCAGTCCGGAGGTCGCCTCGTCCGACACGAGGACCTTGGGGGCGAGGGCCAGCGAGCGGGCGATCCCCACCCGCTGCCGCTGCCCACCCGACAGTTGCCGGGGATAGAGGTCCGCCTTGTCGGACAGACCCACGCGCTCGAGCAATTCCTCCACCCGCGCCCGCCGCTCGGAACGCCCGACACCGGCGAATTCGAGTGGCAACGCAACATTCTCGGCGGCGGTGCGCCGCGCGAGGAGGCTCGACGCCTGGAAGATGGTGCCGATTGCGCGCCGCTGCTCCCGCAGCCGGCGTTCGGACAGTCCGGAGACGTCGGTCCCGTCGAGAAGGATGCGACCTTCCGTCGGACGCTCCAACAGGCTGATGATGCGCGACAGCGTGGTCTTGCCCGCACCGCTCTGGCCGATCACGGCCGCGATCTGGCCGGTACCGACGGAGAAGTCGATCTCATGGAGGACTTCGACGGAGCGGGCCCTCTTCCCGAATCGTTTCGTGACGGAACGGACTTCGATCATGCTGCACCACCTGTGTCGGGCGACGGCACCTCGGATCGGCCGTCTGGAGGGGATCCTGGCCTGCGGACGGGCCAGTGGATTCCCGAAACGATAGGCGGAGGTAAACGGAAAGTCATGTCTAAGAATCGACTTGATCGGAAGGACTGCTAGTTCTGCGTGCCCGGGTAGACCGGACGGGGATGGGACGGCGCCGGGGCAGGTTCGGGCAACCGCAGCGTCGCCCTGAGCGACCGCTGCCGGTATCCGCCGGGCCGGGAGGGCCTCGGCCATGCGGAGAACCCCCCGCCGATGTCGGTGACCGTCGCGATGTGACCATCCACCTCGGAGGCGTCGGGATCGTCGACGACGAAGAGAAGCGCGTGGTCGCGTACCGCCCGGCCGTGACGTTCGGCATCGCGGCGATCCAGCACGACGATGTCGGAAACCTCGGCAGCAGAAACGATATCGTCGCCCTCCTGCGCCCACCAGGCGACGGGTATCTTCTGCTGCGGGGGTGTGGGGACGTTGAGGGGGCCGGCGATGTCGAAGATGCCGTGGTGATCGGCGTAGACGATCCGGTCGGAATCGGCGAAGCGCACGTCGTCCGGGCGTCCACGGATTGTGTCGGCCGGCCAGCTCTCCCACAGTGTGCGGGAGGCGTGGATCGCGTCGGTCGTGACCGCGGAACTCGGCCCGGACTCGATCCACACCCCTGCCCGGGCCAGGTTGCCCGGCGCCGAGCGGTCTTCCGCACCGGTGAGCCAGCCGACGCGCCCGCGGCTGGTGTGATCGAGTGAGGCCAGCCGGCGGGCAAGGTTGTACGGGTGGTCGAGGTGGGGGACCGCGGTGACGAAGACGCCGACGTCGTCCGTGGCGGCGATCAGTGCTGCGGCGGACACGCTGGGCGACAGGGCCGCGGTGGGCCGGGGAGCGGTCCGCGACACGCGTTCGACACCGAGCAGGACGAAGTCCGCCCCCGTTCGGTTGACGAACGCGGCGAGTTGGTCGACCCGTCCGCGACGTATGGCGTCGACGAGCACATGCTCACCGAGCGCAAGCCCGTAGAAGGTCCTGCTGCGCTGGATCACGCTCATCGGAGTTCTCCCGTTCTCGGGTCGAGGGGCAGCTGTCGTGGGGTCAAGGGGTGCCTCCTGAGAAGAGGGTGGAGATCGCGAGGGTGAGGGACGTGAGTCCCAGCGCGACCAGGAGTATCGATACGGACGCACTGCGCCGGAGGACGCTGGTCCGGGGATTCTGCGGGTCGTACCACAGCCAGAGAACCTGTCCGACAACGAATTCTCGGCTGCCAGTGTCGTTCAGGGATGCGCCGGGGTCGAATGTCCTTCGCCGGCCGACGAACTCGTCGGCTCCGACCCGGTACGAGTAGCTGACCGGGCGTCGCGCGTCGACGACCTCGCACTCGGACTCGGTCCACGACCTGGATCTCCACAGCGCGAGAACGCCCGGAACCCCGCGGAGCAGGAGGAACGCGCCCGAGACGATCCAGACGGTGATCACACTGCGACGCTACGACCGCGACAGTGACGCCGTACACCTTTCTCCGCAGCGTGAGCGGAATGGTGCGCTTCCCTGGTTCCCTGCCCGTCGGGCAGGTCTCGAATAGTGTTGACTGACAGTAAATTAATCAGTGGTTGAAATCAGGACGAGTGGAACGCTCGGAGAACGCGGGGCCGAAGCTCTACGGTTGCTGCGCAGACGAATATCGCAGAACTTCCCTATCCGGCAGCATTCCCGAAGGTGCGCGTAATGAGACAGAACTACTGGTACCTGGCGCGAAGGGTGGGGCAGGCGTTCGTCGTGATCGCCCTGGCCTACACCCTCGTGTTCTTCGTACTCAACGTTCTTCCGGGCAACCCGATCGAATCGCAGATCAACAGTCCCGAGAACCCGATTTCGGTGGAGGACGCCGAGGTGCTCATCGCCTATTACAACCTCGACAAATCGGCGTTCGAGCAGTTCTTCCTCTCCGTGCAGCGTCTGGTCGTGCACGGCGACCTCGGTTACTCGCTGACCTCGGGCAAATCCGTGGAGCACCTGCTGTTCTCGGCCCTCCCGTCGACTCTGAAGCTGGCATCCGCGGCGTTGCTACTCGCCATCGTGTTCGCCTTCGGCATTGCCCTGACCGCGGTGTTCGCCAAGGCGGCGCGCATCCGTGAGGCCGCCCGCGCCATACCGGCGGCGTTCCTGTCGACGCCCTCGTTCATCGTCGGGTTGTTGCTGCTGCAGTTCTTCGCGTTCGGACTCGGTCTCGTCTCGGCCATCAGAGACGAGGGTGTGCGCTCGGTGCTTCTGCCTGCCGTCGCGCTGGCCATCCCGGTGTCGGCGCCCATCGCGCAGGTCCTCATTCAGGGGTTGCAGAACGCGTCGGGGCAACCGTACGTCGATGTGCTCCGGTCGAAGGGGCTGACGGAGAACCGGATCATCTTTCGGCACGTCCTCAAGAACGGGTCGATCCCGACGATCACGATCGTGGCCATCACGATCGGCGAACTCCTCGCGGGTTCGGTGATCACCGAGACCGTGTTCTCCCGCACCGGAATCGGCTATCTCACGGAGCAGGCCGTCCGCAACCAGGACACCCCGGTCATTCAGGCGGTGGTGATTGTGGTGTCGGTCATCTTCGTGGTCGCGAACCTCTTCGCGGATCTCGCGTACCCGCTCGTCGATACCCGTATCTCCCTCGCGCCGGACAAGAAGGTGGTCACAGCATGAGCGTTCAGGCGACCGTTCGGTGCCCAGAGGCCGGTCCCGCGGCCGCAGTGCGGGTGTCGTGGGTGCGCAGGCACGGACTGAGCGTCGGCGACGTCCTGTCGGTGGTGTTCCTGCTCCTGGTGCTGGTGTGCATTGTCCTGCCAGGAGTGCTGGCCCCCTTCGATCCGCTGGCGGAGTCCCCGGATCATCCGCTGGAGGCGCCGAGTCTCGGGCATCCGTTCGGTACCGACTACATCGGCCGCGACGTGCTCAGCCGCGTCATCCACGGGTCGGCGACCACGATCAGCGGATCGATCGTCGCGGTGATTCTCGGACTGGTGGTCGGCAGTCTGCTCGGCCTGACCTCTGCGTACTTCGGCCGAGCGTACGACACAGCCGTCAGCCGTGTCGTCGACGTGTTGCTGTCCATTCCGGCACTGCTGCTGGCGATCACCATCATCGTCGCGCTGGGCTTCGGAACGGTCAACGCCGCCATCGCCGTGGGCGTCTCCTCCGTGGCGATCTTCTGCCGGTTGATGCGCTCGGAGGTCCTCACGATCAAGCACCAGCCGTTCGTCGAGGCCAGCGAACATCTCGGCGCCAACAGAATCTGGCTGCTGGGACGCCACATTCTCCCCAACGCATACTCCTCGGTGCTGTCCCTGGCGGCGCTGCAGTTCGGCTCCGCGATCCTCTCCATCGCGGCACTGAGTTTCCTCGGGTACGGCGCACAGCCGCCGAATCCGGAGTGGGGCCTTCTCATCGCGGAGGGCCGCAACTACATCGCCACCGCACCGTGGTTGGTGGCGTTTCCGAGCGCGGTCATCATTCTGACCGTGCTCAGCGTCGGCAAGTTGAGTCAGATCGTCCGGAAGCAGGTGGGTTGATGACAGCGGTTGCGGAAGCACCGGCCACGAGTTCTGCCGCGCAGCAGGAGAACGGTCCGTTGTTCGTGGCCAAGTCCCTGCACATCGAATACGCGCCCGAGTCCCCGCACCTCCCGGCCATACAGGTGGTGGACGATGTGAGCTTCCGACTCGAGCGCGGGCAGACGCTCGCGGTGGTCGGCCAGTCGGGTTCGGGCAAGACGACCATCGCGCGGGCGGCCATCGGACTCCTCCCGGGCAACGGCCGGATCTCCTCCGGGAGTGTGCACATCCTCGGCCGGGACGTGACCCGGTACGGGCAGAACCAGTGGCGCGACCTGCGCGGCGGCACCATCGGTTTCGTGCCGCAGGATCCGCTCGGATCGCTCGACCCCTTGCAGCGCGTCGGCGACCAGGTCGCGGAAACGCTCCTCGTGCACGGGCGAGCCTCCCGCCGGGACGTCCGGGCGAAGGTGACCCGTCTGCTCGATCGCGTCGGTATTCGCAATCCGGCCGAACGAGCACGGTCGTACCCGCACCAACTGTCGGGTGGCCAGTTGCAGCGCGTCCTGATCGCCATCGCGATCGCCGTCGAGCCGGCGGTGCTGGTGGCGGACGAACCGACGTCGGCGCTCGACGTCACGGTGCAGAAGCGCATCCTCGATCTGCTCGCCGACCTGCAGGAAGAACTGGGCCTCGGCATCCTGTTCGTCACCCACGACCTGGCGCTGGTGCGCGAGCACAGCGATTCGGTCTTGGTCCTCAACGAGGGTCGTGTCCGTGAGTCCGGACCCGCGAGCGACGTCCTCGATCGTCCGAAGGACGCCTACACCGTCACGCTCATGAGCGACGCACCCGCGCTGTCACCCGACAAGTATGCCGACCGTCGCGCGGGCGCCGACGTGTCCGGGCCATCACTCCTCGATGTCCGGAACCTGACGAAGACGTTCCCGACCGGTAGGCGTGGCAAGGGGCAACCGTCCAGGGTGGCGGCGCTCGACTCGGTGTCGTTCTCCGTCGCCCGGGGCACCACGCACGCACTGGTGGGTGAGTCGGGCTCAGGCAAGACCACGACGGCCCGAATCGTCGCCGGACTCAGCACGTTCGATTCCGGTGAGGTGTTCGTCGACGGCCGGCCACTCGGCACCGATCCGCGGTCGTACCGTCAGAATGCGCGAGTCCTGCAGACGGTGCAGCAGAACCCGTTGGCCGCGATGGACCCGCGCTACACCATCTTCGACGTGATCGAGGAGCCCCTGCGCATCGCCGGATCGGGTGACCGGGCACGTCGGCGGTCCGCGGTGCGTGACGTGCTCGACCGGGTCGCGTTGCCGTCCGACGTGCTCGGGCGGAGGCCACTGGAGATCTCGGGAGGTCAACGTCAACGGGTGGTCCTGGCGCGCGCGCTCGTCCTGGCCCCGCAGATCCTGGTGCTCGACGAGCCGACGTCGGCACTGGACGTCACGGTACAGGCGCAGATCGTCGACCTTCTGGTCGATCTGCAGGCTCAGCTCGGTTTGACGTACCTGTTCATCTCCCATGATCTCAGCCTGGTTCGTCAGATCTCGGACACGGTGACCGTGCTCGAGCACGGCCGCCTCGTCGAGTCCGGTTCGATCGCGCAGGTTTTCGGCAACCCGGCGGATCCGTACACGGCGCGCCTGATCGATGCGGTCCCCGGCAGGATTCCGCTCACCGCGTGAATGCCGCCGCCCATCGAATTCGACGCCACTTCACACAACTCGGAGGTTCACAGCTCATGGCACGCAGGTTCGGACGCTTCCGCGTGGCGGCGTGCATCGCGGCGACTGCGGTGGTGGTGGCATCCTGCGGTCAGGCGCACGGCGTCACCGGAGCGGGATCGCAGGCCAAGGACGGCGGAAACCTGGTGTATCTCGACGCCGAGGTGACGGCGTCCATGCAGATCCAGGTGTCGTATTGGCAGAACAGCCTGGTCAAGGATCAGCTTCTCGACAGGCTGGTGTACCAGGATCCGGACACATTCGAGTTCGTGCCGTGGATCGCGGAGAGCTGGACTGTCGACGCGCCCGGCACCACCTACCAGTTCGTCATCCGCGACGGTGTCACCTACAGCGACGGCACTCCGCTGGACGTGGCGAGCGTCAAACGCAACATCGAGTGGCTCGCCGAAGGTGACAAGCCGAAAGGGATTCCCCGCAACGCCTGGTTCCCGAAGGTGACGGCTGTGGACACGGATCCGGGTGCACGAACTGTGACGGTGCGCCTCGCCGAGCCGAATGCACCGTTCCTGGCCGCGTTGTCGATGAACACCGCCGGCCTAGTTGCGGACGCGACCATCGACGCGAGCAAGGAGGATCAGTCTGTGGTGACCAATCTGATCGGCAGCGGTCCGTTCGTCGCGGAGTCGGAGATCCTGAACAAGGAAATCAAGCTGGTCAAGCGTCGCGGGTACGACTGGGCGCCCGCCACGGCGAAGCACCAGGGTGAGGCGTACCTGGATTCGGTGACGGTCGTACCGATCGAGGAGGACAGCATCCGCGTGGGTGCGCTGCGCTCGGGAGAGGGCGACGCCCTCCGGTACACCCAGCCGCCGGACGAAGCGCTGCTGCAGACGGAGGGCTTCACGGTTCTGGGCCTGCGCACTCCGGGTCTGGCCAACGTCCTGGACGTGCGACAGACCGCCGATTTCGTCGACGACGTCAACGTGCGCAAGGCAGTGATGTACGGGATCGACCGGGATCAGATCGTGTCCACGCTGTATTCGGACAACTGGAAACCCGCGAACAGCATCATCACCGAGGGCGCGCTGGGGTGGAAGGACCGTTCCGACGAGGTGCGATTCGACCCGGACGAGGCCAATCGTCGGCTCGACGCGTCGGGTTGGACCACGCGGAACGCCGACGGGATCCGGCAGAAGGACGGCAGGCCACTCGAACTCAGCCTGTACATCGACGTCTATGACCACACGTCGAAACCGTTGTACGAACTCGTCCAGCGGCAACTGCGTGCGGTCGGGATCTCGCTCCAGCTGAAACAGACCGACTTCGCGAACTATCCGAAGGCGACCGCGGATCCGAAACTGAGCCTGCGCCGCAACGGGTGGCCCACGGCCGACACCTTCCGCCTGACTCAGAACTACGACAGCGACCAGGGTGATCTGTTCCAGCTCGAAGGCACCGATCCGTATCTCGACGGCCTGCTCCGTTCGCAGGTCACCGAAACCGACCGGAACAAGCGGATCGCGTTGATCGAACAAATCCAGGATCACGTGATCGACAACGCCTACACGATCCCACTGCTGCTGGATACCCAGATCTTCGCCGTCGCCCCGCACATCCACGACTTCCGCAATGCCGCCAACTCGGTGCCCTGGTTCTACGACACGTGGACCGAGCGGAAGTGAGTGCTGCTGCGGAACAGTCTGTTTCGCTGGGCCGTGAAACCAGAATCAGACTGAGTGCAACGCTCGTCCCGGGGCCGATGCTCTGGGAAGGTGACGACAATCGCGGAAAAGGGGAACCGTCATGAGCCGTCATTCCGTCGTCGGGCTGCATCTCGACGCGACCGTCGTCACCGAGCTGCTCGACGCGCGGCAGCGGGTGCGGCGAGAAGAGTTCGGGCGCACCGTCGACGAGTCGGGCATCGACTTCCTCGTCCTCGGCGGTGATCGCCAGGACGAGACGGAACCCGGCCGTACGACGATCGACGCGACCGTGGCTGCCACTGTTCTGGCTCGTCACACGACGTCGGTGGGACTGGTCGTGGCCGCCGCACCCGTGCGTGATCATCCGTTCAATCTCGCGCGTCGGCTCGGCTCGCTCGATCACGGGTCCCACGGCAGGGTCGGTTGGCTGGTCGGACCCGCCGATCAGACGAGCGGGCCGTGGACCAACGCCGATCCGGTGGTGGCTGCGGTCGACGCGGTGTCGGTCGTCCGGGAGCTGTGGGAGAGCTGGCCGGGCGACAGCATCGTCGACGACGCCGACCGCGGCGTCTTCGCGGAATCCGAGCGGATCGTCTACATCGATCATGCGGGACCGTTCTCCGTGTCCGGACCGCTGAACGTTCCCGAGCCACCGCAACGCAAACCGCCCGTGTTCTGGCGCCCCGCGAACGAGGCCGAACTGGTGACGGCGCGGCGCACGGCCGACGCCCTGGTTCTTCCGGACGAGGACGCGGTACGACGCCACCGCGCGTATTTCGACCCGGATGCGGCCCGTGACCAGGTGGTACTGGTCGACCGATGGTGGGCACCCGGCGGCGATCCGTCTCCGGCGACGGAGGCTGACGGCGTCGTCTTCCGCGGGGCCACCACGACCACCTTGCCCGCCCTGCTCGACGCGGTGCGGCGGGAGCCGATCTTCCAGGACCCGCGGCACACCCTGCGTGACCGCCTGGGCTTGCAGACGGCGGAGACCCTACTGGCCGGCGGCCGCAGCGCATTCCCGGCCAGCTGAAAAATCCACCGAAGACAGGAGATTCACCATGACAGCGGTATCCGAGGCCCCCGCGCCGGGAGCGGTGCGTCCACCGGCACGCGGCTCCGCCGAACTGGCGGCCGTGATCGCCGAGATAGCCGAGGACGCAGCGCGGCGGCGTGCCCGTGGCGGGACGGAAGGACCGCACCGGGCGATCGACCTGATCCGCGAGCACCGCCTCGGTGCGGTGCGCGTGCCTCGGGAATACGGCGGCGGCGGGTACACGCTGCAGGATCTGTTCGACCTGGTCGTCGACCTCGCCGAGGCCGATCCCGATGTGCCGCACGTCGTCCGCGTTCACTACGCGTTCGTCGAGGAGCTGTTGCGGGTTCCGCGGACCGAGCGCAAGGACGCCTGGCTTCCGGAGATCCTGGTGGGCAAACTGTTCGGTGGAGCGTCCTCCGAGCTGAGCACCCGCGCCGTGGGCTCCTACAGCTTCGAATCGACGCTGACGCCGAACCCCGGCGGGTACCGTCTCGACGGAGTCAAGTTCTACAGCACCGGTTCGCTGTATTCCGATTACATCCGGGTCTCCGCGAACGTTCCGGACGGAAAGGCTCTCAGCGCCATTGTTCCCGCCGACCGTCCCGGCATCGTCCACAAGGACGACTGGGACGGAATCGGCCAGCGCCACACCGGCAGCGGCACGACGGTGTTCGAGAACGTCGCCGTCGACGAGTCCGAGACCCTGCCGTTCCGCGGTGGTGACGGCCAGACCCGGCCGCGGCAGGCACTTCCGCAGTTGTATCTGCACGCGATCGCGGCGGGCATCCTCCGCACCGTCACGACCGAGTCCGCCGAGCTGATTCGCGGCCGGGAGCGCAGCTTCGTGTACGCCGTCGCCGAGGAACCGCGTCACGACCCGCAACTGCTCGAGATCGTCGGCGCGCTGTCGGCGGCAGCGTTCGCGGCGGAATCGGTGGTCCGCGCCGCTGCGGCCGCACAGGATGTAGCCGCGGACGTCGCGCGCACCTCCGGTGTCGATCCCCGGCTCGAGCAGGAGGCCGCGGTACTGGCCGCCAAGGTGAAAATCTCCATCGAGGACGTCGCGCTCCGGGCGGCCACCCGGTTGTTCGAGGTGGGCGGGGCCTCCGCAACCCGGGAGTCGGCGCACCTGGACAGGCATTGGCGCAATCTGCGAACCCTGTTCTCCCACAACCCGACGGTGTACAAGGCGCGGGTGATCGGCGACCTCGTGGTCAACGACACTCCGCTCCCCGACACCGGATACTTCTGATTCGGAAGGCAACGCCGTGAGTAGATCCCGACGCCAACTGGTGCTCAATGTGAACGTCCTCGACGTGGGAATCGCGCCCGGAGCGTGGACGCTCGACGACGTCGATTCGCACTCGTTCGTCGATCTCGACCACTTCACCCGGGTCGCCCGGATCGCCGAGCGGGGCACTCTCGACGCCTTCTTCCTCGCCGACGGGCCGGGATTCTGGGAGAACCCCAGGGTGAAGCCGACCCGCGCATTGGAACCGTCGGTGATTCTGGCGGCAGTGGCCGAGGCCACCGAGAACCTGGGTCTGATCGGGACCGCCTCCACCACGTTCAACGACCCGCTCGACCTCGCCGAACGGTTCCTCACCCTCGACTACCTCAGCGGCGGGAGGGTGGCGTGGAACGTGGTCACCACCTACTCGCCGACGGCGGCAGCGAATTTCGGATTCGAGCAGATCCCGGACCGCGATCACCGCTATCGCCGCGCGGAGGCGTTCGTCGAGGTGGTGACCGCACTGTGGGAGAGCGCTCGGAGCGGGATCCCGGTGTCGCATCACAGCGAGTTCTTCGATCTCGACGGTGTGCTGCGGGTGCCGCCGTCGGAGCAGGGGCAGCCGCCGCTCGTCCAGGCAGGCGGGTCGCCCGCCGGGCGTGACCTCGCCGGCCGGACCGCGCACGGCGTCTTCTCCGCAGAACTGACACTCGACGCCGGGCGCAGGCACTACAAGCACGTCAAGGATGTGGCGCGTGCCGCCGGCCGCAACCCCGAGGACGTGAAGATCCTGCCCGGGCTGATCACGGTCATCGGCTCGACCGAAGCGGAGGCCGTCGCTCGGCACGAGCAGCTCCGCGCCCACGTCCCAGCCCGGTTCGGCTGGGACCGGCTGAGTCTGACTCTCGGTGTGCCGCTAGAGGAACTCGACCTCGACCGTCCCGTCCCGCAGTCGCTGCTGGACGGACCGCCCGACCCGGCGACGTTCGCGGGTTCCCTCGGGTTCCGCGAATCGGTGGTCGGGCTGGCGCGGGAGCGGAATCTGACCGTCGCCCAGCTCCTGCGCGAGTTGGACGGTGGCGGCGGACACCGCGCCGTGATCGGCACACCGGCACAGGTGGCCGACACCATCGAGGCGTGGTTCCGCGCCGAGGCAGCCGACGGATTCAACCTCATGCCCGACGCATTCCCGTCCGGGCTCGAGACCTTCGTCGACGAGGTGGTTCCGCTGCTCCGCAGGCGGGGGCTCTTCCGCCACGAGTACGCGGAGAAGACCCTGCGCGACCGTTTCGCGGTGCCGCTTCCCGAGTACACCGCCGCCCGGTCGGCCTGACTTCGTTCAGACGGTAAGGAGGCCTCGTGAATTCACCGCGTTCGGGGTCGCAGGCGGTGGAACGGGCGATCGCCGTACTCGCCTGCTTCGAGGGCGGGCCCAGCGACCTGACCGTCAGCGCGCTCGCCGCCCGCACCGGATTGGCGGTCAGCACTGCGTATCGCATCGTGCAGGCGCTCGTCCGCGGCGGATTGCTCGAACGCGACGAGCGGACCGACTGCTACCGGGTGGGTCCGAGTCTGATCTCCCTGGCCGTGCCGTCGCTGGCGCGAATCGACACCGAGTCGTTCGCCCCGCACCTGTATTCACTCGCGGCGCGGTTGAGGCTGACCGCCAGCTTCGGTGTCGTGAAGGACGATGTCGCGGTCACCGTGTTCTCCGCGCGCCCACCCGAGCGGTTCTGCGCGCACCAAGTGCCCGGTGCCCGCCAGCCTCTGGGGAGCAGCGCGATGGGGATGGCCATTCTGGCGTTCGGCTCCGCGTCGTCGCGTCGCGGCGGTTCGGTGACGGCCCCCTCGGACCTCGACCGGATCCGGCGGGTCGGCTATGCCGCAACGCTGTCGGAGGATCGGGAGGTCCGTGCCGTCGCGGTCCCCGTCCTGGACGCCCACGGGCAGCCTCGCGGCGCGCTGGGTGTCCAGGCTCTCCGTCGGCGACTGACCGACGACCTGGTGCGGGACATCGTGCCCTCGATGCGGGGCGTCGCGGCGCGAATCGGTGTGAATACAGGAACGGCATTTCCCGCGTTCCGGTAGGGAAAAACTCAGGATGAACCTTTTTCGCATTGTGAAAAGGCCGTTGTACCAATCGGGTTCGGGATTCGATGATGATCGCGACGTTTCGATTCAGCCCGAACCCAAGGAGTATTCATGACACTCACCACCGCCGCGCCCGCCGCATCGGATCAGATCGCGGACACCGCGCTCGAGGTCCGCCCCGTCGCCGGGCACATCGGCGCCGAAATCTCCGGGATCGACCTCCGGAAAGAACTGAACGAGAACGAGGTTGTGCAGGTGCGCGACGCCCTGCACCGCTACAAGGTTCTGTTCTTCCGCGATCAGGAGATCGGGCACGCCGAACAGATCGCGTTCTCCCGGAAGTTCGGTGACGTGACCCCGTCGCACCCGTACGACGACGAAGCACCCGAGGGTTTCCCGCAGATCCTCGCCGTCGACAGTCGCAAGTACGAGAAGCGCTTCGGGCGCAAGAAGTACAGCTACGACAACAAGTGGCACACCGATGTCACCGCGCTGATCAACCCGCCGGCCGGCACGATCCTGCGCGCGCACATCGTCCCGGAACAGGGCGGCGACACCCAGTGGACGAACCTCGTCGCCGCGTACGAGGGTCTGCCGGAATCACTGAAGCGCCTCGTCGACGGACTCCGCGCCGAGCACCGTTTCGGCGGACGTCACCCGCAGTGGGCCGAGGACAGCAGCTACGCCCAGAAGACGCGGGAGAACCCGCTCGTCACCGAACACCCGGTGGTCCGCGTGCACCCGGTGACGGGGGAGCGGGCCCTGTTCGTGACGCCCGGATTCACCGCCCGGATTGTGGGAGTCTCTCCGTCCCAGAGCGACCGCCTGCTGGATCTGCTCTTCGCCGAGGTGACGAACCCCGCCTACACGGTGCGTTTCCGCTGGGCGCCGGGCAGCCTCGCATTCTGGGACAACCGTGCCACAGCCCACCTCGCGCCCACCGACCTCGACCACCTCGACGTCACCCGCGTGCTGTACCGCACCACCCTCGAGGGCGACGTTCCCGTCGGCCCCGACGGCAAGGAGTCCACGTCCATCGCCGGTGCCGCGTTCCGCGGCGAGAAGTAGGCGGCTCCGCCGCCCGTGCGTGGTTAGCGAGTCTCTGGACTCGTCAACCACGCACAGAACTCGAGGAGACAGTAGACATGACAGTTATCGACGACCGTCCCGGTGTCGCGACCGGGTTCGAGATCGCGCCCATCGCCGGCTACATCGGTGCCGAGATCAGCGGGGTGGATCTCGCGGGTGAACTGGACGAGGCCACCGCGACACGACTGCGGCAGGCGTTGCTCGACCACAAGGTGCTGTTCTTCCGCGACCAGCCCCTCGACCACGCCGCGCAGATTCGGTTCTCCCGTCACTTCGGGAAGGTGACGCCTGCCCATCCGTACGACTACAACGCCCCCGAGGGCTATCCGGAAATCCTGGAGGTGGACAGTCGCAAGTACGCCGCCCGAGGCGGTGCCCGTAAGTACAGCTACGCGAACTTCTGGCACACCGACGTGTCGGCGCTGGTCAATCCACCGGCCGTCACGTTCTTGCGGTCGGAGCTGGTGCCGGACGTCGGGGGAGACACCACCTGGACCAATCTCGCTGCGGCGTACGCGAATCTGCCGGATTCGTTGAAGACGTTCGTGGACGGCCTGCGCGCCGAGCACCGCTTCGGGGGGCGGCAGAAACGCTGGGAGGCGGGCAGTGACGCCGAACAGAACGTGACCACCAAGCCGATCGTGACGGAGCATCCGGTGGTCCGGGTGCATCCCGAAACCGGTGAGCGCGGGCTTTTCGTCACGCCGGGCTTCACGAGCCGCATCCTCGGTGTCTCTCCGGCGCAGAGCGACCGGATTCTCGATCTGCTGTTCGAGGAGGTGACGAATCCGGCCTACACCGTGCGGGTTCGCTGGCAGAACAACAGCATCGGGGTGTGGGACAACCGCATCACCGCACATCTCGCGCCGGCCGATCTCGACCACCTCGACGTCGTGCGGGTGCTGTACCGCACCACCGTCGAAGGCGATGTTCCGGTCGGTGTCGACGGTGAGCCGTCGCGGTCGGTGGTCGGCAGCGCGTTCCACGGCGCCGACTGAGCCCGGGGAGAGGACATGAGGGCTGGGTCACCGATCGGGTTGCGCCGCATCAGATCGATCGTTGCGGCGGTTGTGGCCGCGGGCATGGCGCTGGTGATGGCCGCGTGTGGTGGGTCGGCGTCCGGCGGCGGCACCACGGCGGACGGCAAGACGGTGCTGCGGTACGAGGGCAGCCCGGCCAGTGTCACGTTCCCGGAGCTCGCGGAGGATCTGGGCTTCTTCGAGAAGGTGCAGCTGGAATGGCTGGGTGACACCACGAGTGGACCGCAGAGCATTCAGTCCGCTGCCACCGGCGACACCGATTTCGGGTCCGCGTTCAACGGCGCCATCGCGAAACTCGTCGACGCCGGGGCACCGTTGACCGGTGTCGTGTCGGTGTACGGCTCGGATGGCGACACGGAGGCCGACAGCTTCAACGGCTACTACGTGCTCGAGGGCAGCCCCATCCGGACTGCCCGCGACCTGATCGGCAAGAAGGTGGGGATCAATACCCTCGGCGCCTACCACGAGTACGTCATCAAGGAATGGCTGTTCCGCGCCGGACTGTCGAACGACGAGATCAACCAGGTCGAGCTGACGGTCGTGCCGCCGAACAACACGGAGCAGGCGCTGAGGTCGGGACAGATCGATGTGGGGAATCTCGGCGGGATCGTCAAGGATGCGGCACTCGGCCGGGGTGGGCTGACGCCGCTGTTCACGGACGTCGATCTCACCGGCCCGTTAGGCATCGGGGCGGTGGTTTCCGGGACGACTTCATCGCGAAGAACGAGGACGCCGTCCGCGACTTCGTGCAGGGTGTCGCGCGTGCCGTGCGATGGACGCAGACGGTGCCGAAGGAGGAGGTGGTCGACAGATTCGTGAAGATCATCGAGGGTCGTGGGCGGAACGAATCCACGGAGTTCGTCCGGCAGTGGAAGAGCGCCGGCGTGCCCGCACCCGGGGGAGTGATCGATCCCGGGGAGTTCCGGATCTGGATCGACCAGGGCGTGCGGTTGGGGGTGCTGAAACCGGGGGGAGCGAGGGCGGAGGATCTCTTCACGAACGCGTACAACCCGTACGCGAACGGTACGTAGGCGGCTCCGCCGCCCGTGCGTGGTTGACGAGTCTCTGGACTCGTCAACCACTCACGGGGCGCGGAGCGTCCGGCGGATCGCGTCGGCGAAACGGGTGGGATCGTGGATCAGCCAACCGTGGCCGCCCGTGACGGTGACGACGGGCGGATTGCGCAGCGCCTTCCGCAGCGACTCGAAGCTGGCGAGGGGAATCATCCGGTCGCCGCGACCCCACACCAGGGACACCGGGAGACCCCGATCGGCGAGGACGCCGAGTTCGTGGCGCAGGTCCGCGCGCCGGGCCAGGTGCGCGGTGCGCCAGACCGCACCCGGATCGCGCAACGTGTTGGGCAGGAAGCCGTTGACGAACGATGCCGTCGTGTGAGCGATGGATCGGATCGACAGCGCCTCACCCAGTATCGACGCGCCCCAGTCCCACAGTGGTCTTTCGCCGATGGGCCGGGTTCCCCAGCCGTCGGGCGACCACGCGCCGCCGCCGACGGAGTTGACGAGTACCAGGCGTGCGATCCGCTCGGGAAGGTCGTGGGCGGCCTGAATCGCGACGCCCCCGCCGAAGGAGTGGCCGACGAGCGTGACCGGTTCGTCGATTCCCGCCGAGTCCAGGAAGCGTCCCAGCCAGGCCGCGTAGCCGGCGAAGCCGCGTTCCTCGGGTGGATGGTCGGGAGTTCCGCCGAACCCGGGGAGCGTCGGAGTGATGACGCGATGGCCCTGCTGGGCGAGCATCGACAGGCTGCGGCCGTACACCCGCGGGGTGAGCCCCCAGCCGTGGAGGAACACGACAGGCGAACCTCGCCCCACGACGGTGAGGGTCGCGGCCTCCGCGCCTGCGGGTTCCCCGAAGATCTCGGGTTCTGAGTTCTGGGTCAGTGACACGCTCAACAGCGTGGACGACGCGCATGCCGTCGGGAACGGGCCGAATTGCCTGAAGGCATACCTGTTTTTGGTGTTTCGTGACAGACTGGTCGGTACGAGACCCGATCGTTATATACCTGTATTGCGAAAACAGGTATGTGTATGGGCCATTCGGCCGTTGTCCCCCGACTCCGTGACCGGGATGTTATCTAACATCTCGTCCGAATGGCACGGATGCCGCCGGACACCGAATGAATCGAAGGACTCAGCTCAATGGCCAAGCATAGATTGCGTCGGGGCAATCGTCTGCAGTTTTCGACCGGCGGTCTTCTGATCGCCGCCGGTGTGGGAGTGGGAGCGTTCATGCTGCCCGCCGCTCCCGCTGCAGCGGAGCCGATCACCATCCCAGGGATTGGGACGTTCGAGGTACCGGGTGTTCCGCCACTGCCTCCGGCTCCGGCTCCGGCTCCTGCCCCGGGCCCCGGCCCTGCGCCACTTCCGGGGCCGCTGCCCGCGCCGCCGGCGATGCCGTCCACCCACGGTTCCCAAGCCCTCGCGGCCGCCGAGTCGAAGCTCGGCTCGCCCTACGTCTGGGGTGCGACCGGTCCGAATGCCTTCGACTGCTCGGGTCTCGTGCAGTGCGCGTACAAGCAGGCAGGCGTCTCGCTGCCCCGCACCACGTACGACCAGGTGAACGGCGGATCGCCGGTGGACAAGGGCAGCCTGCAGCCCGGCGACCTCGTCCTCTTCAACGGTGCGCAGCATGTCGGGCTCTATGCCGGAAACGGCACGGTCGTCCACGCGCCGACCGCCGGACAGCCGGTGAAGGAAGCGCCGCTCGACTCGATGCCGTTCTACGCGGCGCGCCGGTACTGAGGCGGCTCCGCCGCCCGTGCGTGGTTGACGAGTCTCTGCACTCGCGAACCACGCACGGGGCGCGCAGCGCCCTACGAGTTCCGGATCAGATCCGACGCACGCTCACCGATGAGGACGCAGGGTGCGTGGGTGTGCCCGCGGATGATGGCGGGCATGATCGACGCGTCGGCCACCCGCAGTTTGTCGACGCCGCGCACCTTCAGCTCGGGTGTGACGACGCTCGCGTCATCGGTGCCCATGCGGCATGTTCCGACCGGGTGGTACAGCGTGTGCGCGTTCTCCTCCAGCGCGCGTTCGAGGATCTCGTCGAGGGGAGTGCTCGGTTCGACCGCCGGTCGAATCAGAGTGCCGAGCTTCGACTTCAGTGCCGGCGCCGAGGCGAAGGCGTCGCACTGTCGCAGGCCTTCGATCATCGCCTGCCGGTCTACTCCGCCGCTGTCGCTGAGGTAGCGGGGATCGATGATCGGTTTGGCGAGGGGATCGGCCGACTGCAGCGAGATCTCGCCGCGGCTCTCGGGTTTGAGGAGGATGGTGCCGAGCACCGCGGCGTGACTGGTCGCCGCGATGAGACCTTCGTCGAAGAACGGTGCGGGTCCGAAGATCATCTCCAGGTCGGGCAGTGTCAGGCCGTCCCGGCTGTGTGTGAAGCCGTACGCCTCACCGACATTCGACGTCAGCATGCCTCGGCGCCGGGTCAGGTAGTTGAGCAACTCCGGGATCCTCTCCGCCGCGTACAGCGAGTCCGAGTCGACGCGGTAGCCGAGGAACGACACCAGGTGATCGAGCAGGTTCTTCCCGACCGCCGGCCGGTGCTGCTGCACCGCGATGCCGTGCTCACGCAGTTGCTGCTCGTCGCCGATGCCCGACAGCATGAGGAGTTGCGGGGTGTTGATCGCCCCGCCGGAGAGGATCACTTCCTTCGCGGCGCGCACCGTGTGCCGGACCCCGTCCTTCTCGTATTCGACGCCGACCGCGGCGGATCCCTCGAAGAGGACCCGGGTGGCCTGGGCGCCGGTGAGGACGGTCAGGTTCTTCCGCTTCAGGGCGGGCCTGAGGTAAGCGTCGGCGGTGCTCCAGCGGGCGCCCCGCTTCTGTGTGACCATGGTCTGCGAGAAGCCCTCGGGTCGATTGGTGTTCGCCCGTTCGACGGGGTATCCGGTCTCCTGGGCCGCTTCGAGGAACGACCCGGTGAGCGCCCGCGGGCTCCGCTGGTGCGAGACGACGATCGGCCCGCCGGTTCCGCTGTCGGCGGCCGACGCGTCCTGCACGTTCTCGATGCGGCGGAAGTATTTGACCACTTCCTTGAACGACCAGGAGTCGTCGGTGAGTTCGGCCCACTCGTCGTAGTCGGCGGCGAATCCGCGCACCCACATCATCGCGTTCATCGACGACGAGCCGCCGAGCATCTTGCCGCGCGGCCAGTAGATCTTGCGCCCACCGAGTCCGGGTTGCGGTTCCGTCAGGTAATCCCAATCCATCTCACTGCGAAACAGTTTCGAGAATGCGGCGGGAATGTGCGCGAACTTGTCCTTGTCCTCACATCCCGCCTCGAGGACCACGACCTGGCTGCCGGAGTCGGCGCTGAGCCGATCCGCGAGCACCGCGCCTGCCGAACCCGACCCCACGATCACGTAGTCGGCCACTGACAGTTCCTGATTCATCGGTCATCTCCACTTCGACGGGGGGTGAGGGATCGAGGACGCACTGCCCTCATCCGCGCAGCGCGGACGCGAAGATCGCGGGGAGCCGGGTCCACGAGGGTGCACCGGCAAATCCTGTCAGCAATCGACCCGTCGTGGCAGCGGTTCGGTTGTTGACGAACCACGGGGGCTTGGGGGAGATGGACATCTCGCGGTTCAGGATCGACCGTGGCGACGGGCGGAACGGGCCGCGGACGACGGTGCGCTCGGGCCGGTCGATGAGCAGCGCGTTGTGGACGACGCCGATGCCGCTCTGGACGTCGTTCAGGGTGTGGCCGGGGAAGGCGCCCCACGTCGCGGTGGCGGTGAGGTACCCGACGCCGGTCCACGCGTTGACCGCGATGGTCCCGTACTGCAGGCTCTCGAGCAGCGAGTCGAACGCCGCGCCCATCGCGTGGATGGTCTTCGGTGCGGCGACGATGTTGACTCCGAGGGTGCCGATGAAGTCCTCGTTCACGAGGTCGGCGGCGTGTGCCGCGAACGCGGAGCCGCCGTGCGGGAGGTCGATCACGCCGAGTACCGGCGCGAAGTATTCGGTCTGCAGGAGTGGCGCGTAATCGCCGGGTTCGAGATCGGTGACCAGGACGCGGCCGCCGCTCTTGCCGAGGTGTGCCGCGGTGGGGAACGAGGCGGTGGCGCCGGCGACTCGGGCGTCGCTGCCGGGGTAGTACGCCGCGCGTTCCGGCGCCCGGTCGAGGGCGTCCCGCAACGCCGCGACGAATTCGTCGCGCTGCTTCCACTCGGACGAGACGACGACGGCCTGCGCGGCGACACAGTTGTAGCCGCCGTTGTGGAGTCGTTGCGTCGCAATGTGTTCGGCCTGGAATTTGATGTCGGCGCTGCTCCATTCGCCGGGTAGGACGATGGTGGGGGAGACGCCGCCGAGTTCGCTGGAGATGGCCTTGCCGAGTATGGGCTCGTTCGCTGCCTTGCGGCGCGCGCCCTCCTCGCCGGTGCCGAACACGATCGCGTCGTGCGTGAGCGCGCTGCCGGTCATGTGCACGTGGTCGACGAGGTCGTGGTGCACCAGATACGTCCCGACCTCGGCGCCGCCGGTGAGCAACCGGACCGCGCCGATGGAGACGAGCGGTTCCAGGACCCGCGTCAGGACGGGCAGCAGTCGGTCGGTGATGGGGTTGAGCTTGAGCGCGACGACGCGGTTGTGCGCGAACAGTTCGTAGAGGGTGTCGAGCGGGGCGATCGAGGTGATGTTGCCGGCGCCCAGCACGACGCCGATGCCCTGGGTCCGCGACGGGTCGCGCTGGGCAAGGCCGGCGTCGCGCTGTGCCGTCGCACGATCGATTCCCGGTTGCAGCCACACGTCCGCACTGAATCCATTGAGCAGCAGCTTGTCGAAGATGTTCAGGGGCAGCACCTTGACGGTGGTGCGACCTCCGGGTGCGGTGCCGAACGCGGCGCCGTCGAGGGGGCTGGTTCCCGATTCGAGCTTCGCGAGGCTGGCGGACAGCGCCGCGGTGCCGGTGGCCAGGGGGTACGGTCCGGACATCCATTCCTCGCCGACCAGCGGCGACTTCGGGTCCAGCCCCTTGATCGCGACCGCGGCGTCCACCCAGTCGGCGGCGTGCTGCACGGTGAGGTCGTGCACCTTGTCGAGCAGTTCCCGGCGGTCTGTGAGGGAGAGGCCGGCCCACGTCTTCTCGCCCTCGGCGAGGGCGGCGAGGGCGGCGTCGACGTCCGGGTACAGAGAGGTGGCGTCGGGGGTGTTGGAGGTGGCCTCGGGTTCTGTGGTGCTCACTGTGGACAGCTCCGCTCGGGTCGAGTTGCATGGTGGACCGCGCCACAGAACGAGAAGAACACTGTGGCGTAGAACACTGATTCTCGTCCTGTTCCGGCTCCCCGCGCCATAGGCGGCGGCTGACAATGTCGTCGTGGGCGCTATGCCGTCGCACAAACGGGTATGGCGTGGACCACGGCAGGTGGATAGTCTTGCCGGATGACCGTCAGCCCGGATGTCGCGCCGTCGCCCACCGATCTCCTGGGATCGATGCTCGATTCCGTCGATCAGTTGTCCGAGGAACTCGTGTCGCGCATCCTGTCGGCCGAGCACGGCTATGTGGAGGCGACGCTCCTGACTCCCGAGCAGTTGTACGGGGCGTGCGTCGACAATCTGACGGCGATGCTCGGCAACCTGTCGGGCAGCGCCCCGATCCGGCTGGAGGCGGCGCGGGCGGCGGGGCAGCTGAAGGCCGAACAGGGCGTGCCGCTGGCGGCGCTGTTGCACGCGTTCCGGCTCGGCGGCCGCCTGATCTGGGACGAACTGATGAACCGTTCGGAGGGCCGCGCCACCAACGCCCTGCTCGACATGGCCGCCCAGGTGTGGGCGCTCGTGGACGTCTACTCGGACAGCGCGGCGGAGGCGTATCGGGAGACCGCCGACATGCGCGCACGCGAGGACGCCGAGTCGCGTGGCCGGCTGATCAGGACCCTGTTCGGTGACCACGCCGCCAATCCGGCCGGTGCCGCCGATGCGCTCCGCACGTTCCGGATCCCGGAGAGCAGCACGTTCGTCGTCGTGTCCGTGGAGGCGGCGGCCTCACCGTCCGCCGCGGACGTCGTGCAGTCGGATCTTCGCGGCGCGGGTGTCGATTCGGTGTGGGACACGGAGGTCGACGGTCGGGTCGGACTGCTGTGGGCCGCAGGCGGCGAGGTGCTGGAGTCCGCGCTCGACGTTCTCGGCCGCACCGGTCACGGCCGGATCGGGGTCAGCTCGGTATTCGGCCGCCCCGGTGGAACCGGTCAGGCCGTGGAGCAGGCGCGGATCGCCCGCCGCTGCGCGGGACACTCCGGCAGCCCGATCACCCGCTACGAGTCGGTGCCGGTGTCGCTACTGCTGGTCAGCGTCCCCGACGCCGGGAAGCTCGCGTCGACCCAGATCCTCGGACCGGTGCTGGCTTTGCCCGCCGAGGAGCAGGAAAGCCTGCTCGCCACCCTCGACGCCTGGTTCTCCTGCCGCGGCTCCACCACCGCGGCAGCCACCCAACTGCACTACCACCGCAACACCGTCCTGTACCGGCTGCGGAGAATCCACACCCTCACCGGACGCGACTTCTCCGACCCGATCGACGCCGCCGAGCTGTACGTCGGACTGCGGGCGCATCAGCTGCTCGGACGGTAACCGCGGCGATCGCGCGACGCCGGGTGTATCAGAACTGTCGA
>NZ_BCWY01000019.1 GCF_001894825.1 Rhodococcus jostii NBRC 16295 | reverse complement strand
ACTCGGGGTGAAGATGGCCGGTGCCCTCGAGACTGCCCACCGCCTCGGGATCCTTCACCGCGACGTCAAACCCGGGAACATCCTGGTCAGCGACTACGGCGAGCCGGCGCTTACGGATTTCGGCATCGCCCGCATCGCCGGCGGATTCGAAACCACCGCCGGCGTCGTGACGGGGTCGCCGGCGTTCACCGCACCCGAGGTGGTGACCGGCCAGCCCCCGAGTGCTGCTTCCGATGTGTACGGTCTCGGGGCCACGTTGTTCGCTGCGGTGACCGGTCACGCTGCATTCGAACGCCGCAGCGGCGAGCAGGTGGTCGCCCAGTTCCTGAGGATCGCCGCCGAGCCTGGTCCGGACCCACGCAAGCACGGTGTTCCCGAGGACGTCAGCGCGATCATCGAACGTGCCATGGCCGGCGCCCCGGAGGGCCGCCCATCCGCCACGGAACTCGGTCAGCAACTCCGAGCATCTCAACGTCTCCATGGTTTCCCCCTCGACGAGATGGCACTGCACACCGAACCAGGAGACGTGCAACCAGAGGAGAACGCGAGGGCTGCGGGGCACCAACTCGTCTCCCATGCACACGAATTCTTTCGCGAAGTGACAAGTTTCGTCGGACGCCGCAAAGAAGTGGCCGCGATCAAGGCGCGTCTGTCGGATTCCCGGATAGTGACCCTCACCGGATTTGGTGGGGTAGGTAAAACCCGGCTGGCATGCCGCGTCGCCGCGGAAGTGCGCAGAACCTACACCGGCGGCACCTGGTTTGTGGATCTCGCCGCGATCTCGAGTCCAGACCTTGTCGTCAGCGCAATAACCGAGGCGCTCGACATTCGAGACGGAATGAATGCGGATGGCACTCACTACCTGTTTGAATTCCTCGGTGAAAGACATGCACTCATCGTCTTGGACAACTGCGAGCATTTGATCGAGGCGTGCGGAAGCGTCGCCGCCGAGATTGCTCGGGGGACGGACCGCGTGCAGATCCTGGCAACCAGTCGAGAGCCTCTCGGTGTACTGGGCGAGACCGTGTTCGAGGTACCCCCCATGCCGGTTCTCAACGAAGACAAGCCCGCTGACGGACAAGACGGCACGATGTTTCATTCCGAGGCGGTCGATCTTTTCGAGCAACGCGCTGCATCCGTCGTCCCCGGATACACCCTCGACGACGAGAGCCGCTTGAGGGTTGCCCGTCTGTGCCAACGGCTGGACGGCATCCCTCTGGCTATCGAACTCGCCGCAGTCCGGATCAGGTCCCTTCCCCTCGACCGCGTCCTGTCGCGGGAAGGCGCACTTTTCGATCTGTTGACTCGGGGGAACCGTGGCGGACCGGTGCGGCATCAAACGCTGCGTGGCGCCATCGATTGGAGCTTCAATCTATGTTCGCCGGAAGAACAAGTCCTGTGGGCGCGGCTGTCGGTATTCGCGAGCGGTTTCGATTTCGACGCGGTCGAGAGTGTGTGCACTGATCCGGATATCCTCCCGGACGCGTTTGACTTGATCTCGAGTCTCGTTGAAAAATCGGTCATTTCCACCGTTCAATCTGGATCTACAGTTCGATATAAATTGCTGGAAAGTATCAACGCCTACGCAGTCGAGAAGCTTGCCGAGCAAGGCCAAGAGGATACGTGGCACAGGAATCATCGAGACTATTTCCTGCGTTTGGCCGAACGCAGCGAGGGTCAGTCACGGGGATCAGGTCAGCTGGAATGGAACCGGCGTCTCCGGCACGAGCGGGCGAATCTGCGGTCGGCGCTCGAGTACTGCCTGTCTACCCCTGGCGAAGCCCGAACCGGTCTCCGTATGGCGGGATCGCTGTGGTTCTTCTGGAACGCGAGTGGCCTCCTGCGCGACGGGCGGTACTGGCTGACCCGCGCCTTGGAGGCCGACCGGCAGCCGAGCAGCGAGAGGGCGAAAGCGCTCTGGGTGATCGGCTGGTACTCAATGCTTCAAGGCGACAACGCCACCGCCAAGCGATATCTGCTGGAAAGCAGCGCCGTTGCGGAATCGATCGGTGATCGAACCGCCCAGGCGTTTGCACTTCAGTTCCGGGGCACAGTGGAGGAGATCGACGGAAATCTCGACGTTGCGTTGGAGCTTCTCAATGCCGCCATGAAACATCACGCGGAGTCAGGGGAAGTCAACTCCCTGACACTGCTGGGTGGCGCTCAACTGGCTTTCGTGCACTGCCTGTCCGGAAACCTGGAACAATCAATCGCTTCGGCGGACGAAACCATCGCCCTGGGCAAGTCGCTGCGGGAGCGTTTTGCCACGTCATGGGCGCTCTGGTCGCGTGGACTTGCCCTCTGGACCCAGCGCGAGTTCGCACAAGCATCGGACTCGTTGAAAGAAGCGATCGAACTGAAGCAGTCATTGAGCGACTGGTTGGGCGTGTCTGTATGCACCGAGATTCTGGCGTGGATCGCGATCGAGGAAGGAAACCCGGTTCGATCCGCACGCCTGTTGGGGGTCGGGCGGACGCTGTGCAGCGAAATGGGGAGCTCTCCGCTCTTCGGAAGCGACGAGTTGGTCCGCACACGGACTCGTTACGAAAAACGCGCCCGTCAGTTGCTTGGTGACTCTGCGTTCGACAGAGAATGCCAGGCCGGTGAACGCCTCGATCACCTCGCGTCGATTGAATTCGCGTTGCACAAGCGCACGTCTGCGCCGGCAGCGGCCGTCACTCCTTCAGCGAAAGTGAAACTCACACCTCGCGAGAAAGAAGTGGGAAAGCTGGTGGCCGAGGGACTGACGAACAAGGAAATCGCGGAAAGATTGGTCATCTCGCCCCGTACCGCAGAAGGACACGTAGACCGCATCCTCACGAAGACGGGACATCGATCCCGCGCGCAGCTTGCCGCCTGGATCGCTCGCGAGGAGAGTATCGATTCCCGGAATCCGTAGTTCGGGGCATTTTCCCCACTTCGTGTGACACCGTCCCGGGTCTGCGTCACCGGCGAGACAGTCCTGATTCCCCGGGGGGCGCTCCGGTCCCGGATCGGTTGATGCCTGTCGCAGTGCCGTCCTGAACAGACCGATCAGTCTTCTCCCTCCGGAACTCAGGGATGGGTCCACTGGGCGCATACCTGCGTAGGAAATGCGGGTAGTGAAGCACGTAGATCACCGCCGTCACACTCGCCGCGAAATTGCGAGTCTTATCGGCATGAACAGCACACACCTCCACCGAAACAACTCGCCCACCAGCAGCACCTCCTCCTGGAAGCGGTTCACCACATTCGTTTGGCACCGGCTTCAGCCTGGAAGTGCCGCAGTCGCCACCGCCGCACTCGGCATCACCCCAATGTAGGCAGTCGCACCGTCGATCGCCCCAGGGGGAGCCGACGAAGGTCAATACTCCCCCATCCCCCGCCTCATCAGTATCACCCACCAGAGAAATCCACAGAAGGAAGTCATGACCATGACCGAAACCCGCACCACCACGGCGACCACCACCGCGACGGTCACGAACGTCGACATGAAACTCGAGGTGCTCGTCCTCCCCGTCTCCGACATGGATCGGGCCACCGACTTCTACACGCAACTCGGCTGGCGACACGACTTCACACCGCCCGGCTCCGGCGTCGTCCAGTTCACCCCGACCGGCGCCGACACCTCGATCCACTTCGGCACCGACCTGACCACCGCCGCACCCGGCTCCGCCTCAGCCTTCCTGATCGTCTCCGACATCGGCGCCGCCCACCAGCAGCTGACCGTCGCCGGAACCGATGTCAGCGACATCTTCCACTACACCGCGAACGGCCCGGTCCCCGGACCGGACCCCGACCATTCCAGCTACAACTCGTACGCCACCTTCCACGATCCCGATGGCAACACCTGGAAGCTGCAGGAAGTCACCACCCGTCTTCCCGGCCGGATCGACTCCGCCACCACAGTATTCAATTCCCACCGTGACCTGGTGAATGCACTCTTCCGCGCGGCCATCGCCCACGGTGAACACGAGAAGCGCAACGGCGGGCAGTACGACGAGAACTGGCCCGACTGGTACGCCGCCTATATGGTCGCCGAACAGGCCGGGACGGAGCTGCCCATCTAACGCTCCCTCAACTCTTCTTGCCCATCGGTACCTCCTCCGTCTGATCCGTTCACCGCGTATGTAAACAGACTCGACGAGCCAGAGGCGCCAATCCACCCAAAAGCCATTCTCGACCACCAATCAACACAGCAAGGAACCCACATGCCTGTCACATCCGACGTCGCGATCCGGCCGTTCACGGTCGACATCCCTGAGACCGAAATCCAGGCTCTGCGCCAGCGCATCGCGGCCACACGCTGGCCCGACAAGGAGACCGTCGCAGATCAGTCGCAGGGCGTGCAACTCGCGACGAGTCAGGCACTCGCGCAGTACTGGGCGTCAGATTATGACTGGCGCAAGGTTGAGGCGAAGCTGAACGCTCTGCCGCAGTTCATCACAGAGATCGACGGGCTCGACATTCACTTCATTCACGTTCGCTCGAAGCACGAGGACGCGTTGCCGCTCATCGTCACGCACGGGTGGCCCGGGTCGATCATCGAGCAGCTGAAGATCATCGAACCGCTGACCGATCCCACCGCTCATGGTGGTGACGCATCGGACGCTTTTCATCTGGTGATTCCGTCGGGGCCCGGCTACGCGTTCTCGGGCAAGCCGACCACCACCGGCTGGGGCCTCGACCGCATCGCCCGAGCCTGGGTCGAGCTGATGAAGCGCCTCGGGTACACGCAGTACGCGGCCCACGGCGGCGACTGGGGTGCGATCGTCACGGAACTGATGGCTCTACAGGCGCCGCCGGAACTGCTCGGCATTCACACCAACATGGCTAGTGTGGTTCCACCCGAGATCGACCAGGCGCTCCGCACCGGCAACCCACTGCCGTCCGACCTCTCCGACGACGAAAAGGCCGCCAGCGACCAGCTGGCCTTCTTCTACCAGCACATCGGCTACGCCGTGGAGATGGGTTCGCGCCCACAGACACTGACCGGATTGGCGGATTCGCCCGTCGGACTGGCAACCTTCATGCTCGACCACGACGCGAAGAGTTTGGAGCTGATCTCCCGGGCCTTCGCCGGACAGCCAGAAGGCCTGACGCGAGACGATGTCCTCGACAACATCACGCTGTTCTGGCTGACGAACACCGCGGTGTCTGCGGCTCGCCTCTATTGGGAACTCACGTCCCCGGCGTTCCTCGCCACCAGGGGCGTCTCCATCCCGGTTGCCGTGAGCGTCTTTCCCGACGAGCTCTATCAGGCACCGCGCAGTTGGACAGAGAAGGCGTATCCCAACCTCGTCCACTACAACAAGCTCGACAAGGGCGGGCACTTCGCGGCCTGGGAACAGCCACAGCTCCTGGCAGAAGAGATTCGCGTGGGCTTGCGGTCGCTTCGATAGCCGACCGCAGTCGGACGTGTTGCACCTGCCACGTTCTGCCGGGCGACCGGGTGGCTCACTGCAAACCACTCGGTCGCCCTCGGCTAGGAGGACGGTACCCCGCATCCACAGTGGAGGAACCGGGTACCTCACCAGCCCACACAAAGGAGAACCGACACGTGTCGATCGCTCCGCCACAGCCCGAGATCGTCCTCGCTCTCACATACACGAAAAGGTAAGAACCATGTTCGCTGTTCAGTTCGATTCTCCCGGATACACCGATGTGCTCCAGTTGCGAGATATTCCCGTCCCCAGTCCGGGCGAGGGTGAAGTACTCATCGCCCTCGAAGCATCGGCGATCAATCCCGCGGACGTGAAGATTCGTAGCGGGGTGATCCCGCTTCAGGGAAGTGCGCCGTTCACGCTCGGGTACGACCTGGTGGGCACCGTCGAGGAGACGGGCCCGAATGCCGACCGATTTCTGCCCGGTGCTCGGGTAATTGGTGCCTCGACGTCGGCGCTCACCGGAAACGGGACCTGGTCAGAGTTCGTCTGCCTGCCGGAAACGTCCCTTGCCCGTGCCCCCGAAGACGTCGACCCGGCCATCCTTGCCCAATTACCCCTACCCGGCTTGACGGCGATGCAGGCCGTCGATGCTCTGCAGTTGACCAAGAAATCTGACGTGCTTGTCGCGGGCGCCGCCGGTGCCGTCGGACGTATCGCACTGCAGCTTCTCCATCTCCGTGGACACCGCGCACACGCGTTGGTTCGACGGGCCGAGCAAGCGGAAATGTTGCCGACCGGAGTAGCCGAGGAAGTGTATATCGGCTCACCGCCGGTCTCCCGCGTCGACGGAGTGATCGACACCGCCGGAATTGATCTGTCCGCCGCGTTACGACCCGGGGGGCACTACGTCACCGTTGTCCCGGGAAGCCCGCCCCACAGCGTGTCGACGGAGAGCGCGACGCTGGTGATCACTCACGAGTCCGGCGCGATGTTGCACGCACTCGCCGAACACCTCACCGCCGGTGAGCTCAACCTTCCCGAGTCGACAGCGTTCACGTTCTCAGAGATCGTGGCTGCGCACGACGAGTACGACCGCCAGCTGGGACGGCGCATCACACTCGTCGTCTGACCGGCACGGTAGCAGCCCGCAGCGTGCATCCCGCAGGACCGCCGCGCCGCCACGACCGGTTTCGAGATCTCCGGACTGACGACGTTCCAGTGCCCACCGAGATCAGTGAAGGATCCATGAACGAGCAATCCAGTCGAGCCGGGCTCGCGGGCCGCCCGACCGAACTCACCCCGGTGCCCGTGCCGCCGCCCAACACGAAGACGAGATCGGGCGGCGGTTCGAGCAATTCGATGCCAGTTCGGGTCCGAGGCAAGGGCGGAAACCTACCGGTCGAGCTGACCAGTTTCGTCGGCCGCCGCCACGAGGTGGGCGAGACGAAGAAGATGCTGTCCGCGTCCCGTCTGGTGACATTGACCGGAATCGGGGGCGTCGGGAAGACCCGGATCGCGCTGCGAGTCGCCACCGACTCGCAGCGGGCGTTCACCGACGGGGTCTGGCTGATCGAGCTCAGTGAGCTCTCCGATCCGGAATTGGTGACCGGTGTCGTCTCGGCTGTCCTTGGACTGAGGAACCAATCCGCGGGAGCACCATTGGTCCACCTGACCGACTACCTCGCCGACAAGCAAGTGTTGCTGGTGCTCGACAACTGTGAGCACCAGCTCGAGGCGGTGGCAGCACTGGCGGACGCGGTGTTGCGGACCTGCCCAGGGGTACGCATCCTGGCAACGAGCCGGGAGCCGCTCAGACTCAGCGGGGAAGCGGTGGTCCGAGTTCCGCCGATGTCAGCCCCCGACCCACGCCGCGCGTCCTCGCTTCGCGGGTTGCCCAGCTACGAATCGGTGGCGTTGTTCGTGCAACGGGCGGAAGCGGCCGTTCCCGCGTTCGAACTCACCGAGGACAACCAAGTTGCGGTGGCGCAGATCTGCGCTCGCCTGGACGGTTTGCCGTTGCCGATCGAATTGGCCGCAGCCCGGCTGCGAGTCATGTCCGTGCACCAGATCCTCGACCGTTTGACCGATCGATACCGACTGCTCACCGGCGGCAGCCGTGCCGCACCGGCCCGGCAGAAGGCGCTGCGGTGGTCCATCGACTGGAGCTACGAGCTGTGCACCCCGCAGGAGCAGCGTCTGTGGGCACGGTTGGGGATGTTCGCCTGTAGCTTCGAACTCGATGCCGCCGAGGCCATCTGCGGCGACGGTGATCGGGGCGGCGACCTCCTCGACGTCGTGACGGCACTGGTCGACAAATCGATCCTGATCCGGGAAGAGGCAGGCGACGTGGTCCGGTACCGGATGCTGGATATCTTGAGCGAGTACGCCCAGGAAAAACTGCAGTCCACGGGCGAATACCCCAATTTGCGCAGACGCTTTCAGGACTGGTACCAGGAGCTGATCATGCGTGCCGCGGCAGACACTATCAGTCCTCGTCAGCTGCACTGGCTCCATCGCCTCGACCGGGAAGAGCCGAATCTTCGTGCTGCCCTTCAATTCTTCCTTTCCGAACCAGACGGGGCCGCCGCCGGTCTCCGCATGGCGGTCGGGTTGTTCCCGTTCTGGTTCTCCCGCGGATACCTCCGGGAGGGCCGGCTCTGGCTCGACCGGGTCCTCGCCGCCGCGGACGGCGAATCCAGCGCGGATCTGGCCAAAGCCCTGTACCTGGTCAGCCTGTTTGCGGGGGTGCAGGGAGACGTGGCTGAGGGTGTGGGCCTGCTGGCCCGCGCCGATTCCCTCGAGGACCGACCCGGCGACACCTCGATGCGTGCGCTCCGGGGATACGTCCGAGGATTTCTCGCTCTCTACAACAGCGACTCCGTATCTGCCGTGCCACATTTCGAGGAGGCGATCGGCGCCGCACAAGACGCTGAGGGCGCCGACTTCTTTCACATAGGGAGCCTGTTGGGCGAAGGACTCGCTTACATGTCGCTTGGTGACGCGTCGAAGGCGCGCGTCCGCCACCAGAGAATGCTGGCCCTTTCCTGGACACTCGGCGACATCGTCTACTGCGGACGGTCCGCGATGATTGGGGCCTGGGCGTGGTGGCGCGATGGCGATCTGCCCCGGGCGCGAGCGGTCATCGAGGAGGGAATCCGAATGTCGACTCGTGCCGACGACTCCTTTGGCATCGGCTGCAGCCTGGAAGCCCTGGCATGGATCGAAGCCGACCACAATCCCGGCTGCGCCGCAGTCCTCCTCGGAGCCGCCGCCGCAATTTGGCGGGAGGTCGGCGGAACCATGGCCAACTATCTCACCGGTCTGAGTTATCACAGCGACTGCGAACAGCAGGCACGCAGCGCGCTCGGTGATCGACAGTTCGAAGAGAAATACCAGCACGGCAGCGCATTCAGCGTCGACGATGCGGTCAGATTCGCTTTCGATGAACAACCCGTACCCGGGAAGTCTCCCGAAGTCGACACCCTGAGCCGACGTGAACGACAAGTCGCCGAGCTCGTCGCCGAGGGACTGACCAACAGGGCGATCGCCGCAAAGCTGGTCATCTCGCAGCGCACGGCACAGGGCCACGTCGAACGTATCCTCTGCAAACTCGGCTACACCTCGCGAACGCAGATCGCCACCTGGCTCATCGAACAGAGACACCAGCAGAACCCTGACCCCGAGACACGAACTCACCACGCATGACCGTGCGTGACGCAATACCCACACTCAGCGGTGCCACCAGATCGAACAGGGTCGACCACGCAGACGCCCGCGCGAGAGTTCTCAGCCTTCCGTGACCTCGAGGGTGACGGCGAGTCCGAACCCGCCGCCGTCTGCTCCGATCACTCGGTGGGCACGTCGTCGGGGTCGAGTTTGACCTCGATCAGAAGCGGTCGTGTGCGATTGACAATGGCTTTCTCCACCGTTGTGAGATCGTCAGGAACTCGCATTGTGACTCCCTCGCCCCCGAGGGCAATTGCAAGCGCCGAGAGATCCGGCCACCGGAACAGTGTCCGGGACGGATCCATGTTCCGGTTACGAAACTGAATGTGCTCGGCACCATACGACGAGTCGTTCAGGACCATGACAATCACGTCGATCCCGTTCTGTACGGCGCTGACGAACTCAGTGATTCCACCGAGCATGAAGCCGCCGTCTCCGCAGACGAGGAATACCGGCCGGCCCTGCGCGGCGAGCGCGGCTCCAATCGCGTTCCCCATGCCCAGGCCGATCGCACCGAAGTTGCAGGTATGCACCAGAGAATGGGGGTCAGGAACGTGTAGCAGCTTATAGCCTGCAAACATGAAGCGACCGGCATCAACTACGACCACTCGGTCCTCGGGTATCAATCGGTCGATTGCCCGCACGGTCTCGCGGAATGGGATACTCCCCGCGAGAGAAGCGGGAGACGGTGGGATGCCGTACTCCTCGAGATCAGCAGACTTCCCGATCCAGTCGTCCCGAAACCGGCGGGCAGGGACCTCGGCCTCATCGAGATACCCGATGATCGCGTGCGCGATCGTCGCAACGTCGCCCAGCACAGCAGCATCGACATCGATGTGTCGCCTGATCGCCTGTGGATCACTATCGCAATGCACGACTCGCTTGCCGCTCAGGAGGGCCCCTGAATCCGTGGTCCAGGAATTCAGGCTCGCACCGAACGCGATGACACAATCGCTCTTGCCGATCTGGTCCAGAGCGGCGGAGGTGGAGAGCGTGCCGAATACTCCCAGCGCCCCTGGGTCCGCCAAGAATAGGGACTTTCCACGCAAGGTGGTTGCTACCGGCGCGCCGAGTCTCTCGGCAAGCCGGCAGATGGCTTCCCGAGCGCTCGGTGTCGCCGCTCCGCGGCCGGCCAGGATAATCGGGCGCTCGGCGGCAGCAACAACGCCGACCGCTTGGTCCATCGCGTCAGGGTCCAGTGTGATGTCCCGGTCCGCAGGCGGCAGCGGGTCATGTTGGTAGTCAACCTCTTTCCACATGTAGTCCACCGGCACGTTGAGTACGATTGGTCTGCGTTCTGCGGTGGCTCGCCGCAAGGCCTCGCGCAAATTCTGAACAGCGGTCTCCGGGCGCCGTACCTGTTCGAAACCGGCCCCTGTCGGAAGAACCAGTTCTCTTTGCGCGATGTCTTGCAAGGTGTTTCGATCGCCGTCTGCGGTGTCGCCGCAGATCAACACTATCGGCATGCGGCTCCGCACGCTGTCGATCACAGGAGGAAGGGCGTTGGCCAATCCTGGACCGTGGGTGACGGTCGCCACGCCGACCTCTCCTGAAACACTGGCGTAGCCATTGGCCATCAACACGGCGCCGGCCTCGTGCGCCGATGCGATGTATGTGGCTCCAGGGATCGAGGAGTAGTGGTTCGCCAGGTAGAGGTTGCCGTCGCCCATCAGGCCGAACAATGTCTTGACACCATGGTCGATCAGCCCTTGGGCGAGAGCTTTGTAGACCTGCATCGGTTGGCCCTTTCGTTCAGAAGGTCTCGAGACCGCATTGTGCCGATCAGTCGGCGGATTCCAACGGCGTCGCCTGCGTGAGACGAGACGCTCGGCAGGAGTGGATTGGACGACGGGACCGTCAGCTAGTGCGTGTTATTCATGGCAAGTGGTAATTGAACATGCGCGCGCCTTCCGACGCCGGTTTTTGTGAGATGGTGTCGGCAAGTACTGCGTATTCGGGAATCCGGCCACGGTCCACTGTCGACCGGTCACGGCAAACCAATTCGATGAGGTTCTCCGCCGGATCTCGCACATACATCTGGACCCCGCCATCCGGAAGCTCGTATATGGTGCTGAGAAATCCTTTTTCTTTGATTCCCAGGTTCGTCGCGTGGTCGTACAAACCCATGAAATCTCTTACCTCCAGCGCAAAGTGGTGAATATGACTTACATCTGTCGTCTCGCCGTACTCGTATACATGAAGGGTCCTGTCACCGACCGAGAACCACGCGGTCGGAACTGCGAAGGTCGGAGACGGGACCTGCTCGAGATGCAGAAAGTCCTTGTAGAAGCGCACTGATTCACCCAGTTCACGAGCTGGCACGCTCACGTGATTGACGGCTACTACGGGGTGGCTCATCTGGTTCCTACCGGCTGATCGCTTGCGCCGGCGCGGGTTGCGGGATCGGGGCCGACGATGCAGCGGTTCTCTCCTTCGCCTTCGCGAGGTCTTCACGAACGGCGAGACCGTACTCACGGGGGTCCAGTTCGAGTCCGTATCGCCGCCCCGACGGATACAGCCGGGCCATCTGCTCGTGTTCTTCAGCGATCGCCCGCCGCATCGCGGCCTCGTCGGGAAGGTCGACGTCTCCGGCGAGGACAGCGGCGAGCCAACGGCTTTGGATGTCGATCATCCGGATATTGGCGCCACCGCTGACATCGAACAGGCCGACGAAGTAGAGGCCAGGCCAGCTCGGAGACACGGCCCTTCGGTACAGGTCGATGCGCCCTCCGTTGATCGGCGACACATCGCTACTGAGGAACGGGATGTCGAACTGGTAACCGGTCGCGGCGATCACGGCGTCGAAATTCTCTTCCGTTCCATCGTCGAATCGAACAGTAGTCCCTTCCGCGCTGCGTGTTCCTGGACGGACGGCGATTCGGTTCCACGCGATATGAGACATCACGGTGGGGTGACTGGCGGGGTGCGTCCGTGTTTTCGGTGTCGTGAAGCCCCATTGCTCCATCCGCCCGTGCGCGACCAGCGTGACCAGTTCTCTGACCCGGCGCGCCAGCGGCCAAGGTAGCCAGGGGCGCTCCACTTTCGCCAGAAAACGCGACAACGGAGCACCGAACATCATCCGAGGCATGATCAGAACGGGAGAGCGGGCGGCGAGCACCGTCCGGTCCGTCACAAGGCAGACATCCGCAGCGATGTCCAGGCCGCTGTTTCCGGTCCCGACTACGAGGACCTTCTTTCCGGCGAACCGATCTGGGACCCGGTAGTCACGTGAATGCAGGTAATCACCGGTGAAGTCGGCTGCGAACGGGGGGTGGCTCGGGATCGACTGGTGTCCGTTCGCTATCACCACACGGTCGAATTCGGGTTCCGTGCCGTCGTTCAGCTTCAGCTTCCAGCGCGGGGCGTCGGGTGCTTCTGCCACGGGCTCGACGCTGTCGACCGACGTGTTGACAACGATCTGCGTCCGCAAACCGAAGTGGTCAGCGTAGGCGTTGAAGTAAGCCCTCATCTCATAGTGAGTGGGGAAAAGGGATGCCTCCGCGGGTATCGGAAAGTCGCGGTAACCGGTGTCCCTCGCTTCGGAATTGATCCGCAGCGACTGATATGCCGCGCCGATCCCGTTGTCGTTCTCATACACCCACAGCCCGCCGACCTCGGACCCCTTCTCGTAGACGGTGACGTCGAAGCCCCGCCCAATGAGGTGTTTGGCTGCACTCAGCCCGGCGGGCCCTGCGCCGATCACGGCAATTCGCTGGACCTTCAAGATTTCCTACTTTCGAAATGTATTTCCAGTTTTGGTAATTGTGATGGTATCGCTCGTTCACCCACCTGACAAGAGAAAGAGGCGGGCGGGTGTGGTGCGGTGTCAGGGCAAGGTCGGATCGCGCCGAAGGGCGCGGCGCAGCGCCTCGATGCGTCGGCCCCATGCCTCACGGGTGCGCTCCGCCCCGGGAGCCAACTGGTCGAATCCGTGGTACGCGCCGGGGTGGACGTGCAGTTCCAGGGATACCCCTGCTGTCGCCAATCCATGTGCAAACCGCAGGTTTTCGGGGAGAAAGAGATCGAGCGAGCCGACGTCGAGGAAGGTCGGCGGCATGCCTGTCAGATCCGTCGCGCGCGCCGCGGCGGCGTCGGCGGGGACCTCGGTCCCTCCTGCCGTATCACCGAGGATATGACGCCACGCTTCGATGTTGTGTTCGCTGTCCCAGACGCCGAGCGCCGGCTGAGCGCCTTGCTCGTCGGTGCGGTCGTCGAGCATGGGCGCCGCCAATGCGAGGAGCGCGATGGGTGGGTCTCTGCGGTGGCGCCACCGCAGGGCGAGCGCCGCTGCGAGCCCTCCGCCGCCGCTGACGCCGTAGACGGCAACTCTGTCCGGTTCGATCCCCAGCGTGTGGCCCGAACCCATCAACCAGGTCAGTGCTGCCGTGCAATCGTCGATTGCCGCCGGGTAGGGGTGCTCCGGGGCCAACCGGTAGTCGATGGAGACCGTGGTCGCCCCGGTGCCCGAGGCCAGTTGTGCCGCATATGCGTCCTCGGCCTCGATGCTGCCCATGACCATACCTCCGCCATGGATGTAGAGCAGTCCGCCCTCGCAGCGGTCTTCGACAGGTTGGTAGATCCGCGCCCGAACCGTCGAGCCCGCATCCAGAACGACGTCGCTTCGGACGACTTCCGGCTGCTCGACAGGAGCCGTGACGCTCATGCCCAGCCGGTCGTACAGCCGACGCCTTTCGTTCAGGTCGGCGACGCTCAGGAAACCGCGTGGTCCGAGAGAATCACGCAGAGCCGCCAGCTGTCGACGCATCTGCGGGTCTATTCGGTGCGCCTCCGGGATGTCGGTGTCGCTGGGTGCCTTCATGTTTCAGCGCCGTGTCACTCTTGCAGCAGGCTTCGTGGCAGTCGCGCCGGCGGGGGCGGCGGTGCCAGGCGAATCCAGCTCGGCGAGGTCGGGGACGCCGAGATCGTCTTGGATGTCCGCAGCGGTCCGCTGGCTCTGCTCGATCAGTTCGTCTTCCCGGGCGGTGTCGAGGCCTGCGCTGAGCGCCGAAACGTGGATCGCAGCCGCCATCGTCCCCGCAGCGTCGCGGACCGGAACAGCAATTCCAAAGATTCCCGGATAGCCCTCCTCCCGGCTGACGGATAGTCCACGCTGCCGGATCCGATCGAACTCGGCTTCCAGCAATTCCGGTTCAGTGATCGTCGTGGATGTCAACCGACGTTGTGGACGAGCGAGCACCCGCGCGCGCAAGTCATCCTCATATGCGGCATACAGTTTTCCTGCCGCGGTCGCATGCAGCGCCAAGGAATCGCCGATCCGGATGTTGACCGACACGGCCTGCGTCCCGCGAAATCGATCCACGTACACGATCCGGTCGCCGACCCGTACCGCCAGGTACACGTCGTTGCCCAATGTCTTGGCAAGACGTTCGAGATGCCGGCGCCCGAGCGTACGTACTTCGAGCGAATTCATGATCTTGATGCCGATTCGAACAGCTCTCGGGCCGACCGTGTAGTGGAGATCGTCTGTGGCCGCGATAATTTCGGCGGCGAGCATCGTCTGCAGCAGGTTGTGGGTGCTGCTGACCGGCGCACCGACCGCCTGGCTGATCTCGGTGAGCCGCAACCCGTCAGGGGCATCGGCGAGTGCGTCGAGGACATCGAACGTCCTCAGGAATCGATCCGGGTTCATGCCTTGACCTCCTGATCCGTTGAGGCGATCGAGCCGGAAGCGAGGAGCGCGTCGATCCTTGCTTCATCGATACCCGCTTCGCGGAGCACCTCCACCGAGTGCTGTCCCGGTTCCGCCACACCGCGCCGCACCTGTGTGGGCGTGCGACTGAATCGGGGAGCCGGGGCCGGCTGGGTGATGCCATCAACCTTGATGAACGCATTCCGCGATACGTTGTGACGATGACTGGGCGCTTCCAGCATGGACAGGACCGGAGTGACGCACGAGTCGGTGTTCTCCAGCAGCGCCGTCCACGCGTCGCGAGTCCGCGTCCGGAAGACCTCTGCGAACACTTCGCGCAGCGCCGGCCACTGACTGCGGTCCCACTGATCGGGCAGATCGCGGCCATCGAGCCCAAGCGCCGAGAGTAGGTTTGCGTAGAACTTCGGTTCCATGGCGGCCACCGCGACATACTTGTCGTCGGATGTGGCGTACACGCTGTAGAAGTGGGCGCCGCCGTCGTTCATGTTCGACTCCCTGTCGTGGTCCCACATGCCACGCCCGGACAGCTCGTACATCATTGTCATCAGCAGCGCCGAGCCCTCGGCCATCGACGCATCCACCACCTGGCCCCGCCCCGAGTTCCTCGCTTCGAGCATCGCTGCGACCATACCGAATGCGAGGAGCAGGCCTCCACCGCCGAAGTCGCCGATGAGGTTCAACGGCACTGTGGGCGCCTGGTCACGGCCGCCGATGTGGTGGAGCACGCCGGCGACCGCAATGTAGTTCAGGTCGTGACCGGCACGCTGGGCCAGGTCGCCGTCCTGGCCCCATCCGGTCATTCTCCCGAAGACAAGGCGCGGATTTCGAGCCAGGCACACTTCCGGGCCCAAGCCCAGGCGTTCCATCACTCCAGGCCGGTACCCCTCGATCAGTCCGTCCGCGTTCTTCAGCAGTTCGAGCACCGTGTCGATCCCACCGGGCGACTTGAGGTCGACGGCCACGGAGCGGCGCCCCCGGCCGAGCCCCCCGGTGGTCATTCTGACCAAGTCGTCTGGTGTACCGCCATCCGCGGAAGGTACCCGGTCGATGGTGATCACATCAGCTCCCAGGTCGCTGAGCAACAGAGCGACGAAGGGCGTCGGTCCGATGCCTGCAAACTCGACCACACTGATCCCCGCCAACGGACCCATACTTGAACTCCCAACACTCAATCGTTCACTTGCTACATAATAACGGATTTGAATTCGATATCTCGAAAGAATGCAGTGGGTCGATATCGAAGCGTGCTCATCGCGGCCCCATTCTGATCGCGCCGTCGAGCCGGATCACCTCACCATTGAGCATCGGATTCTCGATCACGTGCTGCACGAGACCTGCATACTCATCGGGATTGCCGAGCCGACTCGGGTGTGGAACCTGCGCGCCCACCGAGGCGCGCACCTCGTCCGCGACTCCTGCGAACATCGGAGTTTCGAACAAACCGGGGGCAATGGTGACGACGCGGATCTGGTGCCTGGCGAGCTCCCTCGCGGCCGGCAGCGTCATTCCTGCGACTCCGCTCTTGGAGGCCGCGTAGGCCACTTGCCCAACCTGCCCCTCGTATGCGGCGATCGAAGCAGTGCAGACCACCACTCCGCGGTCTCCGTCGGTCTGCGCATGCTCACTCATCGTGGAAGCAGCTTGCGCGAGGAGGGCATAGGTTCCGCCGAGATTCACAGCCACCGTCTGCGCGAACAGCTCTCCTCTGTCGCTGCGCGGGCCCACGAGACTCCCGCTGGTCGCAATTCCCGCGGCGGCAACCGCGATCCGCAGCGGAGCAAGTTCCCGTGCTGTCCGCATGGCAACGCCCACGTCGTCCCAATTCGTCACGTCGCCGGGTACGAAAACGGCGCCGCCCCCCAACTCTGCGGCGAGCGTAGCGCCTGCCTCCTCCGCACGGGGAAGGTCGAGTAGCACCACGCTCGCGCCTGCCCGGGCCAACCGGCGAGCGGCAGCCGCGCCCAGACCCGACGCTCCCCCGCTGATCACTGCGGAGCAACCTGCAATCTTCATCCCATGTCTCCTGAGGCACGTTCGGTGGTCCGGAAGTCGCCCAGATCGGCTCGACGGATCATGTCCCAGAAATCGACCACCTTGAACGGGTTGTTGACCACGACCCGCCCCTTGGAGTTGCGGTAGTAGACGTCCATCCCGGGGTGGGACCACACCATCCGAGAGTGCGCATCATCCACTTTGCGGTTGTAGTCGTCGTAGACGTCCTGGCTGCACTCCACGGAGTCCAGGTCCTTGGTGATCATCTGGTTCATCAGATCGGCGATGTAATTCATCTGGAGCTCCATCATGGAGATGAGGCTTCCGCCGTGGCCGAACTGGGTGTTGGGACCGTACAGGGTGAAAAAGTTGGGGAAGTCCGGAACCGTGACGCCGAGGTAGGCACGCGCGTCGTCACCGTCCCAGGCCGCCTCGAGTGTGCGGCCGCTACGGCCCGTGATACGCATGGGAGCGAGGAATCTGACGACATCGAAGCCCGTTGCGAACACCAGAACGTCGACTGGATGGGTGAGGCCATCCGTGGTGCGGACGCACTGATCCTGGATCTCGGCGATCGGTGTCGTCTGCAAGTGGACGTCGTCGCGGGTCAGGCTGGCGAACCAGCGGTTGTCGAGCAGCATTCGCTTTCCGAAGGGCGGATAGGTGGGCAACACATCGCCCAGCATCTCCAAGTTCCCGTCGAGCTCCTTGACCAGATACCGGGTGAGGAACCGCCGGTGGCCGTCGTTCATCGCATTGATCGACCGATGCTGGTGCGGCCATTGACCATCTCTCTGCAATCCGTCGTGGCCGCGGTCGTTGAAGATCCAGGTCAGCCGGAGCCGATACCACGACCGGTACAGGGGGACCTCGGCCATGAGGTAGCGGATCGGCTCCGGAACATCGACCTTGAACTTCTCGAACGGGGCGGCCCATTGCGGCGACCGCTGGAATACCGTGACCGACTCGGCGGCATCGGCGATCGCGGGAACCAGCTGCATCGCGCTCGCCCCGTTGCCGATCACTCCTACCCGCCGGCCTGCGATGTCCAGGTCCTCGGGCCACCGCGCCGTGTGGACCACGGGCCCGGTGAACGACTCGGTGCCCGGGATCACGGGGATCTTCGGCTTGTTGAAGGCCCCGACTGCGCTGATCACGATCGCGGCAGTGGTGGTCGATCGGTGACCGTCCCGGTCGATCAGATCCAGTGTCCACCGCCGGGTGTCTTCATCCCAGGTGGCGCCCTCGACCTCGATGCCGAACCTGATGTTCGGGCGAATTCCGAACCGGTCGGCAATCTGTTGGAAGTAGCCGTGCAACTCGTCCCGTGAGGCGAACCAGCGGGACCAGTCGTGCCGCGCGAACGAGAACGAGTACAGGTGACTCGGTGTATCGACACCGCATCCCGGGTAGCGGTTCTCCAGCCATGTTCCGCCGACTTCGTCGTTCCGCTCGAGCACGGTGTAGGAAATGCCCATTTCACCCAGCCGGTAGGCGGCGCAGAGGCCCGACGCGCCGGCGCCGATGATGATGGCGTCGAAGCATGGCGGCGGGACCATCGCGGGAGCCGCGACCGTCTCGCCCGAGCCGACCTGCAATTCGTGGGAGGCCATGTCGGCATACTTGTCAGGCACGTGCTCCCCGACCGAGACGCGCAACATCTCGATCAGCTGATCGGGTGACAGTTGCGCAACCGCGAGGGAACCGCTCCTGCCCCAATTCAGGATCGCCTCTGCCGCGGCGTGTCGAATCTCGTCCTGGAGCGGCTGTTCGAGCCCGGCTGTGTCGTTGTCACCGAGCCCCCGTACAGGGGTAGGCAGGTAGGGCTCGGCCAACCAACGCTGCTCCCCTGTCATCTGGAACAACACCATCAGCAAGGTCGGCACGTTGGCCACCGCCACAGCCTCGCGAATCTTTCTTTCGTTCAGCCGCGAGGTCTCCGCCTCGACTTCGGTGTTCGTCACTCTGTGTACTCCTTTGTGTTATTGGATGACGCCCACACTTCCTTGGCTTCGTCCAGCAATGCTTTTCGAATGAGCTTCCCCGTTGGTGTTCGAGGTAACTCGTTATGCCTCATCACGATTCGGCCGGGAACTTTGTAGGAGGCGATGTGATGGCGGCAGTAGTCGACCAGCGCGGCCTCATCTGCGACGGCGGAGCCATCGACGCGGACGAATCCGATGGGGACCTGATCTTTGTCGCTGTCGTCGACTCCCACGACCGCCGCCTCCAAGACCGCCTCGTGAGTGAGCAAGAAGTCCTCCACCTCGAGCGGGGAGACGTTGATGCCCCCGGTCCGGATCATTTCCGAAGCACGGCCGGCGAAGTGCAGCATGCCGGCGTCGTCGAGGTGCCCGAGGTCACCGGTGCGAAAGATACCGTCTTCGGTGAATGCACCGGCGGTCTCATCCGGCTGGTCGAGATACCCGGACGAGACGAAGCCGGACACCGTGATCTCGCCGACCTTCCCGGCGGGCAGTTCGGCGCCGGTCTCCGGGTCGATGATCGAAACCAGGTTTCCAGGCAGCGGTGGCCCCTGGATCGAGCATTTCATTTCCAGTGGCCAGTCATGCGGAGTGACCGTGGCACCGCCATACATTTCCGTCGACCCGTATGCGTTGCAGATGTCGGTCACACCGAGTTCTTCTGCGGCGGCACGGACATCGGCATCCGGGCCGATCGTCATCCCCCGTTGCAGACTCGCGGTGCGGGCGCGGGAGAACTCGGGGTACGCCAGCAGGCCGCGGGTGATGGAGGGCAACGTGTAGATGGCAGTGCACTGGTGCCGTTCGATCTGCTCGAGGACTCCGCCCGCATCGAAGGTCTCCTGGAGGACGATCGTGCAACCGGTGACGAGGGCGACCATCAGTGCGTTGGCTCCGCCGTAGCTCCAGAAGAGCGGGACGGGCACCACGATGCGGTCCTCGGGTGTGATCCCCATCCGCTCGGCGACCTCGCGAGCATGGTCGATGGCATCGTGTTCTCCGAGCCGGACGGCTTTGGGCCTCGATGTCGAACCCGATGTGTAGAGAACCAGAGCGGTGTCATCGGTGCCGGTCTCGACGGTGGGGACAGCGCTGCCGCGACGATGTTCGCCCAGCTCTCGGAACGCGCACGCCCCCGCTGGGACCCGGTTTCCGATGATCACCACACCACGCAGTGCGGGGTAGGCCGCGGAACGCCATCCCGGTCCGGCGGCACTCCACGCTTCGGGGACGAGTTCGCGGATCGTGGGCATCAGATCGGTTGCGCCGAAGCCATCTACTGTGATGAGAACCTCGCAGCGCGAGTGTGTGAGTAGATGATCGAGATCCCACCGCCGCGACCAGGTCGCGAAGGCCGCCACGGTGGCTCCGACCGTTATCGCGGCATAGGTGGCGACGAGCCACTCTCTGCGGTTCGTGCACAACAGGCCGACCCGGGTTCCCGGGCCGACTCCGATCGCGCGCAGCCCAGCCGCAGTCGCCGCCACGGACTCCGCGAGCTGACCGTGGCTGAGCTCTCCCCGTTCGTCGATGACGGCGGGCTGGGAGCGGCGTTGCCGTGAGGTGTCCTGGACGATCTCGGCAATCGACGCGGGCAGCGGCGTGTCGGTGGCGTTCATCGGTTCCTCCTGCGTGCAGCGCGACGGCGCGCGGCCACTGCGGCCGCATGCACCGTCTCCACCAGAGACGGATGTGGGTGGATGGTGGCCACCAAATCTTCGGTGCGGCAAGATGTCTCGACCGCTACCGCGGCCTGGGCGATGAGATCACAGGCGCTGGGACCGACCATGTGTACCCCGAGCACCACGTCTGTCTCCGCGTCGACGACGATCTTCACCATCCCGTCGGCCTCGCCGAGCACCACAGCTCGCCCGGAGGTGGCGAACGAGCTACGGCCCACGACTACCTCGTACCCTTGCTCCTCGGCCTGCTCCGCAGTCAGCCCGACGGCCGCGATTTCAGGGTCGGTGAATGCGATGAGCGGCACCTGCGCGTCAATGGCACTCGGCAGGCCGGAGATCGCCTCGGCGGCCACGACTCCCTCGGCCATCGCCTTGTGGGCGAGCGCGGGTCCTTGGGTGATGTCCCCGATTGCGTATACGTGGGGCAGCGCGGTCCTGCCTTGCTCGTCCACGGGGACGTGTCCGGTCGCAGTCACTGTGAGTCCCAGCCTGTCGAGCTGCAGGTCGTCGGTGACCGGGCCCCGGCCAACGGCGACCAGGATCGCGTGCGCGGGCACCTGGTCGTCTGTGCCGTCCGTGCGGACCAGCAAGTTATCGGCCTGGACCCCGACCGCGGTCGTGCCGAGGCGGATGTCGATCCCCAGCTCCCCCGCACGCGCGGTGACCACCTGCACCAGGTCGGGATCGAATCCCGCAAGCAACCTGTCGGTGGCCTCGACAACGGTGACACGAGTGCCGAAATGGGCGAACGCCATGCCCAGTTCCATCCCGACGTAGCCGCCTCCCACAACGACGAGCGAGGGCGGAACCTCGTCGAAGGCGAGCACTCCCGTCGAGTCGAACACCCGGGTCCCATCGACGGGCAGAGCAGCGAGCTCCACCGGTTGGGAGCCGGTAGCCAGGATCGCCTGCTCGAACCGAAAGTGCTGGACGTGATCACCGCTCTCGACCGATATCCGGTGCTCATCGAGAAAGAACGCGGTGCCGGACACCACCCGCACCCGGCCCAGAGTGGCGCTGACGCCCCCGACCAGCCGGTCGACGACCTGCTTTCGCCAGGCCTGCAGACCGGAAAGGTCGATTCTGGGCTGCAGCTGTGGCCCCTGGACGGGAAGTCGTGCGCTACGGGCAAGGTCGTGCGCGGCGGTAGTGAAGACCTTCGAGGGGATGCATCCGACATTCAGACATACCCCACCGAGATCGCTCTGCTCGACGAGCAGAACCTCTTTGCCCAGCTCCGCGGCCCGGGCGGCGGCCGTGTACCCTCCGGGGCCGCCACCCACCACCAGCACCTCGACCGGCTCGGCCATCTCTCCTACAACCATGTCATCCTTCCTCGACGAGAAGCTGCACCGGCGCCTCTAGCAGCGTGATCAGTGCTTGGCAGAAGCCGATCACGACGTCGCCGTCGACCAGCCTGTGGTCGGCGGAGTACGAGATCGGTAGCAACGTTCGTGCGACAATGTCGCCGTCACGGACGACGGCCTGCGGCGTAGCCCGCCCGAAGCCCAGGATGCCGCCCTCGGGTGCGCGGATGATGGGCGTACCGAAGTTCCCGCCGAGCGGCCCGTGATTACTGATGGTGAACGTGCCCTCCTGCATCTGCTCGATCGCCACCGTTCGGGTCCGTGCTGCGGCGGTGAGGGCCTCCACCTCGCGGGCGATGGCCAACAGCGGCTTCCGATCGGCGTCCTTGACCACCGGAATAACGAGGCCGTCAGGGGTGTTGACTGCGAATCCGACATTTCGCCGTGCCCGCACGATGATTTCCTGGGCCGCGTCATCGAAACTGGCGTTGGCCATCGGGAACTGGACCAGCGCGAGCGCCGTGGCCTTCACCAGGAACGGGGTCAGGGTGAGGCCGATCCCCTTGGCTTCGGCTCCGGGTAGCAGCGACTTGCGCAGGGCGAGTAGATCTCCCACGTCCGCATGGTGCATCGCGACAGTGTGCGGGATGTCTCGGAGTGCCCGGACCATCGCCTCCGCAGTACGCCGGCGCAACCCCCGGACCGGAATTCGCTGGTCTTCTGTGAGACCGACCGGCTGGTGGGACCCGGACTCCGGAAGCGAGCGCTCTGCGGCTACCGCAGTCGCCGGACTGGTGGGGGCGGACTTCTCCTGCGACGCTCCGTGAACGGCAGCGCGAACGTCGTTGTCACTGATGCGTCCTCCGGGCCCTGTGCCCACCAGGGTCTGGATGCTCGCGCCGAGCTCCCTGGCCAGCCGCCGGGTCGCCGGTGTTGCCAGTGGCCGCTTCTGCGCTCCGGATCCGTGTGCACTCTGGGGAGTGTGATTGCTCGAGCCGGCCGGCGGCGCGCCTGCTCCGCTATCACTGGACTGCGCCGGCTCGGCCGGCGTGGGGGCTGCGCCATCGGCGATGACGATGAGACGTTCTCCGACCCGGACCATGGCGCCCTCTGGTGCACAGAGCTCGGCGACCTGGCCGGTGGCCGGGGAGGGCATTTCTACCAGCGCCTTATCGGTTTCGATCTCGGCGATGGGCTGGTCCTCGACGACCTGATCCCCTGGGCCGACGAGCCATCGGACTATTTCCGCCTCTGCGATGCCTTCGCCGATGTCGGGCAAGTGAAAGGTATAAGACATGTATCGATCCTCAGAAGTCGACGGCAGCGCGGATCGCGCGCAAGATTCGCCTCGCGTCGGGGATGTAGTGATCCTCGAGCTGGGGCATGGGAAACGGGATGTCATATCCGCCGACGCGGGTGACCGGGGCTTCGAGGTGCAGAAAAGCCTCTTCGGCGACGGTAGCGGCGACCTCACCGGCAAACCCGCCGGTGTAGGGAGCCTCCTGAACTACAATTGCCCGGCCGGTGCGCGCCACCGCCTCACGCAAAGTGTCGCAATCGAGCGGGACAAGTGAGCGTAGGTCGATGACTTGCACGCCGATACCATGCTCAGCGGCAGCAGTCGCGGCCTCCATTGCGACCTGGACCATCGCGCTCCACGCGATGATGGTGACATCGGTCCCCTCACGCGCGATGCGCGCCTTACCGAACGGGACGAGGTGGTCACCGTCGGGAACGTCGTCCCGCACAAGCCGGTAGCCACGGAGCGGCTCGAGGACGAAGATCGGATCCGGATCCCGAATTGCTGTGGCCAGCAACCCTTTCATATCCGCTGCCGTCGCGGGGGCAACCAGCCGCATCCCGGGGTTGTGGGCAAAGAGCGCTTCGAAGGCGTCGGAATGCAGTTCTGGGGTGCGTACGCCACCTCCGAAGGGTGCACGAATGGTCACCGGCATCGTCAGAGCACCGTTTGTGCGATAGCGCATCCGGGCGAGCTGATTACCGAGCTGATGGAACCCCTGCTGAGTGAAACCGAGAAACTGCATTTCGACGACGGGCACCAGGCCCGCGCCGGCGAGCCCGACGGCGGCCCCGATTATCCCCGCCTCACTGGTCGGCATGTCGAAGACACGATCGGCCCCGAACTCCGTCTGCAACCGGTCCGTCGCTCGGAAGACGCCGCCCGACTTCCCGACATCCTCGCCGAGCAGGACAACCCGTTCGTCGCGGCGCATCTCTGCCTCGAGCGTGCTGCGCACCGCTTCCACCATGTTCATGCCAGTCATCGGTTCTCCTCGATACTGCTGCGCAGTTCTTCCTGCTGGCGACGTAGTCGCATGTCGGGCTCTGCGTAGAGGTGCTGGAGCATCTGCCCGGGGTCGGGCGGCGGCGTGGCATCGAACTCGGCAACTGCCGTGACAATCTGGTCGTCGCACCACGCGATCGTGTCGGCGTCAGCGGTGTCGTCCCACAGCCCGAGGCCGACGAGGTAGGCCCGGAACCGGTGGATCGGATCAACCCTGGCTGCCTGGTCGTCGAAGTCGGCAGGTCGGTAGCGCTTGGGGTCGTCGGCTGTCGAATGGGCGCCGAGACGATGGCATCGCGCCTCGATCAGGGTCGGGCCGTCGCCGGCCTCGGCACGGGTCCGCGCATCCGCGACGGCTGTGTAGACCGCGAGCACATCATTACCGTCGACTGCGATCCCCGGAAAGCCGTAACCTGCTGCGCGCAACGCCACGGACTCCGCGGCCGACTGCTCATGCCACGGGACCGAGATGGCCCAGCCATTGTTCTGGCAAACCATCACGAGCGGCGCACGTCTGACGCCTGCGATATTGCACGCCTCGTGAAAGTCGCCCTCATTGGAAGCGCCATCGCCGAACTGAGTCAGTACCACGCCCGACTTGCCCTGCAGTCGCATTCCCCATGCGAGCCCGACCGCATGAGGTAGATGCGCGCCGAGCGCGACCTGCTGTGGCCACAACCGGCCGTGGGACGGCAGGGCAGAGCCCGCGGGGTGCCCCATCCGCTGCAGAAGATAGGTAGATAGCGGCAACCCCCAGTGCAGCATCGTGAGTTGTTCACGGTACTGAGGCACGAAGTGGTCTATTTCGGCATCCATCGCATATGCGGTGCCGACCGCGGCAGCCTCCTGCCCGGACAAGGGTGGGTAGGTGCCGAGTTTCCCCCTGCGCTGCAAGGAAATTGCCTTCTGGTCCAGGCGGCGTCCAAGCATCATGAGGCGCAGCATCGCGCGCAGGCGCTCCGGCTCGATCTGGGGCGGCTCACCTACCAGCATTCCGTTCTCGTCGAGTATCCGCACAGGCGTCAGCACGTGCGCTGACGCACTGGCATTCGGCGTGTTTGTACCGTTCATGACGTCCTTTTCTGCCGTCGGGGGAAGGGTGTCCGCGATGGCGGTCAGCACTCGCCCCATCCGCGTCCTGATCGACCGCGTGGTGCTGGCGGCACTGCTCCCTTCGAAAGCAGACCGCGGCGAGAAACTTCGCAAATTCGAAATCGAATTCCTAACATCGAAATTGTCGCCGCTCAGGGGCACCATGTCAACCCTCATTCCTTTCGCGGCGCCTCCCCCACATCGGCCCGACGTGGCACCACATGCCGGTGAGCCAGAGGTCCGTAGACCTCCGGCTCACCTACCTAGTGCTCCTGGATGATTCCGCTTCGAATGGCAAGGAGCCATGTGCATTTCGAACGAATCGAACGAGGCAACCGGAGGCCGGCCTGCCGGTGCGGCCACCTCATCCTCTATCGCTTCCACACCTTCCTCGGCCAGCCACACGGCGTGCGGGAGGTGCTGGTGGTGCGTGAGTTGTTTCGGTGGCGGTGTGCTGTTCATGCCGACAAGACTCGCAATTGCGCGGCGAATTCGACGGCGGTGATCTACGTGCTTCACTACCCGCATTTGCTACGCAGGTACGCCCCCGAGGACCCCTTCCCATGATCCTCCCCCGTTGGGCAGTGCCACGACACCTATTTCCTTGCCAGCGCCTCGATCGCGCCGGCGTAGCAGCGGCGTGCCGCCTCGGCTGGTTCGAGTCGGGCAAGTTCGTCCGAGATCACCTCGACAGACACCGGCGCGGTCACACCACCCTCGGTCACGGCGTCGACGAAACCGTCGAGGTCGAAGTCACCGGTGCCCGGCACCGCCCGATGGTGAAGGGTCTCCACCAGGAAGTCGGGATCGGCGGGATCCTGTGGACCGTCGTTGATCTGGATCATCGTGACTCGTCGAGACGGAATCGACCGCAGCATCTCCAGGTCGTTGGCTCCGCGCGTGTGGTGCCACGAATCGACACAGAGGCCGGCGTTGTCCCGGCCGGACTGCTCGATGATCGAGAGCGCAGTGCCGGCGTCCGGGATATTGGTCGTCGGCACGAACTCGAGAGCGATCTGCAGCCCGACGTCGGCTGCACGGTCGCAGAGCGATGCGAATCGCTCCACGACGTCGGGTTCCAGATCCACTCGGTCGAATGCCCCGACTGCTTGCAGGTGCCGTGCGCCGAAAAGTTCGGCCATGGCCCAGAACTCGTTCAGGTCGTCAGGGCTGGTGTAGACGAGCCCACCGCCAAACGGAACGCCGGTCTCGGCCGTGGGAACGGCAAACCCGAATACTGCTTCGAGCTCGACGATCTCCAGACCGTTGTCGACCACGACGGCCTCGAGCTCCTTCGGGCTCATCTCCTCCGCGACGACCCGTCGGTACGTGTCCAGGCTGATGCCCAGCGCATCGAAACCCGCGGCTGCCGCCACCTCGACGCGTTCCCGGAAGCTGGACGTCGTCACAGTGGTCATGTTGGCCAGCACCACATACTGCTGGCGACCATTCACCTCGATCATCCCCTTACCCGCTACCGAAGAACCGGTTCGGGGGTGCCGGTCGCGGACCCGCTGATCGACCATTTCTCAATGTCGCCGTTGCGGAAGAGCGGCGGTTCCTTATGCCAGACGCCATCCTTCATGATGCCGGTGAAGGTCGACTGATTCTGCAGGATCGCGATGTCCTCCAATGGGTCGCCATCGAGAACCAGCAGGTCAGCGAGGTAGCCGGCCTTGATGCAGCCCAAATCGTCCGGTTGGAGCATCAGCTCGCCACCGAGGCGGGTCGCAGACTCGATGGCCTCCATCGGGCTGAACTCCAGGAAGTTGACGAAATGTTCCAAGTCCCGGGCGTTGTTGCCCATCGGGTTCCAGGGCACAAAGTAGTCACCGCCGGGCAACACTCGAACTCCTCGCTTCTTGAGCTCGATCATGTTCGCGATCAGGCTCTCCAGCTGTTCGTCGAGACCCATCGAAGCGGTGACTTCCGGGGTCAGCCCCCAGTCGCCGGCCTCGTACCTCGACGTGTGGAGGAAGCCGAAGGCCGGGGCCACGAAGTGTTTGTCCTTGTTCTCGGCCACCAGGTCGAGACCTTCCTCGTCGATGAAATCGGCATGGAAGATGATCTCGATGCCGTGGCGGACGCACATCTTCACCGATTCCGCGCTTCGGGCGTGTGCCGCGACGCGTTTTCCGCGAGCGTGGGCCACCTGGCACGTGGCGGCGACCTCCTCGTCGGTCATTGTGGTCATGCGACCTTTGGCGTAGGGAATGAACTCGTCACCAGAGATGTCGAGCTTCATATGGTCCACGCCTTCACGCATGTACCACCGAGTCGTCTGGCGGAATTGATCCACACCATCGCAGACATGCTCGACGGATTGCCGATGCATGTGCGGCAGCCGGACGTCGCCGACTCCTCCGGTGACGGTCAGTTCGGGGGATGCGACCAGCATGCGCGGACCGATCAGGTTGCCCGCGTTGATTTCGTTTCGGACCACCAGGTCCAGTCGCGGCTTCGCCGATGCGGCGCACAGGATGCTTGTGAACCCCTGATCCAGCATCAGCCGTGCGTTGCGAGCAGTGAGCAACGTGTGCTCCTCGACCGGCAGATTGCCCATTTTGGCAAGGTCGATCTCGGGAAGGAAGCTCGGATGCGAGTGAGCGTCGATCAGGCCCGGCATGACCGTCGCGCCGCCGACGTCAATGACTGTGGTGTCGGAGTCCTGCCCGTTCCCGGTCCCTTCCGCAGCGACACTTACGATCCGCTGCCCTTCGATCACGATCTCGGCGAGATACGGCTCTGCGCCCGTACCATCGATCAGCCGTGCGTTGCGAAGCTTGATCGTCACGTTTTTCTCCTTCTCAGCCTCGAGGAATCCAGGATTGGTGAAGCGCAGCGGCGAGACGCGAACAGGATCGTCCGGTCCCGTTCCGGCGGTATAGGGCGCCCTTCGAGCGCCGCCCTCTGTGAGCGGAATACTTCCTAAATTCGGAACCGTATTCCTAGTTGTGAAATGTGTCACCGGATCGCAGTCTTGTCAAGGAAAATCCGGAATTGACCCGGACGGTCACGACAAGGCAAGTCAGCAGACTTGACACCGGCACGGTCCGCCTCGCGTAGCACTACCGTCGCGAGGCGGACCGGTCCGGCTGGCCTGGACCGCGCTCGCATGCAATCATCTTCTCCTGCTTCACTTGTCGTGCCGTCGCACCGAAGTCGACCCGACAGGGGCAATGCACGAACACTGGGCGCCAGACGACCCCGAGCAGTCCGAAGACGCTCACGTCCCCCGACCCTTGACGTCGTCGCGCGTGGATCGCTACTATTCGAATACAGGAAACCAATTTCGAGATATCGAGAGATTCTCATGTTGCTGGTTCACCGTTACGAGCTCGCTGAGCGCTGAGCAGAACCCCCCATAAGGAGAGATCGCTATGTGCCAACGCGTTCACTGTCGATGGCTGGTTCCGTGCCGGCGACCGACTCGTCCAGAATTCGGACGGAACATTCTCATTCGTCGATCGGATGAGTGACATGATCAAGACCTCGGGCATGAACGTCTCTCCAGCTGAGATCGAGAGCTTTCTCGTGGCTCACCCTGATGATCGAAGCTCTCGTGGTGGGTGCGACGCATCCGTCATTCGACGAAGTGGCGGCGGCCTTCGTGGTGGTGCGATCCTCCTCAGTCACCCCGGAGGAGCTCATACGTCACTGCGAACGGGCGGCGGCACTGGTGGAAGCACAACTGACACAGGATCGGAGTTGCGCATGAGCAACAACTGGGGACGATGGGGCGCCGACGACGAAGCCGGTGCACTCAATCTCGTCACGACCGGCGTGACGCGCAGAGCCGCGGGCCTGGTCGCGACCGGACAGACGCTGTCACTGGCCCAACCTCTCGGCCCGAGGACACCTGCGCCCGGCCACCGGCAGCAGCCGTCGCGGTTCATGAACCGCGACGCCGGCGATTACGCGCTCGGAGCACGCACGCCGGGAGGGTTTAAATTCGCTGAGGACACAGTGCAATTCGCGACGCACAGTGGTACCCACGTCGATGCACTGTCCCATGCGTGGTCGGGGGACGAACTCTACAACGGGCATTCGTCTGCCCTCACCAGAAGTACGCAGGGCGCACAGCGGTGCGGCGCCGAGAAGCTCGCACCTGTCGCCACCCGTGGCATTCTCGTCGACTTGGTACGCGCATCCGGTGAACCGCTCGCCCCGCAGACCGCGGTCGGCCCGGAAGACCTCGAGCGTGGCATTTCGGAAGCCGGCGTGTCGGTTGAGCCGGGAGACGCTGTCTTGGTCCGGACCGGGTGGTGGGAGTCGAAAGGATCGAGCGACTGCTACTTCGCGGACGAACCCGGCATCACCGAAGAGGCAGCGCGCTGGCTCGCCAGCCGCGACGTGGCGCTGGTGGGTGCGGACAATTATGCGGTCGAACAGCAATCGGCGGAGCCCGGCTTTCCGGCACATCTGGTGCTCCTCCACCAGTTCGGCGTGCCGCTGATCGAGAACCTGGCTCTCGCGGAACTCGCGGAGGCGCTGTCCGTCCTCGAGCGTTCGACGTTCTTCCTACTGTTCGCTCCGATCCCCCTCGTCGGCTCGACCGGAACTCCGGTGACGCCCGTGGCGGTCCTGTGAACACCAGCTGGCCTGCCGATCTCGTGCGGCCCGGAGACCTGGTTGTGGTGGCACAAGGCGTCGGGGAGCCGACGCCGCTGCTCGATCAGCTACTCGCGGCCTGCCCACGCGACGTCGAGATCTTCGTCGGACTCAGCCACAGTGATGCGCTCAAAGGATCTGCGCCGCAGCGTCCGCTTGTGTCCTTCGGCGCAATGGGGCCGCTCGGCAAGCTCGCGGCTACCGGTCATGCCGAGGTAATCCCCTGCAATTTCGACGACCTGCCACGCCTCTTGCCTTTGCGTGCCCAGAGCAACCTCGTGCTCCTGATGCAAGTGTCCCCTGCTGATTCGCAGGGATGCTACGGCCTGGGAATGGCGATGGACTACACCTACGAACTGATCGCGGAAGCACGCACCGTGGTGGCCGAGGTCAATGCCGCGATGCCGACCACTTCCGCGCCTACACTTCCGGCGTCCACGTTCGATGCCGTTATCCACACGTCCCGGTCTCTTCCGATTGTGCCCACACCAGCATTGGATGAAAATCACCACGCAATCGCCAGGCATATCCTGCCTCTGATCCCTGACGGCGGGACCATCCAACTCGGCATCGGCGCGGTCCCCTCAGCCATCGGGAAAGCCCTGACCGCACGTCGGGGATTGCGTGTTCGATCGACCCTTGCCGGCGACTGGCTGCTGGATCTGCATCGCGCCGGATCGCTCTGCGGAGAGCCCGGTTCGGTCATCATCAGCGAAGCCGCAGGCTCAGAGGAACTCTACGAGCACATCGCCACGTCGAAAGCGTGGGTACGGCCAGTCGCCGAGGTAATCGGTCCGGCAGCGGCCGCGTCGATCCCACGACTAATCGCAGTCAACTCGGCATTGCAGGTAGACCTCACCGGCCAAGTCAATGCCGAAGAGATCGACAGCAGATATCTGGGAGCCACCGGTGGGCAAGCCGACTTCCTGCGGGCCGCTCAGCGCTCGCCCGGCGGGGCGTCGATCGTCGCGCTCGCTGCAACGGCACACAGCGGACGAACCTCCCGGATCGTTCGACAGTTGCATCCCCCGACCGTCACGACGCCGCGAACGAGCATCGACTTCGTGGCCACCGAGTTCGGCGTCGTCGATCTCAGAGGACGGACTCTGCGCGAACGCGCCGACGCAATGATCGCGATAGCGGCGCCTCAACACCGATCGAGCCTTCACGAATAGAACGGACAACAACGATGACACCACCATCCGAAATCGACGACCGTCTCACCAGATTCCTGTCCGACCAACTGGATGGGACCGGTGCTCGGGTAGTGGGCCTCAACCGCATCGGTGTCGGTAGGTCCCGGGACAATTGGGTGTTCGACCTGGTGACCGACCACGATGGTACCGAGCAGTGCGAGCCCTTGATCCTGCGCAGCGACCCGGACGGAGGCTTGGTCGACACAGACCGCAACGTGGAGTTCGCGTTGCTCGGCCTACTGGAGAACAGCGATCTGCCAACGCCGGGTGCCCGCTGGCTGGACGCCGACGGGCGATGGCTCGGCCGGCCCTCGCTCATCATGCAGCGGTGCACAGGGGACTGCGATTACCGGGTGCTTTCGGACTCGCAACGCTCGATCACTCAGCGGCGGGCCCTTGCCGAAAGCTTCTGCGACCTGCTGGCGCAAGTCCACAGCACCGATTGGCAGGCGCTCGGGTTGTCAGCCGTACTCGATGGTTCCGGCCACCTCGGTGCGCCTGCCGAACTCGCCGCCTGGGAAAAGGTTCTGCGTCAAAATCAGCTGGAGCCATTGCCCGAGTTGGATTTTGCGATTGCGGGACTGCGAGCGTCAGCACCCGAGCCGGCTCGCACGGTTCTGGTCCACGCCGATTTCAAACCCGGCAACATTCTGTTGGACGGTGATCGGATTACCGCACTGCTCGATTGGGAGTTGGCTCATCTCGGCGATCCGCTCGAGGACCTCGGCTGGGTGACGCAGCCGCTGCGCAGGGTGGAGCACCTGATCGACGGAGCGTGGGATGCCGACGATCTGATCGCGCATTACGAGCGAGCCACAGGATTCGAGGTCGACGACAGCAGCCTTCAGTGGTGGCAGGCCTTCTCGACCTTCAAGACCGCGGTGATGCAGGTCAGCGGTCTGCGATCGTTTCTCGATGGCCGTAGCGACGAGCCATTTCGCCCCACCCGCCGCGTGCTTTCGACATTGCTCGATTTCGTAGTCAAGGAGGATTTCCGATGAGACCGACCATTCGCGAGCAGTTGTCCGGAGTTGATCGACTTCTCGATCTCGCTCACGAATCCCATTCGCTTCCGGCCGAGACGTCCGAATTGCTGAGCAACGCGCGCCGACTGATCAAGCGGGTTGCCACGTCATGGGACACGGCATTGCCCTTCCTCCTGGACGACAACGCTCGGCTCAGCGAACTCCTCAACACCGGAGTCGAGGCGCAGGCACCTGTCCCGACCGACATCACAGTCGTCGCCGCGCGAAACGAGGAGCTACGAGGATCGTTGGCTCAGCTCATCTCCACCCTTCCCAGAGACCCCGAGGGTCGACAGCGTCGGGCCGAGATCGGACATTACCTGCAGTCGCGGGTTGCTACCGATCCGACCTGACAACCAGAAAGGCGAGCAAACGTGAACGCGCTATCACCAGAATCGATGTCCGGCGACAAGCACTTGGCCGAGCAGTTTCCGCTGTCACCGATCGATGACTATTTCGTCCACCAAACCCCGGATCCCGTGCGGGTCATGTGGACAGGGGATCCCCGGGCGTATGAGCGCCACTGGGTGGTGGTCCACGACGACACCGGCGACTTACTGATCGCCACGGGCGGCAGCCTCTATCCGAACCTCGACCGGGCCGAGGCCTACGCGATCGTCAACTCGAAAGGTAGACATACCGCCGTCCGGAGTTTCCGCTCGATCGGCGCGGATCGCACCGACCTGCGCGTGGGGCCGATTGTCCCCACGATTGTTCGCGGTCTGCGGGAGTGGCGTTACGTCCTCGAGCCGAACGAGTGGGGGGTCAGCTACGACTTGACGTTCCATGACACCACGCGGCAGGTTTTTCGCGAGCCGTTGTCGGACTCTGCGCACGGCTTTCCCACTGGCCGCCGAAACGATGTCACAAGCGGGTTCGAATGCTTCGGATCGGTGACCGGCTGGGTCGAGATCGAGGGCAAGCGAACCACTTTGGGTCCGAATGCTGCCGGCACGAGGGATCGCCACTGGGGCACCGGCCGCGGTGTCGGGGGACCGGAGTTGTCCCTGGGAGGCCGCCTGCACGTCGGGACCAACGGCAACGCCTTCGTGGCATTTCCGGACTGGGCGCTATGGGGTGACCGACTGTTCTACCCGTTCGGCGGCTCGACATCGGGTTCGACACGAGTTTTCAAGCCCACCCGCCGGCTTCGGTTCGAACCCGACACGGACATCTTCGTCGAAGCCGTCGTCGACTACGAGTTCGATAACGGCAAGCAAGTCCAACTCCACTACGAGCGGATAGGTCAGCAGACGGCCTATCTGCGATGCGGAATGTACGGCGGCACACCGGATCGCGATATCCACCAAGGCGGATACGACGGCTCCGACCTGACCGAGGGAGAAACGTATGATCTGAGCCGACCGGAGACCCGGATCGGCATCCGCGGCCTCGACGAGCATCTCTGCCGTGTCACACGTGATGACGGCCAGACCGCTCTCGGGATATACCAGACCATCGACCCCGTGGCCTATGAAGTGTGCATGTCGGGCAGGAAGGGCTGGAACCTCCTCGTCTGAGAAGCACTCCTGGGCGCCATACCCTGCCTTCACCTTCGAGCACAGGGTCGGGCGCGTGCTCTTCCATCTGCGCGGCCACGGCTTTCGGGGCCAGGCGACAAGCTGTGCTGCGCACATCCTGCGCTGCACCAGGCCAGGACGGTTTCGCCCAGTGCGGGCCAAACTCCCTGAGCCCCTTGACTTCAGCCATCTTGCGCGACATTCTGATACCCGGAATGCGTTTCGAGTCTATGAACTCTGAATCTCACGTGGCCGTGGCGAACCAATCCGGATCTGATCGAAGATCATGAGATTGGCACTTCTGAAGCAGCATTGAGCGATCTCGGCCAGTCGCATTCCTCAGATGCCGGCATTTCGTGCGACGAGAATCTTCCTGAAGGGACAAATTGTGGTGATATTACGGAGTGGGCGGCGAGGCGCGTGTGCACTGTCGGCAGCGTTATTGGCGTCGGTCGGGCTGGTCGCCTGCAGTTCAACGGATTCCGGCTCATCGAGAGATGCGATTCACGTTGGCGTGACAACGTCTCTTACCGGATCGTTCGGTACCTACGGAAACATGATCAAGGACGGCCTGGAAGCCGGCCTGTACTGCAGTACCGACGGGACCAACGAAGTCGACGGCAAGCCAATCGAATTCGTCTACGCCGATGACGGCGGCGATCCCGAGCAGACACTCGCTGCAGCCACCAGGATGGTGGGTGACGGGATAAACATCCTCACGGGCACCACATCGTCCGCCGCCGCGGTCCAACTTGGGCACTTCGCCGAGCAACAGAATCTCCTGTATATCTCCGGTGCCGCGGGAATCGATGATGTCACCGGCTTGAATGCCAACACTTTCCGCGCCTCGCGACAGGCGTATCAGGAAGCGGCTGCCCTGAGCAGCGTGCTCGAGAAAACCAATAAAAAGACGGTAGTGCTCGCCCAGGACTACGCATTCGGACAGCAGTACGCCTCTACGGTCACCGGCATCCTCGAATCGAGCGGATCTGAAGTAGAAAAAGTGCTGGTGCCTTTGGACACGAATGAGTTCACCCCCTACGCGCGACGTATCAGCGAGTTGAAGCCCGATCTACTGATTGTTGTGTACTACGGCGATGGGGCTCCGTCCATGTGGCAAGCGATGTCGCAACAAGGGATCTTGGACACGACCACGGTGGCGAGCGTGCTGGTCGAGAAGTCGCACTGGTCCATCTACGGTGATGCCGCCGAGAAGATCAACTTCGTGACGCACTATTACCCTGGCGCCCCAGGCGGCGAAATGAACGAATGCCTGACTGAACGAGTACCTGATGCCGACCTGTCCACCCACGACGGCTTCGTGGCTGCTCAGCAGATCGTGCACGCCATCTCCACTGCGGGCCCCGACGACGTCGAAGGCATGATCGAGGCGCTGAATGGGTGGTCATTCGAGGCACCGAAAGGACCTATGACAATCCGTTCAGGCGACCACGCCCTACTTCAGGATATGTACCTCGTTTCGCTCAGTGACAACGATGGCGAATTGGTCGCCCACACCGTCGGAAACGTGGGTAGCGAGGCAGCGAAACCATGAAAAATACCGCAGCACCTGCCCGAATGGGGCCGAGATCACCGGCGCTGGGCCCAGCGATGGAGTATGCGCTCGAGACAGTTGATCTCTCCTGGAATGTAGGTGGATTCACCATCGTCAACGATGTCGGACTCCGTGTCCGGCGCGGAGAGTTTCTCACCGTTATCGGGCCGAACGGGGCAGGCAAGAGCACGTTGATGAATCTCCTGTCAGGGGTATACCGCCCCTCGTCGGGTTCAGTGCACTTCGATGGTCAGGACATCACCAAGATGGGAGCCGCACACCGTGTCCGGCGCGGCTTGGGACGGACGTTCCAGACTTCGAGCCTGTTCTCCGGGTTGACGGTCCTCGAGAACGCACGGTTGGCGGCCCAGGCCGCGCTGGGCGGGAGCATGAACCTTTGGCGCAGGCCCTCGGCCTACGATCAAGCCACAGAGCGTGCGCGAGAGCACCTCGAAGAGGTCGGCCTGCACGAGATGGGCGGGAACATCGTTTCCGACCTACCGTACGGAGACAAGCGGAAGCTCGAGATAGCCCTCGCGTTGTGCGCGCGCCCGCGCGTCTTGCTCTTGGATGAACCGACGGCCGGCGTCTCCGCCGAGGATGTCCACGCGCTGATCGATGTCGTACGGGCAGTACACGGCTCAGGCCGCACGGTGGTGATGGTCGAGCATCGAATGGATCTGGTTCTCGACGCGTCCGATCGTATTGCCGTCATGCAGGACGGTGGCCTTCTCCTGTGCGATGAGCCGAACACAGTGATGTCCGATCCGCGGGTCCAGGCCGCCTACCTCGGGCCGGAGTTCTGATGGCCACCGGCGACGCGGCCCTGTCCGTGCAAGACCTTCAGGTGCACCGCGGCGAAGCACATGTTCTCGAAGGCGTGTCATTCGAGGTACGCCCACATCGTGTCACCGCACTACTCGGTCGCAACGGTGCGGGGAAGACGACAACCTTGATGACAATTCTCGGATTGCTCGAGGGCAGCGGCAGCATCAAGCTCTACGGTGAAGAGACCTTGGGCGTGCCGACCCACCACCTGGTCCGCCGAGGTATCGGATACGTGCCCGAGGACCGCGAGGTATTCAGCACATTAACTGTCGCCGAGAATCTTCGATTGGCCGCTCGGACGCCGGAGGCGACCCAGCGACTGGAACTCGTACACGAATTGTTTCCAGACTTGCTGCGCAGGAACGCTCAGCGGGCGGGAGGGCTGTCCGGGGGCCAGCAGCAGATGGTGGCAATCGCACGCGCCATCCTGAACCCGAACCGCTTACTCCTCATCGACGAGCCGAGCAAGGGATTGGCGCCCATCGTGGTCGGCCAGGTAGTCGAGGCTCTGGCGAAGGCCGCCAGCGCCACCACAATCTTGCTGGTCGACCAGAACATCCGAGTCGCGCAGCGCCTGGCCACCGATGCGATCGTACTGGACCACGGCGCAGTGGTATTTACCGGTTCGATGGAGGATTTGGCCGCAGATGCGGATCTCACGCAGCGCTACCTCGGTGTCGCGCCGTCTTCCCGCGACAGCAACACGATTGGGACCGAGAAGGGGTCTGCACGATGACAACTCTTATCGTCCTCACTGCTACAAGCCTTGGACTCGCGGGCCTGTATTTCCTTCTCTCTTCAGGGCTTTCCCTGATATTCGGCTTGATGGATGTCTTGAATGTTGCGCACGCTGCCATCTTCGGGGTGGGCGGTTATGCGGCCTGGATCGTCATGGACCGGCTCAACTTGATCGAACCCCTCGCTGCACGTTTCGCTGTCGCCACAGCTGTCGCAGTCATATTCGGATGCGTTCTAGGATACTTCGTAGAGCGGACGCTGATAGCGCGAAACTACAGTGATCACCTCACGCAGATCCTTATCACGCTGGGACTCGCATTCGTCATCGAGGGACTCATTGGCGGTATATTTTCGTATTCACCGCAAACGATCGCCCAGCCGGTCTGGTTCACCGAGGTCACAGCGATGCTCGGTGTACGCATTCCCAACAGTAGAATCCTTATCTTCGTCATATCAGCCTTGGTTCTTGTGGGCTTGCTGTTCTTCATGAAGAAGAGCAAGTATGGGTTGATCATCCGCGCAGGTGTCGAGAACAGACAGATGGTTCAGGCGTTGGGAATTGATGTCGCGCGGAGCTTCACCTTCGTGTTCGTACTGGGCGCGGCCTTGGCCTGCCTGGGGGGCGCACTGGGCGCGGTCTATTTCACGGGAATTACTCCTGCTCTGGGTCCGAATTTGTTGATCTTCGCTTTCATCGTGGTAATCATAGGCGGACTCGGATCTATCGGCGGCACCGCGATCGCAGCCGCTCTCGTCGCCTTTACTCAGCAAATCGTGAACTTCTACGTAAGCACCGGACTGGGCGATATCGCGGTCGTCGGCCTGCTTGCGGCAGTGCTACTACTGCGTCCACAGGGCTTGCTCGGAAGGGTTGCAACAGCATGATTCCGTTATCTACTACCCAAACTCAGTTGCCCGTCGACCGGGGTCCAGCAAAAATGCACCCGAGACGGATTCCCGTCGGGGCACGAGTGGGCCTCGCCGTCATTCTCGCTTTGGCTGCTCTACCGATGTTGGATGTTCCGGTTCCGATCCTTCTCCCTGGACAGTTATCGAGTTCGGGCTCTCTGCTCATCTTGTCGATCGGCCTTGTGTTCGCTGGCGTCGCGATATCTTTCGATGTCGTATTTGGATACACCGGCCTGCTGAGCGCTGGCCATGCCCTGGTTTTCGCTCTGGGAATTTACGCAACCAACCTACTGATGCACGCAGGCCTGGGGTATTTTTCCGCCGCAGCGCTCGCCATCGTGCTGTCCGGGCTGGTCAATACCGCGCTGGGAGCGATCACCCTTCGCGTGAAGGCAGTCGCCTTCACGATGGTCACACTGGCGTTCGGCGAAGCCTTCTATATCTTGCTGCTGGTAGATCCTGTGGGGATTTTTGGTGGCGAGGAGGGCCTGCCGGTTGCCTTCAAGCAGATCCCCGATCTGCTCGCGAGCGCCCGCGATGTCCGCTGGCTTTACTGGCTATCACTTGCATTCGCCGTGGTCGCCTACCTTGCGGCGTGGATGGCGACGCGGTCTCGTTGCGGCCAGGTTTGGCAAGCGATCCGCGAGAACGAGGATCGTGTCGAAAGCCTTGGCCTGTTCTCGTACAGCTACAAGCTGGTGGCATATGCCTTCGGCGGCGTGATAGCGGCGGCAGGCGGAGCGGTTTATCTCTTGATTGCGCGCGGCGCCAACCCATCCAGCGCGTCAGTGCATTTCAGTCTCGCATTGATCGTCATGGTGGTATTGGGCGGACGCGGCCGGCTCTGGGGGGCAGCGATCGGTGGCATTGTATACGGGATCCTCACTTTGAGACTTCCCGAGCTTTCTACATCTGGCGTCCTCGACGGCTTACCTGAATGGGCGGGCCGCACGGTGTCCGAACCCCTTTTCGTTCTCGGCTTTCTGTTTATCCTGATTGTCTTGTTTTTCCCAGATGGCATCGTCGGACTTGTCTACCGTACCAACTCCTGGCTCCGGACAATGCGATCACAGACCACGAGTAGAAATGGACGAAACCTACCTCCAAATGGGCCGATCGGAGTGGATGAGATCAGGAAAAGTAATTAGGAGCAGATAGGTATCCCACCGCTTCCCGCCGTCCAATTTCACGCACTTCCCGAAAGGAACTCCAATGGAATCGCCGAACGTCTATCACTACGGAATTCTCGTCAGCGACATCGACAAAGCCATCGAGCTGTACGGTCAGCTCTTTGGACTTACCTTCCACGAGCCGACTGCAGTCCACCTCAATAGACTAGCCGATCCCGACGAACACGAGTTCGACCTGCGAGTGACATATTCCCAACAAGGACCCCCCTATATGGAGCTGCTCGAAGCCAAGGGCGACGGAGTTTATTCCGCCGGCCACGGGGAAGGCCTGCACCACATTGGCATGTGGGACCCGAAGATCGATGAAAACAAGAAACGATATATCGATTCCGGAGTGGAATCGGATGGCGAGGTTCTGAACCCCGATGGAACCACATTTGCGTGGTACACGAACCCGAAGACTACCGGCGGGGTTCGCTTCGAGTTCGTGGACGAATCCGCACGGGAAGATCTCGAGAAATGGATTCAAACCGGGATAATGGGGCCGGGAGGATTCGTCGTCTGAGCCGATAGCACTCCAGGTGGTTCCGATAGTCGACCGCCACGGTCATATGGATCGTCACGCGGGCACGCTGGCCGGTCCGGCGCCGCCGAGGTAACCGGCGCTCAACCAGGTCCGCACGGGCGGGGTCGTGGTCCGCGGGTTACAAGTCGGACGCTGGGTCGTCGAGTCCGAGCAACACTGCCGACCCGGCGAACGGCAAAGTAGGCCGCTGCACGAGATCGATGGCGCGCTTCCACCGGCCTGACACCTGCAAGAACAGGTCCACCGCACGCAGAAAGCTGAAGTTTCTTGAAGTTACTTACCGAAAGAGTTAGCACTCCCACCACTAGAGTGCTAAATTCTCATGGGGTCCAGGTCACAAGCTGGAGACCCCTCGACCGAGTCGCGACCGCGCACGGTCTCCGACCGAACAGTCCCGAAGACGCTTCCGGTCCTGTACAGCCACGTTGTTCCCGCCCACCCGACTCTTCAACCGTGAGAAGGAGGATCATGACCGCCGTCGTCCCCCACGGCCCCCGTGCCGACAACGGCGTGTGCTCCTCCGTCGACGGCAACGAGATAGGGAGGCAGCATGGTTCGCGGTTGCCCGCTGTGTCGATCGCCCTCGGCGCGCTGTCCGTTGCGTCGTTCTGGGTGGTCGGACTCGGCTTCCTTTGGGGAGTGGGCGCGGTGATCTGCGGCGCCGTCGCCACGTCGCGGTCCGCGGTGGCCGAGCACGAGGCGGCATCGTTGCGGGCCCTGCTGGGCGTCGTTATCGGCGTCGCAGGGATTACCGTCTCCGCGATCGCCCTGTTCCCCATGCTTGCGGAGTTGTGAGCCGCGCACGAGGCTTCGCGCTGACGTCGAGGCCCTGGCCAGTTACGTTCGAGGGGCTCGATGGCTTCAGTGACGCGATGCGACAACGTCGTCGTCGAGAAATCCCTTCAATCCCCCGCTGAAGACATCGTTGTCGTCGCCGGCAACCATATGACCGGCCCCGGTGACGTCGATCAGCGTGGCGGTCGGGATCAGCTCGAGCAGTTCCTTGGCGCCTTCCTCGCTGACCACATGGGATTGCGAGCCACGAACGAGCATCGTCGGAACGGTGATCGCGGCCGCGGCGTCCCGAGCGCGTTCGTAGCGCACGATCGAGTCGGCCTGGCGAGTCGGTTCGTCGCCCTGGCGAAGGAACTCCGGGTCCCAATGCCAATACCAGCGGCCATCACGCAGGCGAAGGTTTTTGCGCAACCCCTGCGGGTTCGGCTTGCGGACACGGTTCGGGGTATACGCCGCGATCGCCGCTCCAGCATCGTCGAGGCTCTCGAAACCATCGAGACCACTACGCATGAAAGCCATGATCTCCGCGGTACCGGCGGTTTCGACCTTCGGTGCGATATCGACCAACACCAGACCGCGAGCAAGCTCGGGATTCTCACCCTGCCCGATCAACGACGTCATCCCGCCCATCGAAGCACCGACGAGCACCGGCTTCTCCCCCAGTTCGCCGATGATCGAGGTCAGGTCGGAGACCAGCGCATCGATGCCGTAGTCCCCGTCCGGTGCCCACTGACTGTCGCCGTGTCCACGCGCATCCACAGTGATGGCGGACCAGCCGTCCGCCGCGAGGCTGCGCCCGGTGTTCCGCCAGGAATGCCGGGTCTGCCCGCCGCCGTGCAACAACAGGACCAAGCCTTTCCTGTCGACACCCGATCCGCCGGCACCCCTCGCCGGTGGGTCCCACCGGTCGGCGGCAAGCGTGACACCGTCACCGCGGAATTCGGACTGCGTGACTACCGGATCCATGGAGTACCTCACCAACATCATCGAGTTGAGCGTTCTCCATCATGTTGCACCACGGGGTAAACGATGATTCACCCCGTACCCATTGCATGACCTGGTTCCCGATCGCGCCATCGCCGACATACCCCGTGCAGTGGGCAGTGATCGCCGCACGCCGCAGCGGCTGGTCCGGCTCCCTACATGCGTCGAGGCCGACCGAGGTCACCCACATCGGCTGGTCGTGCGCCCTCGGATGCCGGGGTGATGCGCAGAAGAACCCGCGGCTTCTGCCGACGCGCGAGGATGCGTTCGACGAACATCACGATCCGGTATTCGAGCCCGTACTTGTCCCGGATTGCCTCGGCCATCCTTCGGCTGGCGGGTTCGTCGGTGACAATCTCGGCCACTGCGGCTATCGGGTCGACCGCGGCGTCCACACTTCCCCGCCGCGAACACGGGCGAAGTTCGACGCTCGGGTTGTTGCGTAGCCGCTTCACCTTTCCGCTTTCCTCCGGAGTGGTGACAATGAGATCGTCGCCGTCGCGCGCGATCCAGATCGGCGTCGACACGGGTACCCCGGACTTCCGGAAGGTGGTGAGGGAGACGAACGATTGGTCACCCATCGCGCTGAAGGTCACCTGTTCCCACCCGACCACGAGGTGAGTTCGGCGATGTCTCCGTACAGCGCCGACTGGTAGGTGAGCATCAGCTCCTCCACCCCGCCGAACTGATCGCCGACGTAGTGGGTGTTCTCCGCCGACAGTTCGCGATCGCCGGAACGTGCGATGAGTTCGTCGATGCGACTGTCGAGGCTCATCGCCTGGTTGACCGCCAGCACGGAACGCAGTTGCACCTCGGCTCGGGACAGCAGATCGCCTATTCGGGCGAGGGCGGCGACGCGGTCGACGAGCTGGTCCCACACCGGTTTCACCGCGTTCTGCCGGGCCTCGATCTGTTGCCGCCCACTGTCGGAATGGGTGACGCGGAGCGCTGCGTCGAGTTCGAGCCGGATGCCGCGAAGGGCAACCGTGTCGACGGCGATCTGTGTCAGTTCTTCGGCGAGGTCGAGTTGATGCCGCTGCACCGCGAAGTGCTCCGAATGCCAGACCGCGGAGCCGTTGATCCTGTCGAAGAGCATCCCAGCCAGGTAGAGCAGGGTGTCGTAGCCGTCGGCGAAGGTGTCGTTGTCGAGATCAGCGCCCTTGCCGATCGCCTCGGCGACGCGTCGTCCGACCGCTGCCATCGGCGTGTTCTCCACCGCCTGGCCGATGCGTTCCGCAGCGGTGCCGCGGGCGTAGTTCCCGGCCCGTTCGAGCGGGGTGCCGGTGATCGGCACCGGCGTCCGTTGCAGCGCCCGGAACAGGGCTTCCCGTTGTTCGAGGTCCAGATGCACGCCCTCACGCCGGTCCCGGCGCATCGCCCGGACACCGTTGCCGTAGTGCGCCGTCGACATCACCACCGCAGACCGGTACGACTGCAGCTTGCGGCCCAGTTCGGTGGCGCGGTACTTGAACAGCAGTTGTGCCGGCCCGGGGCGCAGGGTGTCGGCGCGCCGAGCGACGTCGTTGAATTCGTCCGTCAGCAGTCGCAACGCCCCGAAGCCCCCGATCGACGGGATGGTCCGGCCCGCACGACGGCGGTGGGTGAGGACCTGACGCGTCGGCGAATCGAGATGTCCGGCGGCGATCAGGACCGCTGCGGCGTCCGATAGCGGGGCGTGTTTGCCCGCGATCGCGGCCCGCTCACACCAGTGGCGAACCTGGGCCGAGATGCGGGCACGACGCTCCTCGTAGTGGGCGCTTTCCGACATCGAACCTCCTGGCAACCGGCTGATCACCACTGTCCCAGAATTCCGTCCGACGCGCTCTAAGCTCTCCCCCATGACCTCGACGGTGCGTGCGGTGCTCCTGTTCGCGACGGTGCTGCTGGTGGCCGGTTGCGGACGCTCGGTCGACGGCTCCCCGGAGACCGGCGCCGTCGCGGGCCCCGCCACCACACCTTCGGTGACGACTGCCCCGAGAACGACCACCACGACGCCCCCGCGCACCACGACCACAACCACAACACCGACCGCCACCGCCCAGGCGCAAGCCGATCCGAAGACGTTCGCCGGCACGGCGGCGGGGAGTTACTACTTCACGACCCCGAGCACCAAGTTCCACTGCGGAATCCTGACCGGCGGCGACCTCCCGACGGCCGGCTGCCACGGCCCGATGCCGGCGTCTGCACCGAAGGTTCCGGGGGCCGGCGCGTCCGGCACTGCGGTGACTCCTAATGCGATCGAGGTCACGGGCGCCCGCCCCGGGCAGTTCGCCAGCGCCGGGGACCCCCGGTACTACCCCCTCGACGGGTCGGCGGCCCCGGCACTTCCCTACGACTCCGCGTTACAGGTGAACGATCTGACGTGCCTCGTCGACGAGAAGTCCGGGGTGACGTGCCGGAGCGAAGCCGGACACGGATTCACGCTCTCCGACAGTGCGTTCCGGGTGTGGTGACCGAGTTCAGCCCAATTCTTCGGAGCGGCGCTCCATCAGGGTGCGCAGCTGAGCGTTCTCCTTCGGCGTGAAGCCGATTCTCTCGATCTCCCCGATGCCGCGTCGGATGCCCTTGCGGACTCCGTCGAGCATCCTGGTGACGGCGCGTTCGGGAACACCCAGCCGGCCACCGGATTCGACGAAATGCCTGCGGTTCAGCTTGTTCGCCTTGCCGTAGAAGTCGAGCGCCATCGGGTCGCGCCACCCGAGGTACGGCTGGGTGCACAGCAGGTCGTAGGCGGGGGTCACACTCCACAGCCCCGACGCGGCGAGTTGCACCGAGAAGTTCTTGCCGTGCAGGTCGCCGTTGCCGATGGCGTACGAATATGCGACCAGCCGAAGCAGTTCCAGTGTCGCCAGGCGTGCGGACCCGCCGCCGCGCTCGCACACGTCGGCCAGCGCGGTGATCACGTTCTCGGTCTTCAGCCGGTACTTGGCGGCGGGGAACACTCCCATCACCTGGCAGGCGTCCTCCTGTGGTGTGCGGATGACGTGGCCGGCGGAATCGACGCGCCTGTCGAAACGGGCGACCAGCAGCCCGGCGTTGCCCTTCCCGTCGCGCACCAGTTGGTGGTCGGCGACCGGCAGCCCGCACTGCGCGGCGAGTCCCATGAAGAAGTGCTCGTTCTCCACCAGCTGCGGATAGCCCTGCGGTGGTGAAAGTTTGAGGATCGCAGGACCCTTTTCGGTCGCGATCGGCGTCGAATACATCTGAGCCGACACCTTCGCCTGCACACCGGGGAGCGAGGTGGGGTCCAGCTTCACCGCTTCGTGCCCCGACATGTGCTCGAACAGGGCTCGCAGGTCGGAGCGTTCGATGGCGTCGGGGTCGAACACCGGTGCCGTCTCCGGCGGCGCCACCCCCGCGGGCAGGACGCGCACGTCTCCGATCGTGTCGGCCCCGACCGCCATCAGGATCGTGAGGTGATCGTCCTCGGACGTCTTGGTGGCCGCCACCGCACCCCGCAGCCGGATCCCTTCAGGGAGGAGACCCGCGAAGAACGGGGGCACGCTCCCCCCGCTCGCTCGCACTTCGGGCGACGACGCGGGGATCGTCCACGCAACCTGTGGGGCCTCGGGGTCGTTCAGATACACGGCGTCGTAGCGGAACACGACGTCCCCGCCCTCCCTCGAGAGGCTGCCCGCGAAACGCTCACCCTTGTAGACGTCGGCCCGCTCGACTCCGCTGAGATTCTCGACCATCAGGACGTCACCTCGACACCTGCGCGGGTCACGAGCACGAGACGGCAGCCCAGTGCGTCCGCGGCGGCCTCGACGAGATCGAGTTGGACCGTCCCCCGGCCCGATTCGATCGACTGCACGCTCGACCTCGACACCCCGGCCAGGTCGGCCAGCTCCGCCTGCGTGAGCCCGAGCTGATGCCGGCGCGCCACGAATCCGTCGGCGATGCCGCCGGTCTCCGTTCGCTCGCGGCGGCGTGGGGTAGCCATGGAAGCCTCCCGATCTGATCGCAATGCTTGTAAACGGATGCTTAAGGACAGTGTGCGCCGATTCTCCGCCGAAGTCCATGCCTATGCCTGCGAAAGCAGGCTTAAGCCGACAAACAGTTCCAGATCCAGGACAACCCCTTCTTACGCCTGCGATGACAAGCACAAGTGGCACGGCGCTACCCACCCCCTACCCTGGGTACATGCGCATAGGAGCACACGTCCGCCAGGACGAAGATCCGATCGGATACGGCGAACGGCTCGGCGCCGACGTCATCCAGATGTTCCTCACCGACCCGCAGAAGTGGGACAAACCGCCGTCGCATCCGCGGACGGACGAGATCCGCGACAGCCCCATCGACGTCGTCGTCCACTCGTCGTACGTGATCAACGTCGCGAGCCTCAACAACCGGCTCCGGATGCCGTCCCGCAACGCCGTCGCACAGCAGGCCCAGGCCGCCGCCGATATCGGCGCGTTCGGGCTGGTGGTCCACGGCGGGCACGTCCGCGACGGCGAGGACGTGAACGCGGGCATCGTCAACTGGCGCAAACTCTTCGAACGCCAGGCCGACAAGGGCGGATTCCCGGTGCCGATCCTCATCGAGAACACGGCGGGCGGCGACTTCGCGATGGCACGGCACTTCGACGCCATCGACCGGCTGTGGCAGGAGGTCGGCGATCTCGGCGCCGGCTTCTGCCTCGACACCTGCCACGCGTGGGCGGGCGGCGAGGAACTGGTGGGCGTCGTCGAGCGCATCAAGGCCATCACCGGACGCATCGACCTGGTCCACCTCAACAACTCCCGCGACGAGTTCAACTCGGCACGCGACCGGCACGCGAACCTCGCCGACGGAACCATCGACGCCGAACTGCTCGCCGAGGTGGTGCGGACCGCCGATGCGCCCGTCGTCCTCGAGACCCCGGCGGAAGGTCTGGCCGAGGACCTCGCGTACCTCCGGGAAACGGTCGGTTAGTCTCCCAGCCGGCCGGTCAGCCTGCGGTACCGCTCCTCGCTGACCGGATTCAGGCCCTCGACGGTGACGTCGGTGCCCCGGCTCGCGTATTTGGTGGTGATGCCGTCGAGCGCGGCCACGGTGGATGCGTCCCAGATGGTGGCGCCCGACAGGTCGATCACGACACGGGCGGGGTCGTCGGCGTAGTCGAACGAGAACACGAGGTCGTTGGACGAGGCGAAGAACAGCTGACCGCTCACCCGGTACGTCTTGACGTCGCCGTCGAGTTCGCCGTGCACGTCGACCATGTGGGCGACCCGTCGTGCGAACAGCACCATCGCCACCAGTACGCCGACTCCGACGCCGATCGCGAGATTGTCCGTGGCCAGCGTTCCCGCGACGGTGCTGAGCATCACCATCGTCTCGCTCAGCGGCATCCGCCGCAGCGTGCGCACGCTGTGCCAGTCGAAGGTCGTCGCGGCCACCAGCACCATGACGGCGACGAGCGCCGCCATCGGGATGGTCCCCACCACGTCGCCGAGCCCGACCACGAGAATCAGCAGAAACGCCCCCGACAGGAACGTCGACAGCCGGGTCCGCGCCCCGCCGGTCTTGACGTTGATGATGGTCTGCCCGATCAGGGCGCACCCGCCCATGCCGCCGAACAGTCCGGTCACGATGTTCGCGACGCCCTGCCCCCACGACTCCCGCGTCTTGTCCGAATGCGTGTCGGTGACGGCGTCCACGAGCTTGGCGCTCATCAACGACTCGAGCAGTCCGACGACGGCCATCGCCAGAGCGAACGGGGCGATGATCTTCAGGGTGTCGACCGTGAGCGGAACGTCCGGCAGCCCGATCAGGGTCGGCAGCCCGTCGGGCAGTTCACCCTGATCGCCGACGGTGGGCACAGCGACACCGGCGAGCACGGTGAACGCCGTGAGACCGACGATCACCAGCAGCGGGGCCGGTACGGCCGTGGTCAGCTTCGGAATCCACACGAGCAGCGCCAGACCGACAGCGAGCAGGGCATACACCGCCCACGGCACGTTCGTCAGATACGGGAACTGGTGGACGAAGATCAGGATCCCCAGCGCGTTGCAGAACCCCACCATCACGCTGCGAGGCAGGAACCGCATGAGTCGCGCGACCCCGAGAACGGCGAGGAGGATCTGCATCGCACCGCCGAGGAAGACCGCGGCGATGAGGTACTGCAACCCGTGCGACGCCATGAGCGGGGCCAGCACCAGCGACACCGAACCCGTCGCCGCGGAGATCATCGCGGGACGGCCGCCGGTGAACGCGATGGTCATCGCCATGATCGCGGCAGTGAACAGTCCCACCCGCGGATCGACACCCACGATGATGGAGAACGACAACGCCTCCGGAATGAGGGCCATCGCCACGACGAGCGCGGACAACGACTCGATACGAAACACCGTCGGATGCAGCCACACCGGCCGTCGGAGAGCGGGAGAGGGTTGGAAGCGGTTGGCGCGCATGGATAGAAATCGTCCTTCTGTGTAGGAATGTCCCGCAACTGTCGGTGTCGGGCACCTCGCCGCCATGTGTCCGCGACCGGGGTGCCGGCATCGGTGCCGTCATGGACGTCCACGGGAACCGCGGAAATTGTCGCACCCTCCCCGTACTATCGAACACACATTCGACTAGGGGTTGAGGGTGACGACAGTCCTGCAGGCCTACCAGTTCGCCCTGGACCCGACCTCCGGGCAAGAAGCAGCGTTGCGGTCGCACTGTGGTGGTCAGCGGTTCGCCTTCAACTGGGGGTTGGCGCGGGTGCGGGCGAACCTGGACCAGCGGGCCGCGGAACGCTCGTATGGGATCGACGGGTCGATCTGACCCCGTCCGTGTCGTGGTCGGCCTACGGTCTCCGCAAGGACTGGAACCATGCTAAAGACGAGGTGGCGCCGTGGTGGGGTAAGAACTCGAAGGAGGCCTACTCCTCGGGGCTGGCGAACCTGGCGACGGCGCTGGCGAATTGGTCGTCCTCCCGGTCGGGGAAGCGGAAAGGTCCGAAGGTCCATTTCCCCAGGTTCAAGAACAAACGTACGAGGTTGTCGTGCCGGTTCACCACCGGAGCGTTTGGGTTGGTCGGCGCTGATCGCCGGCACGTGAAACTCCCCCGGATCGGGCTCGTGCGGACCCACGAGTCCACCCGCAAACTCGCCCGCCGCATCGAGGCAGGGACTGCGCGGATCCGGTCGGCCACCGTCACGTTCCGGTCGGGTCGTTGGTTCGTGTCCTTCTCCGTCGACGTCGTACGATCCGATCCGGCACCGACGCTGTCGGAGTCGGTGGTGGGCGTGGACCTGGGGATCAAATCTCTCGCGGTCCTGTCCACCGGCGAGGTGGTGCAGAACCCGAAGCACCTCGAACACGCCCTGAAAAAGTTGCGACGGCTGGGGCGTCAGGCGTCGCGGCGGCACGGCCCGGATCGTCGTTCGGGGCAGCAGCCGTCGAATCGGTGGCGACAGACTCAGGCGCGGATCGCTCGCCTGCACGCCTACGTCGCCAACGCCCGACAGAACGGGTTGCACAAGCTGTCGACCACTTTGGTCTGCGCGAACACCGTCGTGGTGGTCGAGGACCTGAACGTGGCCGGGATGATGCGCAACAGGCGCCTGGCCCGGCACATCGCCGGGGCGGGCATGGGCGAGTTTCGTCGGCAACTCAAGTACAAGGCCGATCGGTCCGGGGTGCGAGTCCACGTAGCGGACCGGTGGTATCCCAGTTCCAAGACGTGTTCGGCATGTGGTGTGGTGAAAGCCAAGCTGCGCCTGTCCGAACGCATATTCACCTGCGCATCCTGCGGGATTCGCATCGATCGTGACCTCAACGCGGCCCGCAACCTCGCGGCCCTCGTTGAGGCGTCCTCCCCGAGTTGCGGGGCGACGGAAAACGAGCCCGATGGAAACCCATGTCAGACCCGCACCGCGCGGGCAACGGGTACCGCCACGGGAAGACCCCCTCGAGAATGGCGGGGGTCAACGTCGACACCGCGAGGCGTCGACTCAGGGCACGTGTTACACGATTCCTGAACGGCACGGCGCGACAATCCTTCTTCCTGAGTGGACGTCGAAGATCCTATCCGGGTGGCGTTCGACCAGTACGGTTAGCTGATCCGCCGAACGAGGAGGAACGCCGTGCGACGCACACTTCCGGCCGTCCTGATCGCCGTCCTGACCGCACTGTCGCTGGGAGCCTGCGGCAACTCCGATTCGGGGCCGGTCATCGACCAGGTGCGCGAGTCCGGGGTGCTGAAGGTCGGCACCGAGGGTACGTACACACCGTTCAGCTACCAGGGCCCGGACGGTCAGCTCACGGGGTACGACGTGGACGTCATCCGCGCGGTCGGCGACAAGCTCGGCGTTTCCGTCGAGTTCACGCAGACACCGTGGGACTCCATCTTCGCGGGCCTCGAGGCGAAGCGGTACGACCTCGTCGCCAATCAGGTGACCGTCAACGACGAACGCACCCAGAAGTACGACCTGTCGACGCCGTACACCTATTCCGAAGGGGTGATCGTCACTCGCGCCGACGACAACTCCATCACCTCGCTCGCCGACCTGAACGGCAAGACGACGGCGCAGTCGGCGACCAGCAACTGGGCGCAGGTGGCCAGGGACGCGGGCGCGAACGTCGAATCCGTCGAGGGCTTCGTGCAGGCCATCACGCTGTTGAAGGACGGGCGCGTCGACGCCACCGTCAACGACAATCTGGCCGTCGCCGAGTACGAGAAGCAGACCGGCGACACCGGGGTGAAGGTGGCCGCCGAGACCGGTGACACGAGCGAGCAGGCGTTCGCCGCCCGCAAGGACAGCGGTCTGATGCCCGACATCGACAAGGCCCTCGACGAACTGCGCGCCGACGGAACCCTCGCCCAGATCTCGCAGAAGTACTTCGGCACCGACGTCTCGACTCCGACCAACTGAGAGACTGCCCGTGGACGACGCAACGGTCCAGCTGATCCTGGACAACCTGTGGCCGATGCTGAAGGCCACGGTCACCATGACGATCCCGCTGACGATCATCAGCTTCACCGTCGGGCTCGTCATCGCGTTGCTGGTGGCGCTCGCCCGGATCTCGTCGATCAGACCGCTGTCGGTGATCGCCCGGTTCTACGTCTCCATCATCCGCGGCACGCCGCTGCTGGTGCAGTTGTTCATCGTGTTCTACGCGCTGCCCCAGTTCGGCGTGGTTCTCGACCCGTTCCCGGCGGCGGTGATCGCTTTCAGCCTCAACGTCGGTGGGTACGCGGCGGAGGTGATCCGGTCGGCGATCCTGTCGATCCCCAAGGGGCAGTGGGAGGCAGCGCAAACCATCGGAATGGGGTACACCACCACGCTGCAGCGGATCGTCCTGCCGCAGGCCGCACGGGTCGCGGTCCCGCCGTTGTCGAACACGCTGATCTCGCTGGTGAAGGACACCTCGCTGGCGTCGACGATCCTGGTGACCGAACTGCTGCGCGTCGCCCAGCTCGCAGCCGCGCCCACGTTCGACTTCTTCGCCCTGTACAGCGTCGCGGCTCTGTACTACTGGGTGATCTGCATCTTCCTGTCGGCCGTCCAGGGCCGGCTCGAAGCCCGACTCGACAGGTATGTGGCCCGATGACCGACACCTCTCCCCTGCTCCAGGTATCCGGCGTCGAGAAGTCGTTCGGCGACCATCAGGTGCTACGCGACATCAGTTTCGACGTCGGCGCCGGCACGGTCACCGTCATCATCGGACCGTCGGGTTCCGGCAAGACGACGGTACTGCGCACACTGAACGCCCTCGACATGGCCGACGCCGGCGTGATCACCATCGGCGACGTGTCCGTGGATTTCGGCGCCGAGGTGGGCCGGTCGACGCTCGCCCGGTTCCGCGCACAGAGCGGGATGGTGTTCCAGTCCCACAACCTGTTCCCCCACAAAACGGTGCTGCAGAACGTCACCGAGGGACCGGTGGTGGTCCAGAAACGCCCCAAGGACGAGGCGCGCGCGGACGCGATGAGGTTGCTCACCCAGGTCGGACTGGCCGAGAAGGCCGACCAGTACCCGTATCAGCTGTCCGGCGGGCAGCAGCAGCGGGTGGGCATCGCGCGGGCGCTGGCGCTGAAACCGAAACTGATGCTGTTCGACGAGCCGACGTCGGCGCTCGACCCGGAACTCGTCGGCGAGGTCCTGCGGGTGATCCGCGATCTCGCCACCGAGGGCTGGACGATGGTGATCGTGACGCACGAGATCCGGTTCGCTCAGCAGGTGGCCGATCAGGTGCTGTTCATCGACGGCGGCGTCGTACTCGAACGCGGCATACCCCGGGACGTGCTCACCAACCCGACGGGAGCGCGGCTCCGCCAGTTCCTGCACCGCATCCTCGACCCGCTGTGAACGGTCAGCGGACGGTCTTCTCCATCAGGACGACGCTCGGCCACTCCACCTCGAAATCTCTGCGACCCACCAGGAAGAAGCCCTGCTCCTCGTAGTAGTCGCGGAGCCGCGAGTTCGTCTCGACGCACTCGAGCCGGACGACGGTCGCGTCCTCGGAGCGCGCGTGCTCGTCTACCCACCGGAGCAGCTGGGCGCCGAGTCCTGCACTGGCGTGGCGGCGGTCGGTCATGACGCGGGCCACGTAGGCGGCCGGGATGTCGTCGTCGATCCATACGTCCGGATCCGAACGCAGCACCCGGAGCGCCCCCACCACGATCCCGGCGAAGAGCGCGACACGCCATTCCCCGAACTCGATCTGCTCACGCACGTCCGCGAGCGACACCTCACCGCGGGCCGGGGGGTCGATTTCCCTGGCCAGGAGCCAATCCTCTGCGTCCCAGTGCATCTGAACGATGTCTTCAGCCTGCTCGAGTACTGCCCGCTCCACGGTGACCGCCATGCACACACAGTAGCCACCCCGCTGCGAAAACAAACCACCGCTGCAACCGTGTCTATCTGCGACGATGTGACTGGAGTTACAGTTACATTCCGGGACAGTTACCTCAGGGCGGTGGTAGCGATGAAGCTGTTTCGTGCAGTGGTCCTGATGACACTCTCCACTTGCGCGGCCGCATACATCTGCGCCCACCCCCCGCGTGCGTCCGCCCAGCCCCTCGGGCCAGAATCCATTCTCCCGTCCCCCATCCTCGACGACGACTTCTTCGGGTGGCCGCCGAATGTCGCGGACTTCGCGGCCGGCGAGATCATCCGCTCGCGGGAGGTGACGCTCCGCGCGTTCCCGAACCCGCTGGTACCGCACCGGGCCCACCAGATCATGGTGCGCTCCAACGATTCCAAGGACCGTCCCGTGCCGGTGACGGCGACGGTGCTGGTACCGGCGGCGGAGTGGACAGCGCCGGGGTCGAGACCGGTCATCGCCTACAACATGCCCATCGACTCGCTGGGCGCCCGGTGCACCCCGTCGTACAAGATGCTGCACGACTGGCAGACCCTCGACCTGGACATCCCGCCGGTGCTGTCGCTGTTTCTCGCGAAGAACTACGCGGTGCTCGTGCCCGATCACGAGGGTCCGCGGATGGCGTACAGCGCGGGACGAATGGCGGGTCATGCCGTCCTCGACAGCATCCGCGGCGTGAAGCGGCTACCCGGGCTCGGGCTCTCGGACAGTCCCGTCGTCGCGACCGGGTACAGCGGTGGGGCGATCGCCACCGGCTGGGCGGCGCAACTCCAGCCGACGTACGCGCCGGACGTCGCGCTTGCCGGGGCCGCCGCCGGCGGAACTCCCGCCGACTTCGGGTTGCTGCGCAGGACGATGAACGGTCAGATCGGTTCGGGTGTGTACCTGTCCGCCGTCCTCGGGCTCACTCGCGAATATCCGGAGATGCTGACACTGGCGAATCCGCTCGGGGTGCTGCTGGCGACGTCACCGCTACGAGACCAGTGCATCGTGGCTCTCGCACCGGCCGGTATCGCCTCGATTCCCGCCGAACTGCTCGCGGCCGCGCCCGACCCGTTCAGCTCGGCCACGGCACGAACGGTGGTCGCGGAGAACCGGATGGGCGCGCTCACCCCGGCCACCCCGGTGCTGCTTTACCACGGGTCCTCCCGGGTGTTCCTCGGCGACGAGTGGATTCCGGAGGAGGGGGTGATCGCCCTGCAGCAGGAGTGGTGCCGCGGCGGCGGGAACGTCACCTACGCCCCGCAGATCGGCGAGCACCTCACCGCGGCGGTGTTCGCGCTGCCGGAGGTCGTGCGCTGGATCGACGAGCGACTCGCCGGTGTGCCGGCGCCCATGGGATGCCCCTGACAGTCACCGATGCAGGTGCGGCAGCAGCAGATCGGCCTGCCCGACCGCGGCGACCCGCGCCTCGTCGAGCCACTTCGCGGTCTGCTCCCGGGCCCGCGTGATCAGTTCGTCGGCGTCGCCGAAATCGGCGGGACTCGTGTCCAGCGGGCACAGCGGAGGCACCACCCGGAGATCGGCGACGCTCTCGTACCGCTCGATGTCGAGGGCGAGCCGCTGGTTGATCGCCAGGGTCACCCCGAGCAACCCCATCCCCAGGGCACTTCCGGGGACCTTCGACAGCGTGCAGGCGTATCCGGTGGGCAGCACCCACACGGTCGTGGCGCCCAATTCGATCGCGTGGGAGATGGGGGTGTTGTTGACGACCCCGCCGTCCATCAGGGCCCGGCCGTCGATCACCACGGGCGGGAGGATGCCCGGCAGCGCCGCGCTGGCGGTGACGGCGTCGACCCCGGGTCCCGTCGACAAGCGAACGTCCTTGCCGGTCAGCACGTCGGCGGCGATGACGTGCAGCGGAATCGGTGCGTCCTCCATCCGCTCGAACCGGAGATGCTTCGCCAGCAACCGCGTGATGGCCCGGTTCGACACGAGATGGTTTCCGAGACCGACGAAACCGCTGAACCCGGTGAACAACCCGGCGGGAAACACCGCGCTGCGCTTCAACCCGCGCCACAGATCGGCCAGTTCACGAAGATCCGAATCGGAGGAGCCGCCGGCGAGCCAGGCGCCGTTGAGCGCTCCGACGGACGTGCCGACGATGAGGTCGGGCCGAATTCCCCTGCCGATCAGGGTCTGCAACATCCCGACCTCGATGGCCCCGAGGCTGGCTCCACCGGACAGAACGAACGCTGTGGTCATGCCCGCCACCGTAACCGGTCAGCCGCGGCGGTACAGGCCGGCGATGTCTTCGGCGAAGCGCTCGGTCACCACCGGACGCTTAATCTTCAGCGTGGCCGTCAGTTCCCCGTCGGACTCCGTGAGGTCGCGGCCCAGGATCACGAACCGCTTGATGGATTCCGTGTGCGAGACGGTGGTGTTCGCGTCGTCGACGGCGTCCTGCAGATCTCCGCGCAGTTCCTCGTCGTCACGCAGGTCCGCCACCGACGCGTCGGACGGCTTGCCGTGCGCGGACTTCCACTTCTCGAATTCCTGCGGGTCGACGGTCAGCAGAGCGCCGATGAACGGGCGGCCGTCACCGACCACCACCGCCTGCGAGACGAGGGTGTGCGAGCGCAACCGGTCTTCGAGGGGCCCCGGGGACACGTTCTTGCCGCCGGCGGTGACCAGCAGATCCTTCTTGCGCCCGGTGATGGTGAGGTACCCTTCGTCGTCCAGTTCACCGAGGTCGCCGGTGCGGAACCAGCCCTCGTCCAACGCTTCCTGGGTGGCGTGTTCGTTGCGCCAGTACCCGCCGAACACGACGCCGCCGCGCAGTTCGATCTCGCCGTCCTCGGCGATGCGCACACTGTTGCCGCCCAACGGCCGGCCGACCGTCCCGATCTTCTGGGCACCCGGGACGTTCACGCAGTGCGCGGCAGTCGATTCGGTGAGGCCGTAGCCTTCGTAGACCGGAACGCCCATGCCGCGGAAGAAATGGCCGAGCCTCGGCATGAGCGCGCCGCCGCCCGAGATCGCCCACCAGCAGTCGCCTCCCAGGGCGGCACGGAGTTTCGAGTAGACGAGTGTGTCGGCCACCGCACGGTCGAGCCGGAGCCGCAGCGACGGGCCGCCGCCGTCCTGTGCTTCGCTGTATGCCACCGCGGTGGCCTCGGCGAAGTCGAAGATCCGTTTCTGCAGGCCGCCACCCGACGCCGCCTTGCGGGCCGCACCGTCGCGCACCTTCTCGAACACACGCGGAACACCGAGGATGGTGTTGGGCCGGAAGCGTTCGAATTCGCCCGTGACCGTGCCGAAGTCGGACCAGTGGGCCTGGGTCGCGCCGGCCTCGAACATCGCCAGCGACACCGCCCGCGCCAGCACGTGCGCGAGGGGAAGGAACGTCAGGACGCGGTTGCCCGGGCGGGCGACGTCACCGATCGGCGCCGCGAGCAGCGCCCGCACCTCCGACAGGAAGTTGCGGTGGGTGAGGATGCACCCCTTGGGCCGACCCGTCGTCCCCGACGTGTACACCAGCGAGGCGAGATCGTTGGCGGTCAACGCCACCACCCGTTTGAACACCTCGGAATCGTCGATCGACAAGCCGTCCGTGATCAGCGTGCCCACCGCGTCCTCGTCGATGGTGAGGATGCGCTTCAGCGTGTAGGGGATTCCGTCACCCTCGAAACTCGACGCGTGCGCCGCGGTCTCCACGAGCGCGGCCACGGCCCCCGAATCCTCGATGATCCAGCGGATCTGGTCGTGTGAGGAGGAATCGTAGATCGGAACGGACGCCGCGCCCGCCGCCCAGATCGCGTAGTCGAGCAGCGACCATTCGAATCTCGTCGACGACAGCAGCGCCACCCGGTCGCCCGGGCGGACCCCGTTGGCGATCAGGCCCTTCGCGACCCCGGTGACGAGTGCGCCGAAGTCCTTGGCCGTCACGTCGACCCACCCGCCGGACTCCGGGCGGGAGTACATCACGCGACCCGGGTTGCTCTCGGCGTGCGCGAACACCGTCAGCACAGCGTTCTCGTGGTCCGAGACGGTGACCGTCGCGGCGCTGGTGTACTCACGCACGGGGGTCGTCTCCGATGCTCTCGTGGTCGATGTCGCCGCCCTGGCGAAATTTCCGGAGATTCCGGGCGAATGCGGCGATCTCGCCGTCCGACCACGAGGCCACTCGGTCGCGCACTTCTTCGACCCGGCGTGCGTCGGCGCCGGCCAGCACGGCGATGCCGACGTCGGTGAGGCTCAGGGGGTGACCGCTGCGGAGCGGTCCCGGCTCGGCGTGCACCCAGCCCTCGTCGACGCAGCCGCGGAGTTGCCGCGACACGGTGGAGCGGTGCACTCCGAACGCGTCCGAGATCTGGGTGGCCCGGCACCCGGGATTGCGGGCGACGAAGGAGAGCAGCGAATGTTGAGCGAACGTCGGGGATCCCGCGGGAGGACGGTCACCGGCAACCAATTGGCGGACGAGGCGGACGAGTTCGTCGTGGACGGCCACCACACCCGATGCGGGCGTTTCCTCCGGCTCGACCTCGTTGTGTTGCACACTGCAACTGTAACCGACCACCCTGGCCTCGACCACCCGCACCCCGTTCCCCGTTGTCCTTCGCTCGACTCACGTTCTGCCCATACTGCTACCGACGCTTCGGAATTTCATTCGGCCGGAAAAGTCACACGGTCACAATTGGAGAACGCTTTCGTCACACGGCTACCGGCCGGACAACCCGCCACGGCGAAAAGGCGTTGCGACCACGGCCGCGTCGATGCACTCTGACGGCATGCTGATCAGACGCGAGAATCCGGGCGACGTCGACGCGGTCGCCGAAGTGCACCGGCAGGCTTTCGACGGCGACGCTCCCGTCGAGGTCGACCTCGTGACCCGGCTGCGGTCGAGCGACGCGTGGGTTCCTCAGTTGTCGCTCGTCGCCGAACTGTCCGGCACCGTGGCCGGCCACGTCTGCCTCTCCCGCGCCACCGTCGACTCCGCGGACGTCCTCGCGCTCGGTCCGATCGGCGTCCTCCCCGACGTCCAGGGCGACGGGGTGGGCTCCGCGCTGATGCATGCGGTCCTGGGCGGCGCCGACGCCCGCGACGAACCCCTGGTCGCACTGCTCGGCCACCTCGACTACTACCCCCGCTTCGGCTTCGTCTCCGGCACGTCGCTCGGGATCGAGCCGGACGAGCCGTCGTGGTCGTCCCACTTCCAGGTGCGCCGCCTCGCACGCTGGGATCCGAGCCTCACCGGCACGTTCCGGTACGCGGCGCCGTTCTACGACCTGTGACGACGAATCCGCTGGTAGTTTGAGGTGGCACGTGTCACGGGGTGAGCGGGAACCGAGGTAGGAAACGATGGAGAACGCGGCCGAGAGCGCCCGCGCAGGCGAGCCGGCGGATGCATCCGTCACGACGACGATCGTGCGCCGGGTCCTCGCCGGCTGCGACGAGGAGTTCGCCGACTGGATCCAGACCGGGCTCGGCCTCGCCCGGCTGTTTCCCGGATTCCTCGGCGGTGGATGGCTGAAGGAGAGCAGCACCTCCGACGTGTGCGTGATCGTGCTGAAGTTCGAAACCCAAGCCGCGCTGGATAACTGGCTGACGTCTTCGCTGCGGAACGGATGGCTGCGGACCGGAGGGAACATCGCGGTCGAGGAACCGAACGAACGGGCGACGAACGTGGAGAGCCTGTTCGAGCGGCCTCGACTCTGACGGCGCCGGTCAGGCGGATTCGCCCGGGATCTGGGCGCCCGACGGCATCCCCTCCCCCAGGTACGTCTGATAGAACGGCCGCCAATCGGGCGACGCGTCCCGCCGGTGACCGGAGGCGTCCGCTCCGTCGAGGTGCCGGTCCAGGTCGGCGAGACAGACGCTCCACCCGGCGGCGTTGCGGGCCGCCGTGTTGCGGACCTCGAGGACGTTGACCAGCGTCAGGGCGCACCCCTCCGCGGTCGGCTCCACCTCGAAGTGGATCTCGTCACCGCCCCAGGTGAAAGCGAGTGTGCACGGCGCGCCGTACACGAGCACCGTCCCCGTCTCGGAGTCGCCGTGCGGTTCCGGAAAGAACTCGATGTCGCCGCCGGCGTAGGCGTCGATCCGGACGCGCGACGGAAACCAGTGTGCGAGCTCGTCCGGATCGGACACTGCTTCCCACAGCCTCTGGACGGGGAACGGGTACGTGCACCGGAACCGCACGGCGGGACGACCCTTGAACTCGAAATACCTTCCGTGGATCACCGGCCCACTCCTCGCTGTCGCACCTGACGACAGCTTGACACGGGAGGCCGACGTCCACATCGAAGTTGGCGGACAATTCCGCGCACCCTCCTCCCTTCGTGTCGGACAACTCCCTTACGGTGACGGAGTGACGTCGCCTTGGTCGGAGGGACAGGTCGCATCGGTCGCCCCCGATGCGGGCTCGCTCACTGCCGCGAGAAAGCTGTCGGCCGCGTGGTCGCAGACGGGCAGCACCGGCGACGCAGTGTGGGGACTGTGCCAGGGCAGCGGCAAGAGCCCGTATCGCGCGGTCGTCGACCTGTCCGGGCCGGCGTACCACTGCTCGTGCCCGAGCCGGAAGTTTCCGTGCAAGCATGCCCTCGGACTGCTGCTGATCTGGTCGCAGGGCAGGGTCCCCGAACAGTCCGCACCGCCCCAGTTCGCACGTGAGTGGCTGAGCCGCCGGGCCGAGCGGGCAGCCGTGCCCGCGGCTACGGCCACCAGGACGGCCGGTGTGAAGGCCACCGAACGCCGGGCCGAGCGGGTTGCGGCGGGACTCGACGAACTCGACCTGTGGCTCACCGACCAGATCCGGGGCGGGCTCGGCGCAGCCGACGTCTCGGCGTCCGCGTTCGACGCCATCGCAGCCCGGATGGTTGACGCGCAGGCACCCGGTGTCGCATCCGCCCTGCGTCGCCTTCCCGTCGTCGTCGCTACCCGGGCCGACTGGCCCGACCGGCTGCTGCGCGAGTACGCCCGGCTGCACCTGCTCGTGGTCGCCCATCGCCGCCTGGGCGAGCTGCCGGAACCGGTGCAGGCATCGGTGCGCTCACACGTGGGATACCCGATCTCCACCGACAGCGTGCGCAGTCAGCCCGGGGACCGCGACCGGTGGATGGTCCTGGGAGTGCAGACCACCGAGGAGAAGCGGCTGTTCACCCGCAAGGTGTGGCTGGTCGGCCGCGACCACGGCCGGCGCGCGATCCTGCTGGACTTCGCGCACGGCTCCGCGACCTTCGCGACCGCGGTCCCGCCGCTCGGTTCGCTCGTCGACGCAACCCTGCACTTCTACCCCGGCGCCGCACCGCTGCGCGCCCAGTTCGGCGACGCCCACGCAGCACCGGAACCGTTCACCACTCTCGCGCCGGGCGGCATCGACACCGCACTCGACCACTTCGCCGCCGCGGTCGGAGCCGACCCATGGGTCCGCTCGTGGCCGGCTCTGCTCACCGGCGTCACCCGGACCGTCGACGACGGGCGATGGTTCGTCGTCGACCCGGAGGGGCGGGCGCTGCCGCTGTCGGGCGAGGATCCGGTGTTGTGGCGGCTCCTCGGAATGTCCGGGGGCCATCCCGTCACCGTGTTCGGGGAGTGGAACAGCGAGTCACTCGTGCCCGTGTCGGTGTTCGATCACGGCACCGTGTTCCCGCTCGTCACCGGCACGGGCACACCCTCGAGGCCGGCGGCGGTGAGTCGCCGATGAGCGAACTCCTGTCGTCCGCACTGCTCGGTACCGCACGGTCTGCCCCGTCGTTCCACGGTCTCGCCACCGGCGCACTCGCGCAGTCGGTCTGCGGGGATCCGGCGGAGACCCTGCTGGGCGCCGCAGCCCTCGAGAACGCGTATCGCGACGGCGGAGTCGCCGCGGCCACACACGTGCCGCCCGCACCCGCGGAGGACGATCCGCGGCTGCAGTTGCCGCCCGCCTCCTCGTCTCATCTCATGCAGCTGCTGGCCGCCAAATCGTGGACACTCACCGAATGGTTCGCGGTGGTGGACGAACGCGGGTACCGCGCGCCCGATCATCTCGTGGCCGACCTGATGGCTGTCGCACGCACCAACGACACCCACCGTGAGAGCATCCTGCGGTTGGCCGGCCCCCGCGGCCAGTGGCTCGCCGCGCAGAACCCGGAATGGTCGACGCTGGTCCGACGGTCCGGCCGCACCGATGTCTGGACGCACGGCTCACACCAGGAACGCCTGCAGTGGCTCACCACGATGCGGGCGGTACAGCCCGCGGTCGCGATGACGGAACTGAGCCGCAGCTGGGACTCCGAACGGGGCGAGCACCGGGCGGCGTTCATCGCCGTCCTGGGAACGGGGCTCGGCGACTCGGACTCCGCGTTGCTCGAGCACGCACTCGACGACCGTCGGAAAGAGGTGCGCCAGCAGGCCGTCCAGCTGTTGCGGCAGCTGCCGAACTCCGCGTACGCCCAGCGGATGGCGGCCCGCGCGCGGTCGTGGGTGCGGGTGGAGAAGAAACCGCTGCGCACCCGGCTCGTGGTGAACATGCCCGGTTCCCTGGACGATTCGGCCCGTCGCGACGGAATCGAGGACGTCCACTTCAAGAACAAGGGAATCCGCAGCTGGTGGCTGCGGATGGTGGTCACCGCCGCGCCCCTGTCGGTGTGGGAAGGCATGATCGGCTCCGCCTCCCAGGCATGGGAGATCCGGATCGAGGACCAATGGCGGGAGGTGATGACGGAAGCGTGGACCAACGCCACTGTGCTTCAGCGCAATCCGCGCTGGGCGTCCGCCCTGCTGCACCGGGAGGGGCGGAAGACCGAACGTCGCGTCGTGCCGATCGTCCCCGCCCGCGAACGCCTGGACTACATCCTGTCGGGCCGGGCCGATTCCTACTTGCTCGGAGTGGACGGCGCCGCCCTCTTCGACGGTCTGCCGCACCCCTGGCCGCTCGACCTCGCCGCGCGGGTGATCGCTCGCCTCGAGGATGTGGCCGGACGGCACGCCGAGACGGGCAAGGACCTCGGGCAGTTCTCCCGGCACAGCCACTACTCGACCCTCCGCAGCGCCGAGACGCACTTCCCGTTCGCGGCGGTACCGCTGCTGCGTTCGGCCGCCGAACGCACCCGTGACCCCGGCTGGCAGCAGGCGTTCTCCACTGTCGCCGCCAACATCGACCATCGCCGATCAGTACTGAAGGAGCTCGAGTGACCGAGATCGCGGCCGCCCAGGCCGACCTGCTCCGACCCCACGCCGAGCAGGCCCACGCCGACGAACTCACGGCCCTCGCCGCGCACGACACCCGGCCCCGGCCACCGTCGTGGAAGTTGTCGCCCTGGGCTGTCGTGACGTACCTCCTCGGCGGCGAACTCGACGACGGCACCGTCATCACCCCCAAGTACGTCGGTCCCCGCCGGCTCATCGAAGTGGCCGTCGCGACGCTCGCCACCGATCGCGCGCTGCTCCTGCTCGGCGTCCCCGGAACCGCCAAGACGTGGGTGTCCGAACACCTGTCGGCGGCGGTCTCCGGCGAGTCGACCCTGCTCGTCCAGGGAACGTCGGGCACGCCCGAAGAGGCCATCCGGTACGGCTGGAACTACGCGAGGCTTCTCGCCGAGGGCCCGACCGCGGGCGCACTCGTACCGTCCCCGGTCATGACGGCCATGCAGGGCGGGCGGATCGCGCGGGTCGAGGAACTGACCCGCATTCCCGCCGACGTGCAGGACGCGTTGATCACCGTGCTCTCGGAAAAGACCCTGCCCATCCCCGAACTGGGCACCGAGGTCCAGGCCGCCAAGGGTTTCAACCTGATCGCCACCGCCAACGACCGCGACCGCGGAGTCAACGAACTGTCCTCCGCGCTGCGCCGGCGTTTCAACACGGTGGTGCTGCCCCTGCCCGCCAACGAGGAAGACGAGGTGGCCATCGTCGCGCGACGCGTCGAGCAACTCGGGGCCTCACTGGAACTGCCGAAGGTCCCCGCGACGGTCGACGAGATCCGGCGGGTGGTCACCGTGTTCCGCGAACTGAGGTCGGGCGTCACCAGCGACGGTCGCACCACACTGAAGTCGCCGTCCGGAACGTTGTCGACGGCGGAGGCGATCTCGGTGGTCACCAACGGCCTCGCCCTCGCCGCGCACTTCGGCGACGGGGTACTCCGCCCGTCCGACGTCGCCGCCGGAATCCTCGGGTCCGTGCTGAAGGACCCGGTGGCCGACAGGGTGGTGTGGACCGAGTACCTGGAGGCCGTGGTCCGCCAGCGGGAGGACTGGGCCGACTTCTACCGGGCGTGCCGCGAGGTCACCGGGTGATCTCCGACGTCCGTGTCTTCGGCATCCGCCACCACGGGCCCGGTTCGGCACGGTCGCTGCGCCGTGCACTCGAGGAGTTCGTCCCCGACACCGTCCTGATCGAAGGGCCCGCGGACGCCGATCCGCTGGTCGCATTGGCTGCCTCCGACTCCATGGAACCGCCGGTGGCCCTGCTCGCCTACGCCACCGGGGAACCGAAGACGGCGGCGTTCTGGCCGTTCGCCGTGTTCTCCCCGGAGTGGCAGGCACTGTCCTGGGCGGCGGGGCACGGCGTCGACGTACGCTTCTGCGACCTTCCCGCCGCCAACACCCTCGCCGCCGACCGCGGCGACCCGGATCGCGAGGACCCACTCGCGCAGCTCGCCGCGGCGGCCGGCTACGACGACACCGAACGTTGGTGGGACGCCGTCGTCGAATCAGGTTCGGACGCTGATTCCTTCGACGCGATCGCCGAGGCCATGGCCGCGCTGCGGGACACCGTCGCGCTCGACGAATCCACCAGCAGGCGCGAGGCGTACATGCGCCAGACACTGCGGAAGGTCATCAAGGGCGGCGCCGAGCGGATCGCGGTGGTGTGCGGCGCCTGGCACGCTCCGGCACTCGCCGGACCTCTGGGCCCGGCCACCGTGGACGCCCGAATCCTCAAGGGAATCCCCAAGATCAAGACCTCCCTCACCTGGGTGCCGTGGACGCATTCGCGGCTGTCCACGGCGTCGGGGTACGGGGCCGGCATCACCTCCCCCGGCTGGTACCACCACCTGTTCACCGCACCGGACCGGACGATCACCCGATGGCTCACGAAGGTCGCGCGGGTGCTGCGGGACGAGGACCTTCCCGTGTCGAGCGCGCATGTCATCGAATCCGTTCGTCTCGCAGACACATTGGCCGCGATGCGTGCGCGCCCGCTGGCCGGTCTGTCCGAGGTCACCGAGGCCACCCGCGCCGTGATGTGCGACGGCGACGACGTCCTGCTCGACCTGATCACGCGGCGTCTCGTCGTCGGCGAGGCCCTCGGCGCCGTGCCCGACGACACCCCCACGGTCCCCCTCGACGCCGATCTGCGGGCGCGGGCGAAGACCCTGCGGCTCAAGCAGCAGGCCATCGAGAAGACGCTCGACCTCGACCTGCGCAGAGACACCGACGTCGCACGGTCCCGCCTCCTGCACCGCCTGCAGATCCTCGACGTCGGGTGGGGCACCCGCGCCGACAGCGAGGTCCGCGGCACCGGCACCTTCCGCGAGACGTGGTCCCTCACCTGGAACCCCGAACTCGCGGTGTCGATCATCGAGGCGTCGCTGTGGGGCACCACCGTCGAGGCCGCGGCCACCGCGAAGGTGCGCGAGGAAGCGTCGTCCGGCGACGTGTCCCTCGCCCAGCTCACCGGGCTGCTCGAACAGGCACTGCTGTCCGATCTCGGTGACGCCCTGGCCGAATTGCTGCGCGCGCTGGAGACCGCGGCAACACTCGACCACGACGTGATGCACCTGATGGACGCACTGCCCGCCCTCACCCGCACCCTGCGCTACGGCGACGTCCGCGGCACCGACGTCTCCTCGCTCACCCGCGTCACCGACAGCCTTCTCGTCCGCATCTGCGCGGGACTGCCGTCGGCGATGTCGGGACTGGACGACGACAGCGCACTCGAGGTGCGCCGTGCCGTCGACGACGTCCACGCCGCAGTGATGTTGCGCGACGACGATCGTGCGTCGGCCCGGTGGCTGGGTACCCTCGTCGGCCTCGTCGACCGCGGCGACGTGAACGGACTGGTGATCGGCCGCGTGGTCCGGCTGCTCCGCGACGCAGGCACCGTCAGCGAAACCGAATCCGCCACCCGGCTGTCGCGGGCGCTGTCCGTCGGCGCCGATCCGCCCGCCAAGGCGGGGTGGGTCGACGGCTTCCTCGGCGGCGGTGGGCTGCTGCTGGTCCACGATCGGCAGCTGTTACGACTGCTCGACGGCTGGGTGTCCGGACTGCGCGAGCAGGATTTCGTCGATGTGCTGCCCCTGCTGCGGCGCACCTTCGGCGGGTTCGAGACCGGGGAACGTCGGGCGATCGGACAGTCCGTCGAGGGCGGTTCCACGGCCGAGACCCCAGCGGAGGTCGATGCCCGGCGCGGCACCATCGCGATCCGGACCGTCGCCGACATCCTGGGGGTGACGTCGTGAGCGAAGACGCGGAGCGGCTACGACGGTGGCGCCTGCTGCTCGGCAACGCCGCCGAGGAATCCACCGGTGGGCTGGCGTCCAAGACGGACGCGGCGATGGACGGTGCACTGGCCGCCCTCTACGACACCAGCAGCGAGGGGTCGAAGAGTCGACGCCGCAGCGCGGGTCTCGGCGGATCGGCACCGAAGGTCGCGCGCTGGCTCGGCGACATCCGCACCTACTTTCCGAGCAGCGTCGTGCAGGTGATGCAGAAGGACGCCATCGACCGGCTCGGACTGACCCAGCTGCTCCTCGAACCCGAACTGCTCGATGCCGTCGAACCGGATGTCCACCTCGTCGGCACACTGCTGAGCCTGAACCGGGTGATGCCCGAGACGAGCAAGGCCACCGCCCGGATGGTCGTCGAGAAGGTGGTCCGCGAGGTGGAGGAACGGATCGCGCAGAAAACCCGGACCGCGATCACCGGCGCCCTGAACCGGTCGGCGCGCACCACCAACCCCAAGTACCGCGACATCGACTGGAATCGCACCATCCGCGCCAACCTCGCGCACTACCTACCCGAGTACAAGACGGTGGTGCCGGAGCGGTTGATCGGATATGGCCGCCGATCGCAGGCCGTGCACCGCGACGTTGTCCTCGCCATCGACCAGTCCGGTTCGATGGCGTCGAGCGTCGTGTACGCGTCCGTGTTCGGTGCGGTGCTCGCGTCGATGCGCGCACTGAAGACGTCACTGGTCGTGTTCGACACGGCGGTCGTGGACCTCACCGACAGACTGTCCGACCCCGTCGACGTGCTGTTCGGCACGCAACTCGGCGGCGGCACCGACATCAACCGGGCCATCGCCTACAGCCAGTCCCTGATCGACAGGCCGACGGAATCGCTGTTCGTGCTGATCTCGGATCTGTACGAGGGCGGGATCCGCGCGGAGATGCTGCGGCGCATGGCGGCGATGAAGAACGCCGGCGTTCAGGTGGTGGTTCTTCTGGCGCTGTCCGACGACGGTGCGCCGTCGTTCGATCACGACAATGCGGCGGCGTTGGGTGGGCTCGGCATCCCGGCGTTCGCGTGCACCCCGGACAAGTTCCCGGAACTGCTGGCGCTCGCACTCGAACGCGGCGACATCGGCCGCTGGGCGGACAGTCTGCGGGCGGAGTGACCGGGGGTCAGCCGGCGGCCATCCGGTGGTCGCTGTGCAGTTCGGGGTGGGCGTCGGCGCGGATCCTCAGCAGGACCAGGCCGGACACCGAGGCGACGATCAGCGACGCGACGGTCCACGGAACGTGCAGTTCCGAGATCCCGACTCCCGCACCGACGAGCCCGACAACGAGCAGGCTCCACATGATCGCTTTGACTGGACCGGACCCCATGGCAATGCTCCTTCACCGAGATTACGTACATCCCCCGTGAGTTCTGGTGTGCGCGCAGAACGTTAGCCGCGTCACACTGGGGTCCTCGTGCGACACGTCGAAAACGCTCTATCCGATACCAATCCGAGACCTGGACCCGTGAGTACTTATTAACCGCGGGCGGTTGATAAGTACTCACGGGGGCTCTTAGATGATGCTGATCGTCCCCGGGGCGGTGGTCGCCGCGAGCACCCGCAGGTGGTCGTCGGAGCCGCCGAGGGTGTGCTCGATGGCGGTCAGCCTGCTCACGTAGTGGCCGACGGGGTACTCGGCCGTCATGCCGATGCCGCCGTGCATCTGGATCGCTTCCTGCCCGATCGTGCGGGCGGAGCGGCCGATCTGCAGCTTGGCACGGGACGCGACCACCGGGTCCACGGCGCCGTCGGCCAGCGACATCGTCGCGTACAGACTCATGCTGCGAGCCAGTTCCAGCAGCACGTACATGTCGGCCGCACGGTGGGTGAGCGTCTGGAACTTCGCGATCGGGACACCGAACTGCTTGCGGGTCTTCAGGTACTCCGTGGTCAGTCGCAGCGCTTCTTCCATCGCGCCGACGGCCTCCGCGCACAGCGCCGCCTGCGCCCGGATGTGCGCGCCCTCGATCGCCGACGACGCGTCGCCGCCCTCCCCGAGCGGCTCGGCCGGGGTGCCGGACAGTTCCACTTGCGCGGCCCGCAGTCCGTCGTGGGTCGCGTACGGGGTGCGGGTGAAACCGGTGGCGGCGGCGTCGACGAGGAACAGTCCGACCCCACCGTCCGGGAGTGCCGCGGTGACGACCAGAGTGTTCGCGCTGCCGCCGTGCGGGACGGGATTCTTGGTCCCCGTCAGGGTCCACGAGTCGCCGTCCTTCGTCGCCGTCGTGGACACCCGGGTCGACGGCCAGCGCACACCCGGTTCCCGATCGGCGAAGGCAAGCAGAAGGTTGCCCTCGGATACGTCGGGAAGAATCCGGCGACGCTGCTCCGTGCTGCCGGCGGCGGCGATCAGCCCGCCGGGCACGAGCACCGCGTCGAGGACGGGTTCGGGTGCGAGGCGGCGGCCGATCTCGGTCATCACCGACGCGACCTCGACGGGTCCGGCGCCCATCCCGCCGTCTTCCTCGTCGAAGCTCAGACCCAGCAGCCCCACCTCGGCGAGTTGCTTCCACACCTGCGGGCTCCACCCCTGCTCGGTGTCGGTGACGGCGTTGCGCTTCTCGGCGTCGTAGCTGCGGCCCAGCAGTTCACGGGTGGTGTCGCGCAGCAGTTTCTGTTCGTCGGTCAGTTCGAAGTCCATGTCACGCCCTCACAATCCGAGGATCGAGGAGGCGATGATGCTGCGCTGCACTTCGCTCGATCCGCTGTAGATGGAAACCTTGCGGTAGTTCAGGTAGGTGGGAGCCGTCCGCTGCGCCCACCGCGGCGACGAGATGCCGTCACCGGCTGCGAAGGGCAGGGAGTCGGATCCCGCGACGTCGGTCAGCAGTTCGAGGGTCGCCTGCTGCAGTTCTGAGCCGCGCAGTTTCAGCAGCGACGACGCCGGGTTCGGCTTGCCGTCGGCCGAACTGGCGACGACCCGCAGCTGGGTGAGCTCCAGCGCGATGATCTCGTTCTCCAGTTCCGCGACCCGGGCGGCGAACAGCGGATCGTCGAGCAGCGTTCCCTCGCCGACCGCGATCTCGGCGGCGCGTTCCTTCGCCTGCGCGAGGCGGACCTTGGAGAATCCCAGGCGCGTGACGCCGGCGCGCTCGTTGCCGAGCAGGAATTTGGCGTAGCTCCAGCCCTGGTTCTCCTCACCGACGAGATTCTCGGCGGGCACGCGCACATCCTCGAAGAAGATCTCGTTGACCTCGTAGCCGCCGTCGATCAGCTTGATCGGGCGCACCGTCACGCCGGGCGTCTTCAGATCCACGAGGATGAACGAGATGCCGGCCTGCTTCTTGGGGGCGTCCGGGTTGGTGCGGGCGAGGACGAAGATCCAGTCGGCGTGCTGCGCGAGGGTGGTCCACGTCTTCTGGCCGTTGATCACGTAGTCGTCGCCGTCGCGGACGGCGCGGGTCTTCAGCGACGCGAGGTCGGAGCCCGCCTCGGGTTCGGAGAATCCCTGGCACCACCAGATGTCCAGGTTGGCGGTCGCGGGAAGGAACTTCTCTTTCTGCTCCTGCGAACCGAATGCCGCGATGACGGGGCCGACCATGCTGGTGTTGAACGCGAGCGGCTCGGGGACCGACGCGAGCTGCAACTCGTCGAGCCAGATGTGCTTCTGCACCGGCGTCCAGTCGCGGCCACCCCACTCCACCGGCCAGTGCGGCGTCGCGAGCCCGTTGGCGTTCAGAATCCGCTGGGACTCGATGAAGCGTTCTTTCCCCACCTCTTCTCCACGCGCATACCGCTCGCGGATCTCCGCCGGAATCTGTGTGGTGAAGAACGTTCGCATCTCGTCGCGGAACGCCAGCTCCTCGTCGGTCAAGGCCAGATTCATCGGAATTCCTTCGCACTCGAGGTCGGATTCATGTTCTGGTCCCGACGGTACTCCCTCGTGCGGCTCCGCCGCCCGTGAGTACTTGTCAACCGCCCGTGGTTAACAAGTACTCACGGGTCAGGCGGTGCGAAGGACGAGCAGGTACGCGCCACCCACGGCGTCGATCTGCGTCTCGACGTTCAGTTCCGGCGCGAGACGGGACAACCGGTCGAGCAACCACTCCGACGCGTCCTCCGCGTCCGATTTGCCCGGGCACCGCGCCACCGCCACCCGTCCACCCTTGCGGCCGAGTTGCTCGACCACGCCGATGATCGGGGCGGGATCGACGACGAACAACCGGTCGGGCCACGGCACGACCGGTTTCACCGCGCCCTTCTTGGTGTTGCACGCACGGTGGGCGAGGCGCTCGACGCTGCCCTTGGCTTTCGCCTTCTTCGCGGTGACGACGCTGTCGATGCTGGGGCCGCGCGGATCGTTGACCGACATGTCGGGGTCCACAGGTTCGTCGCACAGCCAGCAGCGCCACGACTCCCGGTCGCCGACCTCTCGAAGAGTACTCATGGGCGCCAACGCTACTCGTGGGATCGAACAGGATCGAAGCCGGAGATCAGCCAGTCGTCGCCGGATCGGGTGAGCTCGACATCGATGCTCGTCGCCGTCGTCGCCGGTTCCGGTTTCGCCGCGCTGGTGGTGGTCTGGTTGACGAACAGCAGCACTCTCGCCGTGTCGGCCTGCACGTCGACCGGGCCCGACGCGGCCACCGTCGCCTGGGTCGCGACCCCACTCTCCTGCGCCGCCGGAATGACGACATCCTTCGTGAACTGGGTGTAATAGTCGAGGAACTCCCCGGTCAGACGGTCCCGGGCGGAGCCGACGTCGTTCCCCACTGTGTCCGGCGTGTACGACAGCAGCGCGATCGCGCCCTGGGACGCGGTGTCGGTGACGGTCGCGCGGACCGAGTCGTCGACGCGACGGTCGGGCAGGTAGAGCGTGAAGTACAGAACCCCGGCCAGCACGGCCGTGATCACGGTGAGCGCACCCAGGATCAGGAGGAGTCTGCCTGGTTTCGGTGACGCGTCGGTGCTCACTGCACGAACCCCGCCTTCACGATCTTGTACGAGCCGTCGTCGAGTTGCATCGTGACGCGCATCCTCTGGCCGCGCGGTTCCTCCGCCGCCCCACCCGCGTTGGACACCTTCTGCGCGACCGCGACGAGCACATCGGCGGAGTCACCGTTCTGTGTCTCTATCGCCGCCTGCTGCACCTCTCCCACGGACTTGACCTTGGCCTCCTGCATGACCGCGACGAGATCCTCGGATCGGGCCTCGAACTCGTCGCGGAAGTCCCCGGCCGAGCCGTCGAGCACCTTCTGCACGTCCTCGTCGGCCTGCTCGAAGTCCATCGTCGTCAGATTCACGACGCCCTGACGCGCCGCCTCCAGGATCTCGGACCTCTGCTGCGCCTCCTGCTCTGCCTGCCGGTGCGTGTAGCCGAAGTAGCCGCTGACCGCGAGGAAGGCGAGGGTGAGGGCGGACAGGACCACCACACCCGCGGTGACTGTCCGCGGCCGGGCGTCGGCGGCGGTGTCCTCAACGGGTGACTCTTCCGTCATCGGGTTCCTCTCGTCGTGCCGTGCTCGTGTTACCTGGATCACGCCAGATGCTACCGCGTAGTCATATCAAATATTTTCACCACCTCCCCACGGCAGATCCGCGGGCGCAAAGGCGCGTGGGAGACCCCGCGTACCGTCGGTGATCATTACTGTTGGAGGCAAGGCAGGCGACTCGAAGGGGATCCACGATGACCAGCGATTCAGGCGCACGTAGCCGCGTGCAGTTCGGTGCCGGGGCGACGCCGGAACTCGTCAGTTCCGAGGGACGAACCATCATCGCGGACGCCGTGGTCGCCAAGATCGCGGGAATCGCCACACGTGAAATCAACGGCGTGTACGACGTGGGCGGCGGCACCGCACGCGCCGTCGGCGCCCTCCGCGATCGAATCCCCGGCGCACGCGTCAACCACGCGCAGGGCGTCGCCGTCGAGGTCGGGGAGAAACAGGCCGCCATCGACATCGGCATCGTCGCCGAGTACGGCGTCGCACTGCACGAACTCGCGGTCGGCATCCGCCGCAACGTCATCGCCGCCGTCGAGCGCATGACCGGCCTCGAGGTGACCGAAGTGAACATCACCGTCTTCGACGTCATGCTGTTCGACGAATCCGAGGCCGTGACGGAACTCGACGGCAAACCGAGGGTGCAGTGACCGGACCTCTGCCACCGGACGGCCACCCCGAGGACATCTCCGAACGCATCGTCGCCGCCGTGCTCGCGACTCCCGGAGTGGCAGCGATGCACGGCGGAACCTTCGGCGAAGTCGCGACCTACCTGCCGGGACGCCGGGTGACCGGGGTAACCGTCGGCCCCACGTCCTGCGCCGTCCACCTCGCGGCGCGCTACCCCGCCAACGTCGTCGACACCGCCGAACGAGTGCGGGCCGCAGTGGAATCGCTGGTGGACGTCCCCGTCGACGTGATCATCGAAGATCTCCTGACAGAGACAGGACAAGCTCAATGAACAGCACAATCACAGGCCTGATCGTCGGATTACTCCTCGCCCTCGCCGGCATTCTCGGCGGCTTCAGCGGGTTCGTCTTCGCAGTCCTCCTCGGCGCACTGGGCATGGCCGTCGGCGCCCACCGGGACGGCCACCTCGACCTCGGCGCCATCCTCCGAAGCCGCGGCCGTGGCTGAATCCTCCACCGCTCCCGCCGGCCCCCAGGACGACGCGCTGTTCGACGACACTTCCCTGCGCGGCGATTTGGTGATCAAGGAACGCGCCGTCGTGAAGATCGCCGTCGCCGCAGCGCTCCAGGTACCCGGCGTCGTCAAGCAGTCGGGCGGACTGTCCCGTCTCACGGGTCGCGATCTCCCCCGTGCCGACGTCTCCACGGGGGCGGACGCCGTCGCGATCAACCTGTACATCGCGGTGCAGTGGCCGTGTCACCTCGATCTCCTCAACCGGCGGGTCCGCGCGCAGGTGCACCGTCAGGTCGAGGAGATGACCGGCATGCCGGTCATCGAACTCAACATCGTGGTCGTCGGAACGGAATCTGCTGCACCCGAAGACAGTTCGAGCGAAATCCTCTACGCCGAACCAGGAGGCCCGACTGTAGCGCCCACTGCGGTGACACCTGTCCGGCCGCGCACGCCGCGAGCCACTCCGGCCGCCGTGCCCGCCGCGATCCTCGTTGCCATCGGAGCCCTCGGTCTCGCAGTGGTCGCCGCACGCGAGCTGCTGATCATGCGCGGCACCTTCGCCAACGCACCCTGGATCCGCAACACCGTCCAATGGCTCGGCCGGCTGCACTGGTCCGACTGGATCGTCCCCGTGGCGGCCGGCGCGATCGTCCTGGGCGTCGTCTTCATCGTCGCGGCCCTCAAACCGCGGCCGCGCACCCATCTGCCACTCGCCGTCGGTGACACCCCGATCGTCTGGCTGCGTCCCACCGACCTGGCCCGCAATTCCAGCAGCCACGCCAACACCGTGCCCGGGGTGCTGTCGGCGCACACCACGGTCGACCGCAAGCACGTCACCGTCCGCGTGGTACGCACCGAGTCGACACCCGCAGGTGACGTGGCCATCTCCGTCCGCGAGGCCGTCGAACCGACACTGTCGCTGCTCGGAACGTCCCCCGAACTCCGAGTGCAGGTGAAACCGTGAGACATCGGACCGCCGCGATCAATCGAGTGATCGTCCTGCTCGTCGGTCTCGCACTCCTCGGATTCGGCACTTACGCCGTCGCCTGGGACCTACAAGTTCCCCTCGTCCGCGAATGGGTCTCACGGTACGACCGCGAACGCGTCACTGCGCTACCCGACCAGGACTGGTGGGGCTGGGCCCTCGCCGCGACGGTGCTCGTGGGACTGGTCTTCGGAATCGTGCTCCTCGCCCTGGACCTCACCCGGCGACGCACCTCTCCCGTCGCCGTCCCGGATCGCGAGTCGGGCACATTCGTCACCGTCGATCTCGGCTCCCTCGCCAACGGCGTCGCCATCGAACTCGCCGAGTACCCCGGCGTCCGGCAGACGCGGGCGCGCGCCGTCATCGAACGCGGGCTGCCCACACTCTCGATCGTCGTGACCGCCGACCCCACCCTCGACCTCCACGACTTCACCCGCAAATCCGAAGACGTCGCATCGTGGGTCGCATCGACCCTCGGCGGACAAGAAGTCGCCACGCAGGTCCTGCTCCACCTCGACCGCGCCGACCACCCGGTGCACGTCGAAAGCTGACACGGCGCGTTCCGGTCTCGGTAGGTTCGGTGCCATGGAGTACGTGGTGTTCTACGCGACCGATCCGACCACCGCCACCCGGATTCCGGAGATCTATCCGCGGCACCGGGAGTACCTGGACGCGTTCGCCGCGGAAGGCGGGCTGCTCGGTATCGGACCGTTCGACGACCCGGCGAGCAACGGATCCATGGCGATCTTCACCAGTCGCGAGCGGGCAGAACAATTCATCGCCCGGGACCCGTTCGTCCTCGAGGGCATCGCGCATCCCAGCGACATCCGGGAATGGGATGCGCTGAACTACCGCTGAGTCCGTACCCCGAAAACGCCGATGGCGCCCACCCTGGAGGGTGAGCGCCATCGGCGTTGGTGGAGCTAGATCACTTGTTGATCTTCGTGACCTTGCCGGCGCCGACCGTACGGCCGCCTTCGCGGATCGCGAAGCGCAGGCCCTCGTCCATGGCGACGGGCTGGATCAGCTTGACGGACATCTCGGTGTTGTCACCGGGCATGACCATCTCGGTGCCCTCGGGCAGCGTCACAACGCCCGTCACGTCCGTGGTACGGAAGTAGAACTGCGGACGGTAGTTGTTGAAGAACGGCGTGTGGCGGCCGCCCTCGTCCTTGGACAGGATGTACGCCTGGCCCTCGAACTCGGTGTGCGGGGTGGTGGTGCCGGGCTTGACGACAACCTGTCCACGCTCGACATCTTCGCGCTTGATACCACGAACCAGCAGACCGACGTTGTCACCGGCCTGGCCCGAGTCGAGGAGCTTGCGGAACATCTCGATACCGGTGACCGTGGTCTTGGTGACCGTCTCCTTGATGCCGACGATCTCGACCTCTTCGTTGACGTTGACCGAGCCACGCTCGATACGACCGGTGACGACGGTGCCACGGCCGGTGATCGTGAAGACGTCCTCGACGGGCATGAGGAACGGCTTGTCGGTCTCACGGACCGGGTCCGGGATCGACTCGTCGACCGCAGCCATGAGCTCGAGGATGTTCTTGGTCCACTCCGGGTCGCCCTCGAGCGCCTTGAGTGCGGAGACCTTGATGACGGGAGCTTCCTCGTCGAACTCCTGCGCAGCGAGGAGCTCACGGACCTCCATCTCGACGAGCTCGATGATCTCGTCGTCGTCCACCATGTCGGCCTTGTTCAGGGCGACGAGGATGTACGGCACGCCGACCTGGCGGGCGAGCAGCACGTGCTCACGCGTCTGGGGCATCGGGCCGTCGGTGGCCGCGACCACGAGGATGGCGCCGTCCATCTGCGCCGCACCGGTGATCATGTTCTTGATGTAGTCGGCGTGACCGGGAGCGTCGACGTGCGCGTAGTGGCGCTTCTCGGTCTGGTACTCAACATGCGAGATGTTGATCGTGATACCGCGAGCCTTCTCCTCAGGAGCCTTGTCGATCTCGTCGAAGGCCGAGGCCTCGTTGAGATCCGGGTACGCGTCGTGCAGAACCTTGGTGATGGCCGCGGTCAGCGTGGTCTTGCCGTGGTCGACGTGACCGATGGTGCCGATGTTCACGTGCGGCTTCGTCCGCTCGAACTTCGCCTTCGCCACTGTGTGTCCTCCTGGACTGATTGATGCTTGCGGTATGCAGCAGTGCGGTTGTTATTACTGGGTCGTGCTTCGGCCGGCTGGAACCGAGGTTACTCGCCGGTCGCCTTGGCGATGATTTCCTTCGAGACGTTCGCGGGAACCTCTGCGTAGGAATCGAACACCATGGAGAAGTTCGCCCGGCCCTGGGTCTTCGACCGCAGATCACCGATGTAACCAAACATCTCCGAGAGCGGAACCAGCGCCTTCACGACACGGGCACCACTGCGTTCCTCCATGGCCTGGATCTGGCCACGGCGGGAGTTCAGGTCGCCGATCACGTCACCCATGTACTCCTCGGGTGTGGTGACCTCGACAGCCATGAGCGGCTCGAGAATGACCGGGCCGGCCTTGCGGGCGGCTTCCTTCAGTGCCTGCGAACCGGCAACCTTGAAGGCCATTTCCGACGAGTCGACATCGTGGTATGCACCGTCGAGCAGCGACAGCTTCAGGTTCACCAGCGGGTAGCCGGCGAGAACGCCGTACTGCATCGCGTCCTGCGCGCCTGCATCCACGGAAGGGATGTACTCGCGAGGGATGCGGCCGCCGGAGACCTTGTTCTCGAACTCATAGGTGGCACCGTCTTCGCCGACGAACGGCTCCAGCGCGATGATCACCTTGGCGAACTGGCCCGATCCACCCGTCTGCTTCTTGTGGGTGTAGTCGTGCTTCTCGACTTTCTTGGTGATGGTCTCGCGGTAGGCAACCTGCGGCTTGCCGACGTTGGCCTCGACCTTGAACTCGCGACGCATACGGTCGACGAGGATATCGAGGTGGAGCTCGCCCATGCCGCCGATGACGGTCTGGCCGGTCTCCTCGTCGAGCTCGACGGAGAACGTCGGGTCCTCTTCGGCGAGCTTCTGAATCGCGGTGCCCAGCTTCTCCTGGTCGGACTTGGTCTTGGGCTCGATCGAGACCTGGATGACCGGGTCCGGGAAGCTCATGGACTCGAGCACGATCGGCGCGTCCTGTGCACACAGGGTGTCACCGGTCGTGGTGTCCTTCAGACCGATCATCGCGTAGATGTGGCCGGCCACGGCCTCGTCGACCGGGTTCTCCTTGTTGGCGTGCATCTGGAAGAGCTTTCCGATGCGCTCCTTCTTGCCCTTGGTCGCGTTCATGACCTGGGCGCCCGGATCGATCCGGCCGGAGTACACGCGGACGAACGTCAGCTTGCCGAAGAAGGGGTGCGAAGCGATCTTGAAGGCCAGAGCCGAGAACGGCTCTTCCTTGCTCGGCTTACGCGTGAGGATCTCTTCTTCGTTGCCCAGGGCGTGACCCTGGACCTCGCCGATGTCGAGGGGGTTCGGCAGGTAGTCGATGACCGCGTCGAGCATGGGCTGAACGCCCTTGTTCTTGAACGCGGAACCACACAGCACCGGGTACAGCTCGGAGGCGACCGTCATCTTGCGGATGGCGCCCTTGATCTCCTCGACGGTGAGTTCCTCGCCGGCGAAGTACTTCTCCATGAGCTTCTCGTCGGACTCGGCGACCGTCTCGAGCAGCTTCTCGCGGTACTCGGCAGCCTTGTCGGCCAGATCCGCGGGGATCTCCTCGATGGTGGGCGCGGCACCCGTCGGCACGACGCCACGCCAGGTGATGGCCTTCATCTCGACCAGGTCTACGACGCCGTCGAAGTCGTCCTCGGCGCCGATCGGGAGCTGCAGGACCAGCGGCTTCGCGCCGAGGCGGTCGATGATGGTCTGGACCGTGAAGTAGAAGTCCGCGCCCATCTTGTCCATCTTGTTGACGAAACAGATGCGCGGAACGTCGTACTTGGCGGCCTGACGCCACACCTGCTCCGACTGGGGCTCGACGCCCTCTTTGCCGTCGAACACGGCAACGGCGCCGTCGAGCACGCGGAGCGAACGCTCCACCTCGACGGTGAAGTCGACGTGGCCGGGCGTGTCGATGATGTTGATCTGGTTGTTGTTCCAGAAGCAGGTCACCGCGGCAGAGGTGATCGTGATGCCGCGTTCCTTCTCCTGCTCCATCCAGTCCGTCGTCGACGCGCCGTCGTGTGTCTCACCGATCTTGTAGTTGACACCGGTGTAGAACAGGATGCGCTCGGTGGTCGTGGTCTTGCCGGCATCGATGTGCGCCATGATGCCGATGTTGCGGACCTTGTTCAGGTCGGTCAGCACTTCCTGTGCCACAGGATTCTTCCCCGCTCGTAGCTCGTGTATCGGGTGACGGCCTCCCCGGCGTTCACCAGCGGGGCCATTGTCTCGAGTTGTAGATCAGCCGGTCCCTGGTGGGGACCGACGTGCGACGACGCCGGAGCAGTCACTGTTGGTGACTGCTCCGACGTGACGTCACCAGCGGTAGTGGGCGAATGCCTTGTTGGCTTCGGCCATCTTGTGAGTGTCCTCGCGGCGCTTCACAGCGGCACCGAGGCCGTTGCTGGCATCGAGGAGCTCGTTGGCGAGACGCTCGACCATCGTCTTCTCGCGGCGCTGCCGGGAGAAGGTCACCAGCCAGCGCAGCGCGAGGGTGGTGGAACGGCCCGGACGAACCTCGACCGGCACCTGGTAGGTCGCGCCACCGACACGGCGGCTGCGAACCTCGAGGGCAGGCTTGACGTTGTCCAGTGCGCGCTTGAGGGTGACGACCGGATCGGTGCCGGTCTTCTCACGCGCCTGCTCGAGCGCTTCGTAGACGATGCGCTCGGCGGTGGACTTCTTGCCGTCCATCAGGATCTTGTTGACGAGCTGCGTCACCAGGGGCGAACCGTAGACCGGGTCGTTGATGAGCGGACGCTTCGGAGCGGGGCCCTTACGTGGCATTAGCTCTTCTCCTTCTTGGCGCCGTAGCGGCTGCGGGCCTGCTTGCGACCCTTGACACCCTGGGTGTCGAGGGAGCCGCGGATGATCTTGTAGCGCACACCCGGGAGGTCCTTCACACGACCACCGCGAACGAGCACCATCGAGTGCTCCTGCAGGTTGTGGCCCTCGCCCGGGATGTAAGCGGTGACCTCGACGGAGCTGGTCAAGCGCACACGCGCGACCTTACGGAGCGCCGAGTTCGGCTTCTTCGGGGTGGTGGTGTAGACGCGGGTGCACACGCCACGACGCTGCGGGCTGCCCTTGAGGGCTGCCGTCTTGACCTTCGCGGTCTTGTCGCGGCGGCCCTTGCGGACCAGCTGGTTGATGGTTGGCATTTACCGGCTTTCTTCGTGTTGAACAGACTGCTCTGGACAAGCAACCTTGGCTGTTCTGAAATTAGGGATCCAGCAGTTGGGGCAAGAGAGCTGCTGCCCCTCACCCGCTCCTCGAGCTGCACCCGAGGTCGGGTGTGTCGCATACCCCCACACAGGCAGCCGGATGCTCGTTCCATGCAGAAATCTGCACGAACGCGCGCACGGCAATACCTCGCTAGGCACACAGATCGGCCCGGGCATGCCGGACACGACCCACAACGATACCCGGCGGCGCGCCGGAAGGTCAAAGTGGGCTGGCAGTGGTAAGGGCTGACCTGCGATGTGGGGCACTACGTGGAGCTGTCGGGACGGGTTCGGGCACATCAACTACTCAGATTGAGCGTCAGATCCGCAAGCGTCGATGCCGCTTCGCACGGATCTGCCGCCCCCGCCCTGAACTGTACCCACCAGCCGACGACGCCCGCGGAGGGCGATCCGACTGTCACGCCACACGCCCCCGGATCGTCCGGGGGCCGCATCACGACGGCCTTGCGACCCTGAATGGTCGACGACTCCACGGTGTACCCCAGCTCCTCGCCGGTCGACTTCTCCGTGTCGAGGGACCCCGTCTCGAACCAGTTGAACGTCACCTTGACGGGACCGTTGGCACCGACCGCGTCCCAACGGCAGATCGCGCCGAAGAACCCCCGCTCGATGGCGTCGGCGCCGACGGTCTGGGCGATCTGTTCGTCCGTGACCGCATTGCACTCCTCGAGCAGGGCCGTGAACTGTTCGGTGTCACCGGACGACGAAGCCCCCTCCGCCCTCGGTGAGCCCTCGATCGACGACCCGCATCCCGCGATCATCCCGACCGCGGTGGCTGCGATCAGCACCCGCGCCGGGCGCCACGTCCCGCTGCTCATCACTCCCCCACTCACTTGGCCCTCGACACGTTGAGTTCGGCGAGTTGACGCGCCACCGTGCAGGGGTCCGCCGCGGGTTGCGCGTCCGCGTACATCACCGACCAGTGCACGAAGTCGCCCCCGAACTCCACCCCGAGTTCACACAGAATTCCTTCGGACGACGCCATGAATCCGGGATGCCCCTGGACATCGATGTCGGTGGCCGGTCTGCCGATCAGTTCCGACCCCGCCCGCTCACGGCCGATGGGGCTGCCGCGGTACCACGAGAACGTCACGCTCGGACCGCCTATTCCCGCGGTCTCCCACTCACAGCCGACGGAATTGCGCGTCACCCCGGTGAACGGCGGCATCCCGAACGCCTTCGCGACCTCTTCGTCGGTGACCGAGCCGCACTGCCCGAAGAACGGGCCCGGATCGGTCACCTGCTGGGGTGCCTGCGCGGCGGGATCGGTGCCGGGGTCGTCTCCGTCTCCCCCGCAGCCGGCCAGACCGGCCGCGACGGTGATCAGGACGAGCACTCCGCATATCCGGCCCATGGTCGGTGACTCTACCGATCCCCGCGTACTTTGCCGGATCAGTCGAGAACGGCCGCGTCGAGCCTCCGCGGCTGTACAGATTCACCGCACCGCGGTAGTACAGATTCACCGCACCGCGGTAGTGCCGCGTCCAGCTGCGCCGCCCACTGCCGCACCACCTCGGCACGCCGCTTGGAGTCGTCCGTGAGCACGTCGGCCAGGCCGAGTCCGCGCGCGAGGTCGAGCGTGGCCTGGACCAGTCGGTGCGCCACCGGGTCGGAGTCGTCGAACCCGAAGTGTTCGACTGCGGTGCGGTGCGCGATCCGGCCGAACCGTTCCTCGAGCGGCACGATCCGTGCCCGGAGTTCGGGGTCTGCGGCGGCGGCCGTCCACACCTGCAGCGCCGCCTTGAAGAGGGTGCCCGTGTAGTAGTCGACGAGCCGGGAGACGACCGCCTCGGTGCGTCCGGCCCCGGTGGGCAGGTCGGTGGCCTCGCGCCGGGCCTGCTCCATCCGGGCGTCGAACATGACCTCGAGGGCCGCGGTGATGAGATCCTCGCGGGTGGGGAAATGGTGCTGAGTGGCGCCTCGGGACACTCCGGCGCGCTGGGCGACGAGGCTCACCGTGGTGGCGCCCCAGCCGAGTTCGGCGAGGCAGTCGATGGTGACCTCGAGGAGGTGCCCGCGCGTGACCCGGCTACGGTCCTGCTTCGGTTCGCGGGTCATGTGTCACCTTCCTCTCGTCGCGCTCCGCGCCCGTGCGTGCGTAGCGAGTCCTGAGACTCGTCAACCACGCACGGGGCCGGAGGCCCACCTCGGCGGGCGCTTCTGCAGAAACGCCATCATGCCTTCCCGCGCCTCCTCGGATTCGAACAGCCTCGCCGATTGGGCGGTCAACTCGTCCGTGTAGCGGTCGAAGTCGGCGAGAACATCGCGCGTCGTCAGGGTCTTCGACTCGGCCAGTCCCTGCGGTGATGCCTGCCGCAACTGGTCGAGCAGTTCCTCGACGGTGTCCTCGGGATCCTCGGCGGACTCGCTGATCAGTCCGATGGCCTCCGCCTCGTGGGCGCCGAACTTCTCGCCCGTGAGGAAGTAGCGGCTCGCGGCTCGCGGATCCATCCGGGGCAGCACGGTCAACGAAATGATCGAGGCGGCGAGGCCGAGCCGGACCTCGGTGAGCGCGAACGTGCTGCGCGGTCCGGCGACGGCGATGTCGCATGCTCCGACGAGGCCCATACCCCCGGCCCTGACGTGACCGTCGATCCGGGCGATCACCGGCTTCGGCAATTCGACGATCGCCCGGAGCAGTTCGGCCATCTGCCGGGTCCGTGAGCCGACGTCGCCGGACGTCTCACTCAGATCGGCCCCGGCGCAGAACGTGCCGCCCGTGTGGGTGAGGACGACGCCGCGGACGTCGTCGTCCGCGGCGGCGTCCCGCAGTCCCTGCAGCAGTTCGCCGACGAGCCTGCCGGAGATCGCGTTCCTGTTGTGCGGCGAGTCGAGCGTGAGGGTGGCGAACCCCCGCCTCACCTCGTACCGGACGTACCGGTCGGCTTCCACGTCGGTCATGTGCTGTCCGTTCGACATCTCAGTACGACTTCGGCAACCCGAGCGAATGCTGGGAGACGAAGTTGAGGATCATTTCCCGGCTCACCGGTGCGACGCGGGCGATGCGGGCCGCGCCGAGCATGGCCGCGAGACCGTATTCCTTGGTCAGGCCTGCGCCACCATGCGTCTGGACGGCCTGGTCGAGCGCCTTGATGCTGGCCTCGGCGGCGGCGTACTTGGCCATGTTGGCGGCCTCGGCGGCGCCGAAGTCGTCGCCGCTGTCGTAGAGCACGGCCGCCTTCTGCATCATCAGTTTGGCGAGTTCGAGTTCGATCTTGATCTGTGCCAGTGGATGCGAGATGCCCTGGTGCGCGCCGATCGGCTCCTTCCACACCGTCCGCTCCTTCGCGAACCGCACCGCTGCGTCGAGCGCGTAGCGGCCCATCCCGATCGCCATGGCGGCGCCGAGGATGCGTTCGGGGTTGAGACCCGCGAACAGCTGCATCAACGCCGCGTCCGCCTCACCGACGAGCGCGTCGGCAGGAAGCCGGACGTCGTCGAGGAACAGCATGAACTGATGATCGGGCTCGACGATGTCCATCTCCATCGGCGTCTTCACGAAGTTCTCTGCGTCGGTAGGGACGATGAACAGCGCGGGCTTCAGTTTGCCCGTCTTCGAGTCCTCGGTCCGCGCGACGATGAGCACGGCGTCGGCTTGGTCGACCCCGGAGATGTAGATCTTGTTCCCCGACAGCAGCCAGTCGTCAGCTTGACCATCACCCCTCGCTTCGCTCGACCGGACCCGCCGCGCGGTGGTCGTGATCTGGTGCGAGTTCGAACCCGCGTCGGCCTCGGTGATGCCGAACGCCATGATCTTCGAACCGTCGGCCAGCGCGGGAAGCCAGGTCCGCTTCTGCTCGTCGGTGCCGTACTTGCCGATGATCGTGCCGCAGATGGCCGGTGACACGACCACCAGCAGGAGACCGGCGCCGTGGGCGGCGAGTTCTTCCTGGACGAGGGCCAGTTCGTAGATGCCGGCGCCGCCCCCCCCGTACTCCTCGGGGAGATTGACGCCGAGGAAGCCGAGTTTGCCCGCCTCGTTCCACAGTTCGGTGAGCGGTTCGCCGCGCCGCGCGCGGGGCAGCACGTAGTCGACGTAGTTGAAGCGCTCCCCGAGCCTCGACACGGAGGCGCGCAGCTCCTTCTGTTCTTCGGTCTCGATGAAGCTCATGACTCTCCCTCTGTGTGCGCTGCTTCGACTACTGCCAGGACCGTTCCCACGTCGACCTGCTGACCGACGGTCACGGAAAGTTCGGTGACGACACCGGAGGCCGGTGCCTTGATCGTGTGTTCCATCTTCATTGCCTCGAGCCACACGATCGGCTGACCGGCGGTCACGGAATCGCCGGCCTCGGCGCCGAGTCGGATGACCGAGCCCGGCATCGGGGCGAGCAGCGATCCCTCGGCGACGACGGCACTCGGATCGGTGAAACGCGGTGCGGCGTGCAGACTCACCGGTCCGAGTGCGGAGTCGACGAATACGTCGTCGCCGTACCGGGACACCGCGAACGACCGGCGTAAACCCGCGACATCCAGGGTGACGTTCCGCGACGTGGCCGTCACGAGCGAGACGTCCTCGAAGCCCTCGGCTCTCAGCCCGTACCGGGTGAGCCGGTAGCGGATCTCGAGTTCGCGGTCGCGCACCTCGAAGGTGCGGCTCTGCGGGACCGACGGCAGGTTCCGCCAGCCGCTGGGGAGTGTGGCGTCGACGGCGGCGACGTCACGGTTGTGCGCGGCGTCCGCGAGCGCGGCGGCCAGCGCCGACAGTCGCTCGGTCTCCGCCGACGCCAGCGGCTGCGCCAGCACGTCGAGCCCGTGGGTGTCGAAGAAGGCGGTGTCCGTGTCACCGGCGAGGAATGCCGGGTGGCGGAGCACGTTGACCAGCAGGTCCCGGTTGGTGCGCAGTCCGTGAATCTTCGCGCGGCTCAGCGCGGCGGCCAGCCCGGCCGCGGCCTGCGTACGAGTGGGCGCGAAGGAGATGACCTTCGCGAGCATCGGGTCGTAGTGCACGCCGACGGCGGATCCGTCGACCACGCCGGAGTCGAGCCGGATGCCCGGGGAGCGGAGAACGTCGAATTCGACTGCATTGCCGGGTAATTCCAGGTGGTGGACCGGTCCGCTCTGCGGCTGCCAGTTCTCCGCGGGATCCTCGGCGTACAACCGGACCTCGATGGAATGGCCGGACACCGCGGGCGACTCGGCGTCGAGCGCGTGCCCGTTCGCGACCTGCAACTGCAGGTCCACGAGGTCGAGGCCGGTGGTGCATTCGGTGACCGGGTGTTCCACCTGCAGCCGGGTGTTCATCTCGAGGAAATAGAACTCGCCCGCGTCCGGGTCGTCTCCCCCTCGCTCCGCTCGACCGGAAGCGAGGAACTCGACCGTTCCCGCACCCTCGTAGTCGATGGCCTTCGCCGCGAGCCGGGCCGCCTCGAACAGCCGCTCACGCATCCCGGGCCGGGCCTCGACCAACGGCGACGGTGCCTCTTCCACCACCTTCTGGTGGCGGCGCTGGATGGAGCATTCACGCTCCCCCACCGCCCACACGGTTCCGTGCCGGTCGGCCATCACCTGGACCTCGATGTGCCGGCCCGTCTCCAGGTACCGCTCGCAGAACACGGTCGGGTCGCCGAACGCCGATTGCGCCTCGCGCCGCGCGCCTTCCAGCTGCTCGGGCAGGTCCGCGAGTTCACGCACGACGCGCATGCCGCGCCCGCCGCCGCCCGCGGACGCCTTGACGAGCACCGGCAGATCGGCGTCGGTGACGGCGCCGGGATCGAGTTCGGCGAGTACGGGGACTCCGGCGGCGGCCATCATCTTCTTGGACTCCACCTTGGAGCCCATCATCTCGATGGCGGGGGCGGGCGGTCCGATCCACGTCAGCCCCGCCTTGTGGACGGCGCGGGCGAATTCGGCGTTCTCGGAGAGGAACCCGTAACCGGGGTGGACGGCATCGGCGCCGGCGAGAAGCGCCGCCTCGATGACGAGGTCGCCGCGCAGGTAGGTGTCGCCGGGACTGTGCCCCGGCAACCGGACCGCGGCGTCGGCCTCGGCGACGTGCGGGCTGAGGGCGTCGGCGTCCGAGAACACGGCGACGGTGCCGATGCCTGCGCGGCGGCAGGTGGCGAAGATGCGGCGGGCGATCTCACCGCGATTGGCAACCAGGACGGACTGGATCATTTCCTGCCTCACATCCGGAAGACGCCGAAGTTCTCGGTGCCTTCGATCGGGGCGTTGGCAATGGCCGACAGGCACATTCCCACCACAGTTCGGGTGTCGCGTGGGTCGATGACGCCGTCGTCGTAGAGCCGGCCGGACAGGAACATCGGCACCGATTCGGCCTCGATCTGGTTCTCGATCATCGCGCGCATGCCGGCGTCGGCTTCTTCGTCGAACGCCTGCCCACGTGCCTCGGCGGAGGCTCTGCTGACGATGGAGATGACGCCGGCCAGCTGGGCGCCGCCCATGACGGCGGATTTGGAGCTGGGCCAGGCGAACAGGAATCGGGGGTCGAAGGCGCGTCCGCACATGCCGTAGTGGCCGGCGCCGTAGGACGCGCCGAGCAGGATCGAGATGTGCGGGACGGTGGAGTTGGAGACGGCGTTGATCATCATCGATCCGTGCTTGATCATGCCGCCCTCCTCGTATTCCCTGCCGACCATGTAGCCGGTGGTGTTGTGCAGGAACAACAGTGGCGTGTGCGATCGGTTGGCGAGCTGGATGAATTGGGTGGCCTTCTGCGATTCCTCGCTGAAGAGCACGCCGCGCGCGTTGGCGAGGATGCCCACCGGGTATCCGTGCAGTTCGGCCCAGCCGGTGACGAGCGACGATCCGTACATCGGTTTGAACTCGTCGAAGTCGGAGCCGTCGACGATGCGCGCGATCACCTCGCGGGGGTCGAACGGGATCTTGAGATCGGCGGGGACGATGCCGAGCAGGTCCTCGGGGTCCTCGAGCGGCTCAATCACCTCGGCCCGGGGCGCCGGACCCTGCTTCGTCCAGTTCAAGCGCTTGACGATGCTGCGCCCGATGCGGATCGCGTCCTGCTCGTCGACAGCGAAGTAGTCGGCGAGTCCGGACTTGCGGGCGTGCATCTCGGCGCCGCCGAGGGTTTCGTCGTCGGATTCCTCCCCGGTGGCCATCTTGACCAGCGGCGGTCCGGCGAGGAACACCTTGGACCGTTCCTTGATCATGACGACGTGATCGGACATGCCGGGGATGTAGGCGCCGCCCGCCGTCGAGTTGCCGAAGACGAGGGCGATGGTCGGAATGCCGGCAGCGGAGAGCTGCGTGAGGTCGCGGAACATGCGACCACCGGGGATGAAGACTTCCTTCTGGGTGGGGAGGTCGGCGCCGCCGGATTCCACGAGGGAAATGACAGGGAGCCGGTTCTGCCGGGCGATGTCGTTGGCGCGGAATCCCTTCCGCAGGGTCCACGGGTTGCTGGTGCCGCCGCGGACCGTGGGGTCGTTGGCGACGATCAGGCACTCGACGCCCTCGACCACCCCGATGCCCACGACGGTGCTGGCGCCGACCGGGAAGTCGCTGCCCCAGGCCGCGAGCGGGCACAGTTCCAGGAACGGTGAGTCCCGGTCGACGAGCAGTTCGATGCGTTCCCGGGCGAGGAGCTTGCCGCGCTTCTTGTGCCGCTCGGTGTACTTCTCGCCGCCGCCCGCGAGGGCCTTGGCGTGCTCGGTGTCGATTTCGGCGAGCTTGTCCGTCATGGCCTTCGCCGCGGCGGCGTACTCCTCCGAACCGGTGTCCAGGGTGGATTTCAACGTGGTCATGACTGATACCCCAATCGCTTGGCCGCGAGCCCCGTCAGGATCTCGGTGGTACCGCCACCGATTCCGAGGATGCGCATGTCGCGGTACTGCCGTTCCACTTCGCTTTCCCGCATGTAGCCGAGGCCGCCGAACAGTTGGACGGCCTGGTTGGCCACCCACTCACCGGCCTCGACGGCGGTGTTCTTCGCGAAGCAGACCTCCGCGATGAAGTCCTCGTTCGACACGAGCGAACGCTCCACCAGCGCTCTCGTGTACACACGGGCCACGTCGGTCCTGCGTGCCATCTCGGTGACCGTGTTCTGCACCGACTGTCTGCTGATCAGTGGGCGGCCGAACGTCTCGCGGTCGCGCACCCACTGCAGCGTGAGGTCGAGGCACCGCTGCGCGCTCGAATAGGCCTGCGCGGCGAGGGCGATGCGCTCGGTGAGGAACGCCTGGGCGATCTGCGCGAATCCGCTGTTCTCCTCGCCGATCAGGTTGGCGGCGGGCACCCGTGCGTCGACGAACGACAGCTCGGCGGTATCGGACGCGCGCCAGCCCATCTTGTCGAGCTTGCGGGCCCCCTCGAATCCCGGTGTGCCCTTCTCGATCACGAGCAGGGAGACCCCGGACGCCCCGGCACCTCCGGTGCGCACGGCGGTGACCACGAAGTCGGCGCGGACGGCGGACGTGATGAACGTCTTGGACCCGTTGACGACGAAGTGGTCGCCGTCGCGGACCGCGGTGGTCCGCAGATGCCCGACATCGGAACCGCCACCGGGTTCGGTGATGGCGAGTGAGCCGATCAGTTCTCCACGCAGCGTGGGGCGGACCCACTTCTCGATCTGCTCGGGGTCACCGGCCGCCGCGAGGTGCGGCAGGGCGATGCCCGACGTGAACAGGGAGGCGAACGCGCCGCCCGACGCACCGGCCTGGTGGAACTCCTCGCAGATCAGGACCGCGTCGACGAGGTCACCGCCCTCACCCCCGACGGATTCGGGGAAGCCGGCGCCGAGGAGACCGAGTTCGGCCGCCTCCCGGTGCAACGAGCGGGGAAGTTCGCCGTCGCGTTCCCAGTCGTCCAGGTTCGGCAGTATCTGTCGTTCGACGAAGCTGCGCACCGTCTTGCGCAGTTCCTGCCGCTCGGGGGTGTCCCACGCGTTCACGACGCTGTCCCTTCGGGGAGGAGTGATGCCGGTATGTCGAGGTGCCGGGATCTCAGCCATTCGCCGAGGCCCTTGGCCTGCGGGTCGAACCGGGCCTGGGAGGCGACGCCCTGCCCGAGAATTCCCTCGATCACGAAGTTGACGGCACGCAGCTTCGGCAGCACGTACCTCGTGACGGTGAGGTCGGCGGCCTCCGGGAGGAGGCGCTTCACCTCGTCGACGGTCAAGGCGTGGGCGAGCCACCGCCACTGCTCGTCGGTGCGCACCCACACACCGACGTTGGCGTTGCCGCCCTTGTCGCCGCTGCGCGCTCCGGCGATGGTCCCGAGCGCCACCCGCACCGTGGGTTCCGCGCCCCGCGGCTCCGGGAGCGCGGGTTCGGCGACGTCCTCGAGTTCCCGAACGTCGGTGGCGGGTTCGATGTCGACGCGCGTTCCGTCCGGCAGCACCGCAACGTGCGGCACCTCCTTGGCGTACACGTATCCCGGGGTGAACACCCCGTAGGGCTGGCCCTGCCCGGGCGGCGCCGTCAGCGTGAAGCCGGGGTAGCTCGCCAACGCCATTTCGACTGCGACGGAGGAGAATCCGCGACCGACGGCGTTGGCGTCGGAATCCCGGACCACGCAACGCAGCAGCGCACTCGCGGCCTCCTCGGTGTCGGCGTCCGGATGATCGGTACGGGCGAGCGACCAGTCGAGCTCGGTGGGGCGCGTGGGGAGCCAGCCCTCGAGCTGCCGCTTCACGAGGGCGGCCTTCGCCTCGATGTCGAGGCCGGTGAGCACGAACACGGCCTCGTTGCGGAATCCCGCGAGCGTATTCAGCGACACCTTGAGCTGCGGCGGCGGTGCCTCACCGGTGACTCCGCTGATCCGCACCCGGTCGGGCCCGTCCTGCGACAGTGCGGCGGTGTCGATCCGCGCGGTCACGTCGGGGCCTGCGTAGCGGCCGCCCGTGATCTCGTACAGCAATTGCGCGGTGACGGTGCCGATAGTCACGGCGCCCCCCGTCCCCGCGTGCTTGGTGATGACGGAGGAGCCGTCCGCCTCGATTTCGGCGATCGGGAATCCGGGGCGATCGAGGTCGTCGATCTCGGTGAAGAACGCGTAGTTTCCGCCCGTCGCCTGGGTACCGCACTCGATGACGTGCCCGGCCACCACAGCGCCGGCGAGCTGGTCGAAAGCGCCTCGCTGCCAGCCGAAGTGCGCGGCCGCCGGCCCCACGATCACGGACGCGTCGGTGACACGCCCGGTGACGACGACGTCGGCGCCGGCGTTCAGGCAGTCGACGATGCCCCACGCCCCGAGGTAGGCATTGGCGGTCAGCGGGCTGCCCAGCCCCAGTTCGGCGGCCCGGCCGATCAAGTCGTCGCCCTCGACGTGGGCGATCTTCGCCGGCAGCCCCAGCTTGTCGCTCACCTCCCGCAACGCGCCCGCCAGACCGGCGGGGTTGAGACCGCCCGCGTTGGCGACGATGCGGACACCGCGGTCCAGGGCGAGTCCGAGGCAGTCCTCGGCCTGACGGAGAAACGTCTTGGCGTAGCCGCGGTTCGGATCCTTCATGCGGTCGCGGCCGAGGATCAGCATGGTGAGTTCGGCGAGGTAGTCGCCGGTCAGGTAGTCGAGTTCGCCGCCTTCGAGCATCTCGCGCATCGCCGACAGTCGGTCGCCGTAGAAGCCGGAGCAGTTGCCGATCCGCACGGTCATCGGGTTCCCGCTTCACGGCCGCCGCCCGCGGGGCCCGCGAAGGCCTGAGCGATGTTCAGCCACGCGTCCGCGTCCGCGCCGGTGGCCTCGAGGGCGAGATCGGCTCGGTTCGCGCGCTGGGTGACGAGGAGGCAGAAGTCCTCGGCGGGGCCGGTGACCTTCTGCGCGGCGTCCTCGGGGCCCCACGTCCAGGTGGACACTCCGTCGGGGGCGGTGAGTTCGACGCGGAACTCGTCCGCGGGTGGGGCGAGTTCGTTGACGGCGTAGGCGAAGTCGCGGGTGCGGACACCGAGGTGGGCGATGCTCTTCAGCCGATCGGTGGGTTTCCGCGGCACCGACAGTGCGTCGGCGACGTCCTGGCCGTGCGCCCACGTCTCCATCAACCGGGCGGTGACCATCGACGCCGCCTTCATCGGCGGGCCGTACCAGAGGATCTTCTGCCCCGGCGGCACCGCCAGGAGGGCCTCCCCGAGTCGAGCCCGGGCCGAGCGCCAGGCGGCGAGCAGTTCCGCGGGTTCCCGACGGGCGTGCTCCGCGGCGCCGGCATCGACGAAGCCGGCCGGGTTGGAGGCGGCCACCATCAGTCGCTCGGTGAAGCCGTCGGGGTCGGTGATCGCCAGCAGGGCGGCCTCGTCGGTCCAGAGCAGATGTCCGATCTGGTGGGCGATGGTCCAGCCCTCGGCCGGTGTCGGATCGGCCCAGCGGGAGTCGGGGAGGTCGGCGACGAGCGCGTCCAGCGATTCGCTCTCGGCGCACAAGTCATCGATGAACCTCTGCAGTTCAGCCATGCGACCAGCATCACACTGGCCCGATAAAAAAGCAAGCACGATTGATTGTTATTCGGCCGGGGAGCTGACATCCTGGTCAGGTGATCCGACAGATGCTCACCCAGGCGGCGCTCAATCCACTCCCCACACCGCGCACACTGGCAGTGCGAGTGGTCCCGGGAACCGGCCACCGCGTCGCCGGCAAGAGGATCCTCGTCACCGGCGGTTCCTCGGGGGTCGGCGAGGCCGCCGCACGCCGGCTCGCCGCGCTCGGCGCCGAGGTCGTCCTCGTCGCCCGCGGCGTCGACGCCCTCGAATCCGTGCGCGACGACATCCTCCGGTCCGGCTGCGACGCGCATGCCGTCCCCTGCGACCTCACCGACCCGGAGTCCGTCGACGCCCTCGTCGCGCGGGTGCTCGGGGAGATCGGCCCCGTCGACGTACTCGTCAACAACGCCGGGCGGTCGATCCGGCGGACCGTCGAGGACTCACTGGACCGGTTCCACGACTTCGAACGCACCATGGCAGTCAACTACTTCGGCTCGACCCGGCTGACCCTCGCGTTGCTCCCCTCGATGATCGAGCGCCGCGAGGGGCACGTCATCAACGTCGCGACGTGGGGCGTGCCCGCCGGGGTCATGCCCAAGTTCTCGGCTTACCACGCCTCGAAGGCCGCGGTGGGCGCGTTCGGCCGGAGCCTCGGCGCCGAACTGCGCGACCGCGGAATCTCGGTGACCACCCTCGACTTCCCCTTGGTCCGGACGCCGATGATCGCGCCCACCACGGACTACGACTCCATGGCGGCCCTGTCCCCGGAGCAGGCGGCGGAATGGTTCGTCACCGCCGTGCGCACCCGGCCGATCGAACTGCTCCCCGGCTACGCGGAATTGTTCCGGCTGCTCGGCACATTCGCGCCGTCCGCGACCGACGCACTGGTACGGCGCACCGGCATCTGAGCGCAATGACAGACTGGGACGGTCTCGAATCCGCGCTCACACCCGAGGGAGTCGTCCATGACCGACGCCGTGCTCACCACCCGCGATGGCGACATCGTCACCTGGACGCTCAACCGCCCGGAGGCCCGCAACCCGATCTCCGAACCGGACGTGATCGAGGCGCTCGAGAAGGCGGTGGCCGACGTCAACGGTGATCCCAGCGTGCGCGTCGCGATCGTCACCGGCGCCGGCTCGGCGTTCTCCTCCGGCGGCAACGTCAAGCACATGCGCGACCGCGCGGGCATGTTCGGTGGCTCCCCCGCCGATCTGCGCCAGGGCTACCGGCACGGCATCCAGCGCATCCCGCTGGCCCTGTACCACTGCGAGGTTCCGACGATCGCTGCCGTCAACGGACCCGCGATCGGCGCGGGATGCGACCTGACGCTGATGTGCGACATGCGGATCGCGTCGACGGCCGCGGTCTTCGCCGAGAGTTTCGTCAAGGTCGGGCTCGTCCCCGGCGACGGTGGCGCCTGGTTCCTGCCGCAGGCCGTCGGGATGGCGCGGGCCAGCGAGATGGCGTTCACCGGTGACGCGATCGACGCCGCGAAGGCCCTCGAATGGGGACTCGTCTCGCAGGTGACGGAACCCGGCGATCTCCTCACCGCGGCGCGCGCGCTCGCCGACCGGGTGGCGGTCAACCCGCCGCAGGTCCTGCGGATGACCAAGAAACTGCTGCGCGAGGGGCGTCACCAGAGCCTCGAGAGTCTCCTCGAACTGTCCGCGGCTATGCAGTCGCTGGCACACCACACCGCGGACCATCACGAGGCGGTCGGTGCGATGCTCGATCGCCGTAGCCCGAACTTCACCGGTCAGTGAACCCGGGCATCGCACACCGGTGACAGCCGAGCCGCGCAGTCAGCTTCTTCCCGTCGTCTCGGTCCTCGGATCGGTGCTGTCCGTCCAGTTCGGCGCCGCGTTCGCGAGCACCCTGTTCGAGTCGGTGGGTGCCGGCGGTGCGGTGTCGCTGCGACTGACGATCGCGGCGCTCATCCTCGGGGTGATCGTGCGACCGCGGTGGCGACGGTGGACACGAACGCAGCGCGAGGGCATCCTCGCACTCGGAGTGGCGCTCGCCGTGATGAACTCGGCGTTCTACGAGGCCCTCGCTCGGCTCCCGCTCGGCACCGCCGTCACCATCGAATTCCTGGGTCCGCTCACCCTCGCCGCCGTGCTGTCGCGAAGACTGCAGGACGGCGTGTGGGTGCTGGCGGCGCTGACCGGCGTGGTGCTGCTCGGTCTGCGCGAGAATTCGGGAGCCGACTCCCTCGATCTCGTGGGCGTGTGTTTTGCGCTCCTCGCCGGGACCGCGTGGGCCGGCTACATCGTCGCCGGGTCGAATCTCGCGGCGACGGTCCCCAGCGCGGACGGTCTCGCCGGCGCGAGCATCGTCGCGGCGGCCCTGACGATTCCGCTGGGCGTGGTGTCCGGCGGCGCCGCGCTGTTCGATCCCCGGATCCTGGCCGTCGGTGCGGCGGTGGCCCTGCTGTCCTCGGTCATCCCCTACTCGCTCGAACTGAGAGCATTGCAGGTGATGAGCAAGAAGGTGTTCGCCGTACTCATCGCCCTGGAACCGGCGGCCGCGACACTGGCCGGAGTGATCGTGCTCGGGCAGGTGCTCGGCCTGCAGTCGCTCGCCGCGATCGCGCTCGTCGTCGCGGCCGGCGTCGGATCGGTGCTGAGCAACCGGTAGCGGCGCGGCGGGAGGGCAGGGCTGGCAGGATCGACGCGTGAGCACCGCGAACCTGACCCGAGCCGAAACCGCCGAACGTTCCCGCGCGATCGATGTTCTCGGCTATCGCGTGGAACTGGACCTCCTCGGCGCGGTCGACCCGGAGGTCGGGACGTTCAGGACCACGACGACCGTGGAGTTCACCGCCACCACCACAGCGACCTGGCTCGACTTTCTCGGGGCCGGCGTGGAGTCGGTGACGATCAACGGCGCGGACGTGCCCGTCGACTACGACGGCGCCCGCATCGCGCTGCACGCGCTACAGGCATCGAACGTCGTGATCGTCACCGCCCGCGGCGAGTACAGCCGTTCCGGCGAGGGCCTGCACCGGTTCCTCGACCCGGCCGACGGGCAGACCTACCTCTACACGCAGTATGAACCCGCCGACGCGCGACGGGTGTTCGCGTGCTTCGAGCAGCCGGACCTGAAGGCGCCGTTCACGTTCGTCGTCACTGCGCCGCCTGCGTGGGAGGTGGTCTCCAACCAGCGGGTCGCCGCACGGGACGACACCGCCGACGGTCAGGTCGTCACGTTCGCGCCGACCTTACCGATCTCCACCTACATCACCGCGATCGTGGCAGGTCCGTACCACCGGGTGGACTCGTCGTGGAGCGGCGGCGACCTCACGATCCCACTGGGTGTCCTCTGCCGGGCGTCGCTCGCGCAGTACCTCGACGCCGACACGATCTTCGAGATCACCCGGCAGGGGCTGGGCTTCTTCGCGGACGCCTTCGACTACCCCTACCCGTTCGGCAAGTACGACCAGGTGTTCGTTCCCGAGTACAACCTCGGCGCCATGGAGAACCCCGGCTGCGTAACGTTCACCGAGGCGTACGTGTTCCGCGGGGCCGCCACCGACGCCCAGTACGAGGGCCGCGCGAACACGATCCTGCACGAGATGGCCCACATGTGGTTCGGCGACCTCGTCACCATGGTGTGGTGGGACGACCTGTGGCTCAAGGAATCGTTCGCCGACTACATGGGTGCACTGGCCAGCGCGGAGGCCACCCGGTGGACCGACGCGTGGGTGGCGTTCGCCAACCGTCGCAAGGCCTGGGCGTACCTCCAGGACCAGTTGCCCACGACGCATCCGATCGTCGCCGACATCGTCGACCTCGAGGCCGCGAAACTGAACTTCGACGGCATCACGTACGCGAAGGGCGCCAGCGTCCTCAAGCAACTCGTCGCGTATGCCGGGCGGGAGGCGTTCTTCGAGGGGGCGCGCCGCTACTTCCGCGCCCACGCCTTCGGCAACACCACCCTCACGGATCTGCTGGCGGAACTGTCGGCCACGTCGGGCCGGGACCTGTCGACCTGGGCGCGGGCCTGGCTGCAGACCACCGGGGTGTCGGCACTGACCCTTCAGCGCGAAGCCGACGGACGCGCCTCGATCGTGCAGACCGAGCCGCGTCCGCACCGGCTGGGGGTCGGGCGCTACGACTTCGACGACGTGGGCGACCTCGTGTGCGTGCAGCGGGTCGAGGTCGACCTCACCGACACGCGCACCCCGATCGACCTCGCCGACGCGGCGCTGGTGTTGCTCAACGACGCCGATCTGACATATGCGAAGGTGCGGCTTGACGATCGCTCGCTGACCACAGTCGAGCAGTCGCTCGACCGGCTGCGCGACCCGCTGGCACGTGGCCTGATCTGGTCGTCGCTGTGGAACGCCACCCGCGACAGCGAACTGGGCGCGATGCGGTACCTGTCGATGGCCGAGCGGTTCTCCCCGACGGAGGCGCACCTGACCCTCCTCACCTCGGTGCTGGCGAACGCCCCGTACGCCGTCGAGCACTACCTCCCCGAGACCGCGCGCGACGCCGCACGCCGCGGCCGCCTCGAACAGACCTGGCGTGCGTTGCAGGCCGCACCGCCGGCCTCGGGGAGCCAACTCGCCTGGGCACGTGCCGTGGCCGCCGCCGCCGCGATGGACGACGGTCGCGCGGACGACATCCGGTCGATGCTGGAGGCCGGCGGGGCTGCGCCGACGGGACTGTCGCTCGACCCGGATCTGCGCTGGGCGTTCTGGGGCGCTCTCGCCGCCACCGGGCACGCCGGCGACGCGGACCTCGACGGTGAACTGCGCCGGGACGACACCGGTTCCGGCCGCACCGCGTACCTGCGGGCGACGTTCTCGCGACCGGACCCGGACGTGAAGGCGAAGGCCTGGCAGTCGATCTTCGAAGACCGCACGCTGTCGAACGACCATCTCGGCGCGGTCATCGCCGGGTTCGGCGCCGGCGCCCGGCACGACCTCGTCGCCGGATACGCCGCCGACTACTTCGCCGCGATTCGCTCGGTGTGGGAGGAGCGCAGCATCGAGATCGCCCGGCGGATCGTGGTCGGGCTGTTCCCGTCCGAGACGAGTCTCGACGCCGCCGACGGCTGGCTGGTCGCCAACGCCGATGCGCCGGCCGCGCTGCGCCGGTTGGTGATCGAGCAACGGGATCATCTCGCCCGGGACCTGCGAGCGCAGGCCTTCAACGGCCGGCCGGACATCACGGACTGACAGCGTGGGCACCGTTCGAGGTGCGGGCCGTCCACCGGTCCAGGACGCCGCGCCACTCGCCCGACGTACTGTCGCCCGCCCAGGCGATGTAGCCGTCGGGGCGCACGAGCAGTGCGGGTCCGGCACCGGTCCGGGTCACCGCGTGGATCTCGCCGGGGACAGGAGCACCGGGCTCGGTGACCAGAACGAAACCGCCCGAACGCATCACCTCGTACAGCCGGCCGGCGTCGGTGGGCAGGTCCTCGACCCGCCGGCCGACCAGTGCGTTCTCACCGGTCCGGTGTCCGTATCCGATTCCGATGCCCGAGAACATCCGGGCAACGGCGTCTCCGATCGGCGGGAAACCGAGAAGCGCTGAGACGGCGACGTTCCGGAGTTTCCGCAGAATCCACGGCCGGACCGTCATCATGCGCATCGTCGCACCGCTCGAGCGCAGCACCAGCCTCCCGACCGGGTGCCGCTCGGAGTGGTAGGTGTCGAGCACCGACTCGTCTGCGCCGCCCAGGACTGCCGCGAGTTTCCAGCCGAGATTGACGGCGTCCTGGATGCCGGTGTTCATGCCCTGCCCGCCCGCCGGCGAATGCACGTGGGCCGCGTCGCCGGCGAGGAACACCCGACCCGTCCGGTACTGCGGCACCTGCCGTTCGTCACTGTGAAATCGCGACTGCCAGCGCACGTCACCGAGTCCGTAATCGGTGCCCATCGCGGTCCGGATGGTGGCGCGCAACTCCTCTCTGTCGACCGGGGCGCTGTCGTCGACCTGATGTCGCCGGTTCCAGGCGATGACCCGAAACAGGTTGTCGCCGTATGGTGCGATGAACGCGAAGCCGTCGCGGACGGCGTTGACGGTGACGAGGTTGTCCGGCGGGTTCGCGAGCTCGACGTCGGCGAGCATGATCGACCGCAGCACGGCCTGGCCGGGGAACGGTTGCCCGATCATCGTCCGCACCGCGCTGTGCGCGCCGTCCGCACCGACCGCATACGTTGCGTGAAAGGTGACGTCCTCGCCCGAGCCGTCGTGACCGCGGACCCGGACGCCGTCCCGGTCCTGGTCCACCCCGGTGACGGTGAATCCGCGGACGATGTCGGCGCCGCGCTCGCGTGCCCGCGCTTCGAGGAGGGCGTCGACGTTCCGCTGCGGTGTGACGAGGACGAACGGGAAGCGGGAATTCAGGCGTCCGAGGTTCAGTGCCGCACCGTGCCACAGCTTCAGACCGGGTGAGGGAGCCCCGGTGGCCACGAGCTGATCGGAGAGTCCGCGAGCATCGAGCAGTTCGAGAGTGCGGGCGTGAACGCCGAATGCGCGACTGAGAGTGGACGGTGCGGGGCGCTTGTCCAGCACCGTCACCGATCGGCCCGCGGTCGCCAGCTCGGCCGCGAGCGTGCACCCGGTGGGTCCGGCGCCGATCACCACCACGTCGATGTGCTTCATGACGATCCTCCGATCGAAAAATGCCCCATCAAGTCAACAACTGTTGACTACGACGTTAGGCGCATCCGCCCGCCAGGTCAACAGCTGTTGACTACACTGTGGGAATGCCTGAACGCCGCACCCGCTCCGCCGTCGCCACCCGCGCCGCGATCCTCGACGCGGCCCGAGCCCGGTTCGGAACAGAGGGCTACGACCGCACGACGATGCGCGGTGTCGCGTCGGACGTCGGCGTCGACCCCGCAATGGTGGTCCGCTACTTCACCAACAAGGAATCACTGTTCGCCGAGGCCGCGGAATTCGAGCTACACCTGCCCGACCTCCATGACGTTCCGGCGGATCAGCTCGCAACCGTGCTGATGCCGCAGTTCTTCGCGGTGTGGGAGAACGACGGCGCGTTTCTCCCCCTGCTCCGCGCGGCGGCCGGCAGCCCGCGGGCCGCCGAAGCGATGTTGCAGGTGTTCGCCCGCCAGGTGGCGCCTGCCCTCGCCGCGGTGGCGCCGGATCGCGCGGACGAACGCGCGGCCCTCGTCGGGTCACAGATCCTCGGACTCGCCTTCTCGCGCTACGTACTCCGGGTGCCGCCCCTCGTCGACATGACGCACGAGCAGCTGGTGCGGTGGGTCGGGCCGGTGCTCGAGTACTACCTCACCACGGGACCGCGGTAGTCCTGCCGGTGGTGCTTGCCGCCGTTCAGCATCCAGCGGGCATCGAGCTCACTCGTGCTGCGGCGGTGCCGTCTGATCGTGAACGACGTGATCGGCAACCGCTCGACGACGCTCGCGTCGGCCCGCGGATCGCCCGCGATGCCTTGTTCGAGAACGGAATACGCGGTGTGGTTGACCGAATGCACGGCCAGCCGGAGAGCGTCGAGCGCCGTCGGCTGCGGCCCGAACGCGGCGAGCGTGTGACCGCCGTCCACCGCGGTTTCGACCACCGCGTAGAAATGCCAGTCTGCGCCCGAATCACCAGTCATGATGCGCCTCACTCGTTCTGCTTCTGTGAGCTGTGCCATGACAGTATCGCGAGGGTACGACACGTTTCGGCGGCGCAGCGGTCAGGCCACGGACCGGCGTCCGATCCCGAACAGGTCCTGCGGGGCATCGATTCCCTTCAGCCGGTGACTGCCTGCCGGCTCACCCCAGAATTCGTCGGTGTCGAGTTCGTCGTAGAACTCGCCCGTCACGACCACCTCGTGTGACGGTGCGACCGCGACGACACGGCTGGCCATGTTGACCGGGCGGCCGAACCAGTCGCCGGCGCTCGGCACGGCCGTGCCCCAGGCGATCCCGGCCCGCAACGGCGGAAGACCCTCGGCGCGCGCGGCCTGAACGAGGTCGAGTGCCGCGTACGCCAACGCGTTCGGGTCGGGCGACACCATCATGACGGCGTCCCCGATCGTCTTCACAAGACGCACCGGCGGACCCAGGCGATCGGTGGCGAGGCGGTCGAGCCGCTCGGCGACCCGGCCCAGATCGGCGGGCGTCACCTGTTCCCCGAGCAGCGTGAACCCCACGAGATCGGCGAAACAGACCCCGATCTCCTGTGCACCGCGCAGGTGCAGATTCGAGTCTCCGGCGATCCCCACGGCATCGGACCGCAGTTGCTGGCGCAGAGTGGTGGCGATGAGCTGGGCCAGGATCTGCGCCTCGAAGTCCGCGATCCGGCGCACCTCGACCGCGTACCGCAGTGCCACCTCGGGATGATCGCGCGTCGCCTCGAGACGCTCCTGCAGCAGTGCGTCCGCGGCGTCGGCGACCGTCCAGAGGTTGCGCCCCAGGACCCTTGCTGCTGCGAAGACCCCGCTCTCGTCGAGACCCAGCTTGCGGTACTGCTCGAGTCCGCGCACGAGCGAGAGGTCGCCGTCGTTGTAATACGTCCCGTCCTCCGAGGCCCCCCGGCCGATGGCCCGGAACCAGCGGCGGGCGTCGTCGACGCTGACACCGGTCATCTGCGAGATCTCGTGGATGCTGTAGCTGCCCTTGGGCGACAACGCATGCTCGAGCAGCAGGTGCGCGAGCCGGTTGTCCCGCGAGGCGGCCCGCAGGTCGTCGATCGACACCCCCTCCTCGACCAGGGTGTTGAGCACCCCCATCCGGGCAGAGCGGTCCGACCCACTGAGCCCGTCGAGAAGGCCGGCGCGCTCGAAGTCGTGCAGTTGCGAGGGTTGCGGACCCGGGCGTCGGAGCGGGCGGGGCGGCGGGGACACCAGACGCCCCGTTCGGGGCGTGATCCGTCGGGGCTGTCGCGGGTTGCGCACGTCCTCAATCGTCCCAGGAACGACGTCGCCCTTCGCCGTAATCCTACGAACTCACTGTCGCTCGGACCACGACCGAACTATATTCGGTATGTGCCGATTCAAGATCTGTTGCTGGATGCCGCGGAGGGCCATTTCGCCCGTCGCGGCGTCCTCGCGACCCGCCTGTCCGACATCCGGGCGGAGGCCGGCGTCAGCGTGGGCGCCGTCTATCACCACTTCCCGAACAAGGAAGAGCTGTACATCCAGGTCTGGTTGCGCGCGCTCACCGACTACCAGGACGGCTTCCGGACGGCACTCTCGGAATGCGCCGATGCCCGGTCCGGGGTGGAAGGCGCCGTCGTCCGCCACCTGCAGTGGGTGTCCGGCCACCCACAACGGGCAACGATCCTCACCGCGCCCCGTCCCCCGGGCATCGACGAGCGTGCCGACTCCCCCAACGCGGTGTTCTTCCGGGACGTCACGCACTGGTGGCGGGTCCACGAGCACTACGGCACCGTCCGGCGACTCGACTTCGACGTGCTCTACGCGTTATGGCTGGGTCCGGCTCAGGAGTACTCCCGGCAGTGGCTCGCCGGCGCCATGACCACCGACCCCACCGCGGTGGCGCCCGAACTGGCGCGCGCCGCGTGGAACTCGCTACGAAATCAGGAGTAACCGATGACGGTCGACACCGCACTCACCGCCGACACCGCGCAGGCGGTGCTGGCGGCCCAGCCGTTCAGCGCCCTCGTCGGCGCGCGCATGACACGGTTCGGCGAGGGTGGCACCACCCTCGAGATTCCGATCCGGAACGAACTGCGGCAACAGAACGGCTTCGTGCACGGCGGTGTCCTGTCGTACGCCGCCGACAACGCCCTGACGTTCGCTGCGGGCACGGTGCTCGGCGCCGACATCATGACCGCGGGGTTCACGATCACCTACCTCCGTCCCGCCCAGGGCGTGCTGCTGCGCGCGGACGCCCGGGCCCACGCGTCGACCCGGCGTCAGGCGTTGTGCCGCTGCGACATCTATGCGGTGCAGGACGACGGCACGGAGGTGCTGTGCGCCGCCGCCCAGGGCACGGCGACAGTCAAGCAGCCCCGGTAGCCGCCGCCGTTCGGGATGAAACGATGGGACCATGGCTGACTTCGTAGACCGCGCATCCGTCGACAGGGCGCGTGAGCGCATCAGCGGCCTGGTCCGACGGACACCCACGTTCCGCGCGGTCGTGCCGACCGTCCACGGCGCCGTACCGGTGATCTTCAAACTCGAGTTCCTGCAGTACGGCGGTTCGTTCAAGGTGAGGGGCAGTCTCAATGCGCTGCTCCACGCCGAGGAGGACGGGCGGCTCGACGAGGCGGGCGTCGTCATCGCATCCGGCGGCAATGCCGCCATCGGAGCAGCCTGGGCGTCGCGGCTGAGGGGTGTGACATGCACCGTGGTGGTTCCCGTCACGGCACCCGACGTCAAGATCGAGAAGCTCGTCGCGCTCGGTGCGGACGTCCGCAAGGTGGGTGAACGGTACTCCGAGGCCGCGGAGTACGCCGAAGAGCTCGCGACGTCCTCGAACGCCCTCGCCCTCCACGCCTACGATCTCCCCGACATCGTCGCCGGCGCCGGCACCATCGCCCTCGAGATCCAGGACGACGTCGCCGAGCCACTGTCCTACGTCATCGCCGTCGGCGGCGGTGGGCTGCTCTCCGGTGTCGTCGCCGGCAGCGGCGAGGACGACACCATCTACGGGGTGGAACCGAGCGGCGCGGCGACGCTGCACTCCGCCGTCGCAGCCCGGCAACCGGTGGACATCGACATCGACAGCATCGCCGGCGACTCCCTCGGCGCCACCAAGATCGGCTCCATCGCCTGGGAGACGGTCCGGTCGCGGCCCGTCTCCAGCCTCATCGTCGACGACGACGCCCTGATCGACGCGCGAACGCTGCTGTGGGAGGAGTTCCGGATCGTCGTCGAACACGGCACCGCGGCGGCGCTGGCCGCGATCGTCACCGGACAGCTCGTCTCCACGGACGACAAACCGCTGTGCGTCGTGCTCTGCGGCGCCAACACGTCGCTGACCAGCTACTGATCCGGCGGAGCTGTCAGCCGCGCGGTTTCAGCCGGCTGTTCGGCAGCTCGGGCGCGGGCAGCGGATTGCCGTCGTAGCCGTCGACCGTGCCGAACCGTGGGTCGGCGGGCGCCGCTCCCCGGATCTCCGACTGCCATTCGCGGCGATAGCCGACGATGTCTTCGTGACTTCGGCCGAGAAAGTTCCACCACATGATCACCTGCTCGCCGAGCGGCTCGCCGCCGAGCAGCAGCAGCCGGGCCCGCGTTCCGCCCGTGTTGCGCAGCGCCACCAGAGACTCGCCGGGCGGCTGGTATCCGAGTTCCGCCCACCGCAGCGTGGTTCCGCGCAGTTGCACCTCGCCCTCGTCGACCAGCACCCCGGCCTCGAAACCGCGCTCGATGTCGAGGGTGACGTCTGCACCCGGTTCCAGAAGGATCTCCGCACCGAGCAGCGGCGTGAACGTGCGGACCGGCGACGTCGAACCCGCCGTTGTTCCGAGGAACACCCGCACGGTGGCGCCGCCCCGGACGACCGGATCGGGCGCGTACGTCTCGAAGGCCGGCTCGGCGTCCTGCGCCGACGCCGGCAACGCCACCCACAGTTGCGCGCCGTGCAGGATGCGCGTCTGCGGTGTGGACACCTCGGAGTGGGCGATCCCCCGCCCCGCGGTCATCAGGTTGAGTTCGCCGGGGCGCACCATCGCGTGCGAACCGATGCTGTCGCGGTGCTCGATCTCCCCGGTGAACAGCCAGCTCACCGTTTGCAGCCCGGTATGAGGGTGCGGCGGCACGTTCATCCCGCCCGTCGTCCCGACGTCGTCCGGACCGTAGTGATCGGCGAAGCACCAGGCCCCGATCAGTGAACGGTCCCGCTGCGGAAGTGTGCGCCGGACCGGCATCGCGCGGGGTCCGCCGAGCGGGACCTCGCGGGCGCCCAGCACCTGGATGCCACCTCCATCGGGGTGGGACTCGCACCGCTCTTCCACCGAATTCGTCTCCAGATTGCTCACTGCTCCATCGTGCCTTCCATCAGTCCTGTGCGCCGCGAAGTTTTGTGCACAGGTCGGTGAGCGTGTCGAGTTCGTCGTCCGAGAGGGCGGGCCCGACGTGCCGCCGGATGCTCGCAGCATGCCTGCGCCCCACGGACTGCTGCCGGCGCGCACCCTCGTCGGTCAGGGCGACGACGGTTCCCCTGCGGTCGCCGGGATCGCCTTCCCGGGTGACCAGCCCCGCGACGACGAGGCGCTCGACCAGCCGGCTCAGAGACGGCTGGCTGAGCAGGATCTCCCGGTTGAGGTCGTGCAGTCGCAGCCTGCGTCCGGGCGCCCGGCTGAGGGTGAACAGCACGTCGTATTCGCGCAGGCTCAGCTCGTCCCACACGTCGTCGGCCGCGAGGTGGCGCATCACCGCGACCTGGGCGCGGAAGAGGGCCTCCCACGCCTCGGTCGCCCGTTCGGTTCTACTGACGGGCGGCATCGACCGGCTCGCGATCGGACTTCATCGACGCGTGCGTCGGCGGGTTGTCGGGAACGCCGGCAGGTCGCCGGGCCGCGAACTCCGTGCGCAGCACCGGCACGACCTCACCGCCCAGCAGATCCAACTGCTCGAGCACCGTCTTCAACGGCAGTCCCGCGTGGTCGACGAGGAACAGCTGCCGCTGGTAGTCGCCGAAGAAGTCGGCGAACGTCAGGGTCTTCTCGATCACCTGTTCCGGTGTGCCGACGGTGAGTGGGGTCTGGTCGGTGAAGTCCTCGAGGCTCGGACCGTGGCCGTAGACGGGGGCGTTGTCGAAGTAGGGCCGGAACTCGTCGACGGCATCCTTTGCGTTCTTGCGCATGAAGACCTGCCCGCCCAGTCCGACGATGGCCTGGTCCGCGCGGCCGTGACCGTAGTGCTCGTATCGCTCGCGGTAGAGGTTGATCAGGGCGATGTAGTGCTCCTTGGGCCAGAAGATGTTGTTCGCGAAGAACCCGTCGCCGTGGAACGCCGCGATCTCGGCGATCTCCGGGCTGCGGATCGATCCGTGCCACACGAAGGGCGGGATACCGTCGAGCGGACGCGGGGTCGACGTGAATCCCTGCAGCGGCGTGCGGAACTGCCCCTGCCAGTCCACGACGTCCTCGTCCCACAGCCGGCGGAGCAGCCGGTAGTGCTCCAGCGCCAGCGGAATGCCCTGCCGGATGTCCTGGCCGAACCACGGGTAGACGGGGGCCGTGTTTCCGCGGCCCATCATCAGGTCCACCCGCCCGTCCGCGAGGTGCTGCAGCATCGCGTAGTCCTCGGCGATCTTCACGGGGTCGTTGGTGGTGATCAGCGTCGTGGAGGTCGACAGGATGATCTTCTCGGTCTGCGCCGCGAGGTAGCCCAGCATCGTGGTCGGGGACGACGGCACGAACGGCGGGTTGTGATGCTCGCCGGTGGCGAACACGTCGAGCCCGACGTCCTCCGCATGCTTGGCGATGGTCGTCATCGCCTTGATGCGCTCGTGCTCGGTGGGTGCGCGGCCGGTGGTGGGATCGGGCGTGACGTCGCCGACGGTGAAGATTCCGAACTGCATAGCTGTTCCTCTCGCGCCAGAACTCCATGCATTTGCATGAACCTATTACAACATTCAACCACTTCGCGGTATTCCGGAATCGACCGAGGGCGGCAAGCGCAGTGCGCTTGCCGCCCTCGGCAACGTTCGATCGAGCCCGATCAGTACATCGTGACCGGCAGAGCCGGATCAGTACATCGTGACCGGCAGAGCCGGATCAGTGCATCATGACCGTCGGGGCGCCTTCCGCCTCGAGATGCGGGTTGACCGACTTCTTCCGCGGCAGCATGAACGCCGGGATGAGCGTCAACGCGATCAGCACGGTGGCGACCAGGAATGTGTTGCCGAACGCGTCGGCAGCCTGACTCAGGACCTGGTCCACCATGCCGGGAGGCTCCTGAGCGGCGACCTCGGGCACGTGCTGCATCGCGACGGTCTGACTGTCGAGACCGCGATCGAGCAGCTGGTTGGTGAGGACCACCGACATGACCGCGGTACCGATCGAGCCTGCGGTCTGCTGGACGATGTTCATCAGGGTCGAACCACGCGCGACCTGATCGTTGGAGAGCGTCACGATCGCGGCGGTCATCAGCGGCATCATCGTGCAGCCCATGCCCATGCCCATCACGAACAGGGCACCCATCAGCAGCCACGTCGGCGAGTCCGCCGCAACCTGGGTGAAGGTACCCAGACCGATCAGGATCAGCGGTAGACCCGTCAGCACGATCTTGCCGGGGCCGATCTTGTCGACGAGTCGTCCGGCCACGGGCATGGTCAGCATCGCGCCGATGCCCTGCGGAGCCATCAGCAGACCGGCGGCGAGCGTGGTGTGCCCGCCGACCTGGATGAAGTAGCTGGGGAACAGCAGACCGGCACCCATGAACGCGACGATGAACAGCGAGGTCGTGATGACGGCGACCGACAGCTGCCGGTTCTTGAACAGGTGTAGGTCGATCAGCGGGTGATCCTTGCGGAGCGCGTGGAACACGAACGCGATGATCAGCGCCAGGCCGATCGCGCCGGGCACGAGCACGCGGGCCGAGGCGACCGTGCCCACCTCGGGGATGGACGACACACCGAACAGGAACAGTGCCAGGCCGGGCGAGAGCAGCAGCATGCCGAGGAAGTCGAAGGACTCGGAGGGCGAGGCCTTGTCGGACGGCAGGATGATGTACGCGGCAGTGAGGGCGACGATCCCGATCGGCACGTTGATCAGGAAGATCCAGTGCCAGCTCGCGGCCTCGATCAGCCAGCCGCCGAGGATCGGGCCGCCGATCGGGCCGAGCAGCATGGGGATACCGAGAACCGCCATGACCCGGCCGACGCGGTCGGGTCCGGCCGCCTTCGTCATGATCGTCATACCGAGCGGCATCAGCATGCCGCCGCCGAGTCCCTGCAGGACGCGGAAGCCGATCAGCGAGGTGATGTCCCAGGCGAAGCTGCACAGCACCGAGCCGAGGACGAACAGCACGAGCGCCGTCATGTAGAGGCGCTTGGTGCCGAAACGGTCGGCCGCCCATCCGGTCACGGGAATGACGGTGGCGAGGGCGAGGGTGTACGCGGTCATCGTCCACGCGACGGTGGCGTACGTGGTGTCGAATTCCGTGGCGAACGTCGGCAACGCGACGCTGACCACGGTCACGTCGAGGATCGACATGATGGCACCGAGCACCACCACGGACGCGATCTTGAGGACCGTGCCGTCGAGCTTGTCGGGCGCCGCGTTCGCGGCGGTCGGCGATGTCATCCGAATATCTCCTGGTTGAGTTCTCGCAGGGACTCCCCCGCGAGGATCGGTTGTAGTGCCTCGATCAGCCGAGTCCGCTCGGTCTCCGGAACCCGCCATGCGAACCGTCGCAACTGATCACGCTTGCATTCGATGTGCTGGTTGGCGACCTTATGCCCGGCCTCCGACAAGGAGACCCGCTTGACCCGCCGGTCGCGTTCGTCCTCCCGTCGAACGACCAGACCCAGTTTCACGAGCTGGTCGACGTTCCGGCCCGCCGCGGCCACCGAGAGCCGCAGCCGCTCGGCCACCTCGTTGATCGGCAGCGGCTCACCGTGCTGGGCGAGCGCGAAGAGCATGCGCACCTGCGAAAACGTGAGGTCCAGCTCGATGAGGTTGTCCATCGACTCCGACTCCCCCGCGCTCAACAGTTGAGTGAAGAAATCGTTGAGTAGTTCGAAGAGAAGATCAGGAGATTTGTCGGGCACCGTCAAATGATAGCGCTCATGCAACTATTGCCCAACAGCAACTATGACGCAACCGAATAAATGGTGTCAGGTATCACACCGCCCGACCGTCGCTGCGACCTGCGCGTTCAGTCCTGAACGAGGACCGCTTTGCCCAGCACGAGACCGGCCTCGAGATCGCGTAGAGCGTCCGGCGCCCGTTCGAGCGGATACCGGGACGTGACCACCGGACGCAGTCCGCGCTCCACGTGCCGGATCAATGCGGCGTGCACCTCTTCCAGCGCGTTCGGTTCGGTCCGGATGAACTCGCCCCACGCGGCGCCGACGATGCTGATGTTGCGGAACAGCACCCGGTTCATCCTCAACTCCGGGATCGCCCCGCCGGCGAATCCGATCACCACCAGCCGGCCCTCCGGGGCCAGCACGCGGACGGCCTCGTCGAAGGCCTCACCGCCGACGGGGTCGACCACGATCTGCGCGCCCCGGCCACCGGTCAGGTCCCGGACCCGGTCGCCCCAGCCGTCGGCGAGGCGGACGACCTCGTCGGCGCCCAGTTCACGAAGGAAGTTTTCGGCGCCGTCCCGCCGCACCACCGCGATCACGCGGGCGCCGTGCGCCTTGGCCAACTGGATGGTGGACGTGCCCACCCCGCCCGCCGCACCGAGGACGACGACGGTTTCGCCGGACCGGAGCCGTGCCCGTCGCTCCAGCGCGAACTCCATCGTCTGGTAGTTGATGATCAGCGACGCCGCTTCCTCGAAGCCCAGGATCGGCGGGATGGGCAGCACGCGCTCCGGGGGCACCGCGACCTTCTCTGCGTACCCGCCCACCTGAGACGCCGCGAGCACGCGCTGCCCCGGCTCGAATCCGCTGACGGCCGGCGCCGACACGACGACACCCGTGACTTCGGCGCCGGGGACGAACGGCGGCTCGGGCCGGAGCTGATACTTGCCGTAGCTGATCAGGAGGTCGGGGAAGCACACGCCGCTCGCCTCGACGTCGATGAGAACCAGACCCTCGGCCGACGGTTCCGGCACGTCGCGGACCGCCATGCCGCCCGGGCCCGACAGCTCCGTCACCACCACTGCGCGCATGCTCGAAGACTAGACGCGCAGTGGTGGCGGGAGTCCGTCAACGAGCGAAGAGCCACCTGCGCTTGCGGGCGACGGACACCATCTCGACCGTGTCGGTCATCTTCACGCGCGGACGCCCGGAACCCGCGGCGCGACCGGTCTCCGCCTTGTCGATCGCGCGCCAGCCCGGGAACCCGATCTGCTGCGGCTGACGGCGCTCGATCAGCTTCTTCACGTCCCTGCGGGTGCCGACCGTGCCGAGGAGCTTCCCGGCTTCGAAATCCGCGAGCAGCGAGGACACCGTCTCCTTGGCGCAGGCCTTGTTGGTGCCGATGACACCACTGGGACCACGCTTGATCCATCCCGTCACGTACACGCGGTCGGAGACACGTCCGTGTTCGTTGGGGATCACGCCACGCTTCTCGTCGAACGCGACACCGCCTACGGGATTGCCGCGGTACCCGATGGAGCGCAGCACGAGCGAGGTGTCGAGCGAACCCTCCTCGCCCTGCGGCCGGGCCGACAGCGCGCCGGAGTCGTCGACCACCAGTTCGTTGCGTCCGTAGCGCAGCGACTCGGCCTTGCCGGACCCGGTGACCTCGAGCGGCGACGTCAGGTAGCGGAACACGATGCGCTTGTGACCGGGACGCGGGGCACGCTGCGCGAACTCCCGCGCCAGCCGGACCTTCATCGCAGTCGCCGGATCGTCCAGCAGCGCCTCACTGGCCGGGTCGAGGTCGAGGTCTGCGTCGTCGATGACGACGTCCACGTTCTCGAGGTCGCCGAGCGCGAGGAACTCGGGGTTGCTGTACGCCGCCTGCGCCGGCCCGCGGCGGCCGAGGAGCACGACCTCCTCGATGTTGCTGCGCCGCAGCGCGGCGAGGGCGTGATCGGCGATGTCCGTCCGCTCCAGCTCCTCGACGTTCATCGTGAGGATGCGGGCCACGTCGAGCGCGACGTTGCCGTTGCCGACGATCACCGCGCGCTTCGCGGACAGGTCGAAGGTGCGCTGCGCATGATCCGGGTGGCCGTTGTACCAGGCCACGAACTCGGTGGCGGCGTGCACGCCGGGGAGGTCCTCGCCGGGGATTCCCAGTCGACGGTCGCTCGACGCCCCGACGGCGTAGATGACGGCGTGGTGGTTCTCCAGCAGTTCGTCGTGCGTGACGTGCTTGCCGACCTCGACGTTGAGGTGGAATTCGAAGTTCGGCCGGTCGAGACTCCACTCGAACATCCGCGTCACTTCCTTGGTGCCGGGGTGGTCGGGTGCGACGCCGGCACGGATGAGCCCCCACGGGGTCGGCAGCTTCTCGAACATCTCGACCTCGATGTCCGAACGTTCGAGCAGTTCACCCGCGGCGTAGCAGGCCGCGGGGCCGGCACCGACGACGGCGACGCGGAGCGTGCCGAGGTCGCGCCGCGGCGGGGTCGCGGGTGTGAGAGGGATCCACCCCGTCGGCATGGGGTTGGTCGTGTAGTACTCGGCGTTGATGTCCTTGTAGCGGGTGAGCGAACCGAGGAGCTTGTCTTCCGGGAAGATCGCGTCGACCGGACAGGCGTCGACGCACGCCCCGCAGTCGATGCAGGTTTCCGGGTCGATGTGCAGCATCTCGGTCTGCGCGAACTCCCGCTCCTCGGGCGTCGGATGGATGCAGTTCACGGGGCACGCGGAGACGCAGCTCGCGTCGTTGCAGCACGCCTGGGTGATGACATATGCCATTGCGGTTTCCTCACACCTGTCCGGACCATCGAGCTCGTTTGTGTTACACGTAGTAACAGTTATATGAACTGTACTGAGAATCGCGTCCGCAAACAAGCACCGGCGCTTGATGGAAGAATCAGGGCTCCGTCCACAAGCGAAGGAAACGCATCTTGGCACTCGACCGACCCCTCGCCGCTCGACCCTCCCGCGGTCGAATCTTCGAGACCTCCTGGCCGGTCCGAACCGGCGACATCGACGCCGCCAAACGACTCCGCCTCGACGGGATCGCGCGCTACCTCCAGGACGCCGGCCTCGACAACCTCGACGCGGTGGACGCCACCGACACCCACCCGCTGTGGATCGTCCGGCGCACCGTCATCGACGTCGTGCGGCCCGCCGTGTGGCCCGAGCGGGTGCATCTCCGTCGCTGGTGTTCGGCGCTGTCGACCCGCTGGACGAACATGCGCGTGCAGATCGAAGGTGAGGCGGGCGCGCTGATCGAGACCGAAGGGTTCTGGATCCACATCAGCGGCGAAACGGGAATGCCCACCCGTATCGACGACGGGTTCATCGAACGCCTCGGGGAGTCGGCGGAGGAACACCGGCTGAAGTGGAAGCGGTGGCTCGTCGAGAATGCTCCGGCCGCCGACGAGGACGGCATCGAGGACAGCGAGTTCATCCTGCGCCGCACCGACATCGACCCGTTCGACCACGTCAACAACGCCGTCTACTGGCAGGCGGTCGAGGAGCTGCTCGCCGACCACGAGCATCCCGGTGGCGGCCGCCTGGTCGACAACCCTCACCGTGCGGTGCTCGAGTACCTCGCACCCATCGTGTCGACCGACAAGATCGTTCTGCGCCGGCGCCGGACCGACACGTCACTGACCGTGTGGTTCCTGGTCGACGACGCCCTCCGGGCCGTGGCCCACGTCGGGCCACTCACCACCTGATCAGACCATCTGCTGGGTGCCGATCACCCGCAACAGGTCGAGCTTGGCCCGCGCGTCGGAACCCGGCTGCGGCATGTACACGAGTAGATGCTGATAGGCGCCCTGAGTCAGCAACGTCTCGCAGACGAGGTCGATGCGTCCGCCCTCGTCGTGGAGAACGCTCTTCGTGTCGGATCGCCGGACGGCCACGTCGTGCCGGTCCCACAGCGCGGCGAATTCGGTGCTCGTCTCGTACAGCCGGTCCACCAGGTCCGTGACGTCGGCGTCGCCCGCGCGCCGGGCCGCAGTCGCCCGCAGATCCGCGACGTGCTGTCCGGCGAGGCGGTCGTGATCGTCCGCGGGGAACATGCCGCGCTCGCCGGGGTGCGCGAACCACCGCCACGTCACGTACCGGTCGAGACCCGAATAGCGGGACGCGTCCCCGAACAGGATCACGTGCATCCGGTTCTGGATCAGCACCTCCCCGAGGTCCGAGATCACGCAGCCCGGGGTGTCGTCCAGCTTGTCGAGCAGGTGCAGCAACCCCGGCCCGACGTGTTTGTTGCCCGCGGCCCGCATCGGCGGCACCTGCCCGGACAACAGGTACAGGTGATCGCGCTGATCGTCGGTGAGCCGCAGCGCCCGCGCGATCGACGCCAGAACCTGCGTCGACGGGTGCGGCCCGCGCGCCTGCTCGAGGCGCGTGTAGTAGTCGGTGGACATTCCCGCGAGCATCGCCACCTCGTCGCGCCGCAGCCCCGGCGTCCGCCGACGCACCCCCGGCGGCAGTCCGACGTCGGCCGGAACCAGCTGCTCCCTGCGACGACGGAGGAAGTCTGCCAACTCGGAGCGGTCCATGAATCCACTGTGCCGGACGGGCGAATGCGCTGCCAGGGATCGCCGATCCCCCGATGAACGGTCTCTGGTTGCCTGCCCCCGACGAGGCGACGCTGGTGTCGGTCAGGAACGGACACCAACCATCGGAGCAGATGATGATCAGCAGCACCGCACTCGGAAACACCGGTCCCCGCGTCAGCCGGCTCGGCCTCGGCGCCATGGGCATGTCCGGGATGTACGGCACGGCGGACGACGGGGAATCCACTGCCACGATCCACGCGGCGCTCGACGCCGGGATCGACCTCGTCGACACGGGCGACTTCTACGGCTCGGGCCACAACGAGTCCCTGATCGGCAGGGCCCTCGCGGGCCGTCGACGTGAGGACGTCACCCTGAGCGTGAAGTTCGGCGGGCTCCGCGGTCCCGGCAACACGTGGGGTGGAGTCGACACCCGACCCGAGTCGATCCGGAACTTCCTCGCGTATTCGTTGCAGCGGCTCGGCGTCGACTACATCGACATCTATCGTCCGGCCCGTCTGGACCCCGACGTCCCGATCGAGGACACCGTCGGAGCGATCGGCGAGCTCGTCGAGGCCGGCTACGTACGCCACATCGGCCTGTCGGAGGTGGGCCCGGAGACCATCCGGCGCGCGGCGGCGGTCCATCCGATCGTGGACCTTCAGATCGAGTACTCGCTGATCTCCCGGGGCATCGAGGCCGAGATCCTCCCGCTCTGCCGGGAACTCGGGATCGGGGTCACGGCGTACGGCGTGCTGTCCCGCGGCCTGCTCAGCGATTCGCTGCGCACCGATCCGACCCTTGCGGCCGACGACTTCCGCGCGCACAGCCCCCGGTTCCAGGGCGAGAACCTCCGGCAGAACCTGAACCTCGTCGAGGCGCTCGCCGCCCTGGCCGCCCGGCACGGAGTGAGCGTCGCGCAGCTGGCGATCGCGTGGGTTCTCGCCCGCGGCGACGACATCGTTCCGATTGTCGGAGCACGCACCGTCGCCCGCCTCGAGGAGACGCTCGGCGCACTCGACGTCCACCTCAGCGCCGACGATCTCGCAACGATCGCCGCAGCTGTCCCCGACACCGCCGTCGCCGGGGAACGCTACGCGCCGGCCCAGATGGCCCAGCTCGACAGTGAACGCGCCGCCGTGGGGAGCTAGCGTCTAGCCATGGCCCCGCACAGCTCGTCGCGCACCCGCACTCTCATCCTGATGCGCCACGGTAAGTCGGCGTATCCGGAAGGGGTCGCGGACCACGAGCGGCCCCTGGCGCCGCGCGGACGAAAGCAGGCTGGGCTGGCCGGTGAGTGGCTGCGGTCGACTCAGCCCCCGGTCGACGCGGTGCTGTGTTCGACCGCTCGCCGCACCCGGGAAACGCTGGAGGCGACCCGGGTCGGCGCGCCCGCCCGATTCGCCGCGGAGCTCTACGGCGGGTACCCGTCGGAGATACTCCTGGAGATCGTGCAGGTCGAACCGTCGGTGCGCACGCTGCTCGTGGTGGGGCATGTTCCCGGCATGCCGTCGACGGCACTGGATCTGGCGGGCAATCCCGACACCGGAGACGCCAATCTGATGCGGGAGAAGTTCCCCACATCCGCCCTCGCCGTCCTGACGGTGCCGTGCGCGTGGGACGAACTCACCTCGAGCGCGGCCTCACTCGCCACGTTCCACGTGCCGCGGTAGCGACGTCAGAACAGCTTGCGGCCGACGACGGCGACGACCCCCAGAACGAGGACGAGCACGAGGGCGGACCAGAATCCGAACAGCCACCACACCACGCCGAAGACGACCAGCGCCGGTGCCACGGTGATGAGTGCGATCGTGGGGCTTTCCCGCACGACTTCGAGCGCCGACTCGGCCTTGACGCGATCGATCTTCTTCTCGGACATCTCGTCTCCGTTCAGCGAACCACGCATATCGGACAGGTGTTGTCGAGGATAGTCGTCACGGGACGAGAACCGGCGCGAGCGGGGGGAACATCGTCTAAGTGCCGGGGAACGTCACCATGTCGAGGTACAGCGGCATCTCGTCGGAACGCTCACCGGTCTGCGTTCCGGGCTCTTCGACGACCGGAGCGCCGGCAGTGGCAGCGGACTCGAAGCTGTCCCCCGACACCCGGGCGTCGAGTTGGAACGTGTCGAATTCGAACGGAATCCCGTTCGCCGCCAGGAAGTCCGGGCCGTCCATCACGTGGAAGTGCAGATGCGGGGCGTCGGTGTTCCCGCTGTTCCCCAGCAACCCGACCTGGTCCCCCGCCCGGAGGTCCTGGCCGACGCTGATGTCGTCGACGCTGCCGGGTTGCAGGTGCGCGTAGAACGCGTACCGCCCGTTTCCGATGTCCTGCACGATGTGGTTGCCGCCGTACTCCGGCAGGGTCAGCCCCTCCGGGTTCGCGCCCGGGACCGCCTCCGGAAGGTCGCCGACCACGGCGATCACCTTTCCGTCCGACACCGCGCGCACCGGCGCGCCGTAGTACCGGTAGCTCGACAGCTGAGTCTTGTCGCCGACGTAGATGCGCCCCTGCTCGTCGAGTTGGACGAAGTCGATGGCGAAGCGCTCGGCCGCGAGCATCTCGCCGTTGATCGGCAGCACGGCCGCGCGGTGCGAGGTGACCGTGCAGCAGCCGGTGCCGTCGAGCCACCGGGGACCGTCCAGGGGCGAGCGGATTCGGACGGCGTCGCGGGTGTCGACGGCCGTGTTCGCGACGTTCTCGGTGAGCTGCGCCGGCACCAGCGACGTCGCCCGCGGGAAGTCGACTGTCAGTACGTGTCCGAGGCTGCCGGGCACGTCGTCCGGGCTGTTCACCGTCGCGTCGATCCACACGACCCCCTGCTGTCCGGGGGCGAGGACGGTGCCGGTCTTCGGACCGCCGCCGAGGGCCTGGAACCAGGGTGTCAGGGCGTCGCCACGCAGGTCGACGAGGGTTCGGCCGTCGCCCGTCACCTGGAACGAGGTGATCGTGGCCGGCTGCGAGCCGGTGTTCGTGAGCCGCAGTTCGTAGACGAGATGCACGAGCCCGTCGCTACCCGTCACCGGTATCGGCGCGGCAACCACATCGGCGACCACCGGAGTGAGGACGGCGGGACCACTCGACACGGCCGCTGCGGTGGAGGACGTCGGCTCGGCCTGCTGGGTGTCCGCTGCCGAACACGCGATCGCGGTACCCGCGACGACGGCGAGCACGAGCGAGACGGGGAACCGCGATCGGCCCATCGTTCGACGCTAGCAACAATGAACTTCCGCCGACAAGACGCGGAAACAGATGAAGGCCCCACCCCCGAAGAGAGAGGGGTGGGGCCTTCGTCCGATGGTGAGTGGTCGACGAGTCCTGGGACTCGTCAACCCCTCACAGGCGCGGAGCGCCTACCGATAATCGTTGCTGAAACCGTAATCGTCCAGCGGCACCGCGGCACCGGTGTTCTGGCCGAAGCCGTCCGGGCTGTAGTACTGGTCGTCGTAAGACGGAACCGCGTACGCCGCAGCGCGGGCCTCTTCGGTCGGCTGAACCTGGATGTTGCGGTAACGGTTGATACCGGTACCGGCAGGGATCAGCTTTCCGATGATCACGTTCTCCTTGAGACCGATCAGCTTGTCCGAGCGGCAGTTGATCGCCGCATCGGTCAGCACGCGAGTGGTCTCCTGGAACGACGCCGCGGACAGCCACGAGTCGGTCGCCAGCGATGCCTTGGTGATACCCATCAGCACCGGACGTCCGGCTGCCGGCTCGCCGCCCTCGGCGACGACCCGGCGGTTGGCCGCCTCGAAGTCGGCACGCTCGGTCAGCGAACCGGGCAGGAACTCCGTCGCACCCGAGTCGATGATCGTCACGCGACGCAGCATCTGGCGCACGATGACCTCGATGTGCTTGTCGTGGATCGACACACCCTGGCTCCGGTACACCTCCTGGACCTCGTTGACGAGGTGGATCTGCACCTGACGGGGGCCCATGACACGCAGCACCTCGTGCGGATCGGCAGCACCCTCCATGAGCTGCTGACCGACCTCGACGTGGTCACCGTCGGCCAGAAGGCGTTCGGTGCCGTCGTCGTGCTTGAAGACACGCAGGCGCTGACGCTTCGAGAGCTTGTCGTAGACAACCTCTTCGCCACCATCGTCCGGGACGATGGTGATCTTGTAGAAGCGGTCGCCGTCCTCGAGCTGCACGCGCCCGGTGACATCGGCGATCGGGGCCTTGCCCTTGGGGACGCGGGCCTCGAACAGCTCCTGGACGCGCGGCAGACCACCGGTGATGTCCTCGCCGGCGACGCCACCCTGGTGGAAGGTACGCATGGTCAGCTGGGTACCGGGCTCACCGATGGACTGTGCGGCGACGATACCGACGGCCTCACCGATGTCGACCAGCTTGCCAGTGGCCATCGAACGGCCGTAGCAGGTGGCGCAGACGCCGGTGCCCGTGGTGCAGGTGAGCACCGAACGGACCTTGACCTTGGTGATGCCCGCTTCGAGCAGCGCGTCGATGGCCGGGTCGCCCAGGTCGTGTCCGCGCTGGACGATGACGTTGCCGTTCTCGTCCACCGCGTCCGCGGACAGGGTACGAGCGTAGGTGCTCGTCTCCACGTGAGCATCGCGGATCATCGAGCCGTCGGCCTGCTTCTCCGCGATCGTGGTGATGATGCCCCGCTCGGTTCCACAGTCCTCCTCGCGGACGATGACGTCCTGCGACACGTCCACCAGACGGCGGGTCAGGTAACCCGAGTCGGCCGTACGGAGTGCGGTATCGGCAAGACCCTTACGGGCACCGTGCGTATTGATGAAGTACTCGAGAACGGTCAGGCCTTCCTTGAAGGAAGACTTGATCGGACGCGGGATGAACTCACCCTTCGGGTTGGTCACCAGACCCTTCATGCCGGCGAGCGAGCGAACCTGAGTCATGTTGCCGGCGGCGCCGGACTTCACGATCATCGGGATCGGGTTGTCGTCGGGGAAGTGGGCCTCCATGGCCTTACCGACCTCGTCGGTGGCCTGGGACCAGATCTTGACCAGTGCGCTGTTGCGCTCGGTCTTGTTCAAAGCACCGCGCTGGTACTTCTTCTCGATCTGATCGGCCTGAGCCTCGAAGGACTCCATGATCTGAGCCTTCTCCGGCGGCACGAGGACGTCCGAGATCGAGATGGTGACACCCGAACGCGTGGCCCAGTAGAACCCTGCGTCCTTGAGCTTGTCCACGGTCTGTGCGACCACGATCATCGGGTACCGCTCGGCGAGATCGTTGATGATCGTCGCCTGACGCTTCTTCGGCATCTGCTCGTTGACGAACGGATAGTCCGCCGGAAGCAGCTCGTTGAACAGCACGCGACCCAGAGTCGTCTCCGCAGTCCAGCCGTCGCCATAGTTCCAACCCTCGGGGAACAGCTCTGTTTCCAGGTCACGCGGCGGACGCTGAGTCGTGAGACGCACCTTGATCAGGGACTGCACCGTGAGAGCGCCACGGTCGACCGCCATCTGTGCCTCGGCGGGCGAGGAGTACACGCCCTGCTCTGCCTGATCGTGGCTGGCGGCAACAAGCTCACCGGTGACACCCTCGTCCAGACGTGTCAGGTGGTACAGGCCGGTCACCATGTCCAGACGCGGCATGGCGAGCGGACGACCCGACGCGGGCGACAGGATGTTGTTCGACGACAGCATCAGGATGCGAGCCTCGGCCTGCGCCTCCGCGGACAGCGGAAGGTGCACGGCCATCTGGTCACCGTCGAAGTCGGCGTTGAAGGCCTCACACACCAGCGGGTGGAGCTGAATGGCCTTACCCTCGACCAGCTGCGGCTCGAAGGCCTGGATGCCCAGGCGGTGCAGCGTCGGTGCACGGTTCAGCAGCACGGGGTGCTCGGCGATGACCTCTTCGAGGACGTCCCACACCTGTGCGCGCTGACGTTCCACCATGCGCTTGGCGGACTTGATGTTTTGCGCGTGGTTCAGGTCGACCAGGCGCTTCATCACGAACGGCTTGAACAGCTCGAGAGCCATCAGCTTCGGCAGACCGCACTGGTGCAGCTTGAGCTGCGGGCCGACGACGATGACGGAACGACCGGAGTAGTCGACGCGCTTACCGAGCAGGTTCTGACGGAAACGACCCTGCTTACCTTTGAGCAGGTCGCTCAGGGACTTCAGCGGACGGTTACCGGGACCGGTGACCGGACGGCCACGACGGCCGTTGTCGAACAGCGCGTCCACGGACTCCTGCAGCATCCGCTTCTCGTTGTTGACGATGATCTCGGGGGCACCGAGGTCGATCAGTCGCTTGAGGCGGTTGTTGCGGTTGATCACGCGGCGGTACAGGTCGTTCAGGTCGGAGGTGGCGAAACGGCCACCGTCGAGCTGAACCATCGGACGCAGCTCCGGCGGGATCACCGGGACGGCGTTGAGAACCATGCCCATGGGCGAGTTCCGGTTCGTCTGGAACGCTGCCACGACCTTGAGACGCTTCAGGGCGCGGAGCTTCTTCTGCCCCTTGCCGCTGCGGATGGTCTCGCGGAGGTTCTCGGCTTCGGCGTCGATGTCGAAGGTCTCCATGAGCTTCTGGATCGACTCGGCGCCCATGGCACCGGTGAAGTACTCGCCGTAGCGGTCGACCAGCTCGCGGTACAGGAGCTCGTCGACGATGAGCTGCTTGACGCTCAGCTTGGTGAACGTGGTCCAGATCTCGTCGAGACGGTCCAGCTCACGCTGAGCGCGGTCACGGAGCTGACGCATCTCGCGCTCGCCGCCGTCCTTGACCTTGCGACGGACGTCGGACTTGGCGCCCTCCGCCTCCAGCTCGGCGATGTCGGCTTCGAGCTTCTGCGCGCGGGCCTCGAGGTCGGCGTCACGCTGATCCGCGACGGTCTTCTTCTCGACCTGCATCTCGGCTTCGAGAGTGGACAGCTCGTTGTGACGCAGTTCCTCGTCGACACCGACGATGACGTACGCGGCGAAGTAGATGATCTTCTCGAGATCCTTCGGCGCCAGGTCGAGCAGGTAGCCGAGACGGCTGGGCACGCCCTTGAAGTACCAGATGTGGGTGACCGGGGCAGCCAGTTCGATGTGTCCCATGCGCTCACGGCGAACCTTGGCGCGAGTCACCTCGACACCGCAGCGCTCACAGATGATGCCCTTGAAGCGGACACGCTTGTACTTACCGCAGTAGCACTCCCAGTCCCGGGTGGGGCCGAAGATCTTCTCGCAGAAGAGGCCGTCCTTCTCGGGCTTGAGCGTGCGGTAGTTGATGGTCTCCGGCTTCTTGACCTCGCCGTAGGACCAATTGCGGATGTCCTCTGCACTGGCGAGGCCAATGCGGAGTTCATCGAAGAAGTTGACGTCGAGCACGTAACTTCCTTTCCCCAGAGGGATTGTGGATCAGCGGTGGCCGCCGATACCTGACTGCCAATTCAAATGTGAACTACGCCCCCGGACCCTGATTTCTCAGGACCCGGGGACCGAAACCTAGTTCGCGAGGTCGTCGACCGTCGCCGCTTCGTTCCGGGACAAGTTGATGCCCAGGTTCGCTGCGGCCCGCTCGAGGTCCTCGTCGTCACCGTCGGCCATCGCGATGGCCGCGCCGTCCGAGGACAGCACCTCCACGTTGAGGCAGAGCGACTGGAGCTCCTTCAGGAGCACCTTGAACGACTCGGGGATGCCAGGCTCGGGGATGTTCTCGCCCTTGACGATGGCCTCGTACACCTTGACTCGACCCACCACGTCGTCCGACTTGATGGTGAGCAGCTCCTGCAGCGTGTATGCCGCGCCGTAGGCCTGCATCGCCCAGCACTCCATCTCACCGAAGCGCTGGCCACCGAACTGGGCCTTACCGCCGAGCGGCTGCTGGGTGATCATCGAGTACGGACCGGTCGAACGAGCGTGGATCTTGTCGTCGACCAGGTGGTGCAGCTTGATGATGTACATGTAGCCGACCGACACCGGGTACGGGAACGGCTCGCCGGAACGGCCGTCGAACAACGTGGCCTTTCCGTCGGACGCGACCATGACCTCGCCGTCGCGGTTCGGCAGCGTCGAACCGAGGAGACCGGTGAGCTCGTCTTCCTTGGCGCCGTCGAACACCGGGGTGGCGATGTTGGAGTCGGCAGGTGCAGACAGCATCTCCTCCGGCAGCTGCTCCGCCCAATCGGGACGGGAGCCGTCGCCGGCGATCTGAACGTTCCAGCCGGTCTTGCCGATCCACCCGAGGTGGGTCTCCAAGATCTGACCGATGTTCATACGACGCGGAACACCGTGGGTGTTCAGGATGATGTCGACCGGGGTGCCGTCGGGCAGGAACGGCATGTCCTCCTGCGGGAGGATCTTGCCGATGACGCCCTTGTTGCCGTGGCGGCCGGCGAGCTTGTCGCCGTCCTGGATCTTGCGCTTCTGTGCCACGTAGACGCGGACCAGCTCGTTGACACCGGGGGGCAGATCGTCGTCGTCGTCGCGCGAGAACACGCGGATGCCGATGACCTTGCCGGTCTCACCGTGGGGAACCTTCAGCGACGTGTCGCGAACCTCGCGGGCCTTCTCACCGAAGATGGCGCGCAGCAGGCGCTCCTCGGGGGTCAGCTCGGTCTCGCCCTTCGGCGTGACCTTTCCGACCAGCACGTCGCCGTCACGAACCTCGGCACCGATACGGATGATGCCGCGCTCGTCGAGGTCGGCGAGGACCTCGTCGGAGACGTTCGGGATGTCGCGAGTGATCTCCTCGGCACCGAGCTTGGTGTCGCGGGCATCGATCTCGTGCTCCTCGATGTGGATCGAGGTCAGGACGTCCTCTTCCACGAGGCGCTGCGACAGGATGATCGCGTCCTCGTAGTTGTGGCCTTCCCACGGCATGATCGCGACGAGCAGGTTCTTGCCGAGCGCCATCTCACCGTTCTCGGTGCAGGGGCCGTCGGCGAGGACCTGTCCGAACTCGACACGCTGTCCCTCGTCCACGATCGGACGCTGGTTGGCGCAGGTGCCCTGGTTCGACCGCGCGAACTTGCGCATCCGGTACGTCTTGCGGCTTCCGTCGTCGGCCATGACCGTGACGTAGTCGGCGGAGACCTCCTCCACGACACCGCTCTTCTCGGTGACGATGACGTCGCCCGCGTCGACGGCGGCACGCAGCTCCATGCCGGTACCGACGAGCGGAGCCTCGCTGCGCACGAGCGGCACCGCCTGACGCTGCATGTTGGCACCCATCAGGGCACGGTTGGCGTCGTCGTGCTCGAGGAACGGAATCATCGCGGTCGCGACGGACACCATCTGTCGCGGTGAGACGTCCATGTAGTCGATCTCGGCGGACGAGACGAACTCGACCTCGCCACCCTTACGACGGACCAGAATGCGATCGTCGGTGAAGTGACCGTTGGCGTCGAGGGCCGAGTTGGCCTGTGCGACGACGTGGCGGTCCTCTTCGTCCGCGGTCAGGTAGTCGACCTGGTCGGTGACCTGGCCGTTCTCGACCTTGCGGTACGGCGTCTCGATGAAGCCGAACGGGTTGACCCGTGCGTACACCGACAGCGAACCGATCAGACCGATGTTCGGACCCTCAGGGGTCTCGATCGGGCACATGCGGCCGTAGTGCGACGGGTGAACGTCGCGCACTTCGAGGCCGGCACGCTCACGGGACAGACCACCCGGGCCGAGGGCGGACAGACGACGCTTGTGCGTCAGCCCCGACAGCGGGTTGTTCTGGTCCATGAACTGCGACAGCTGGGAGGTTCCGAAGAACTCCTTGATCGCAGCCACGACGGGCCGGATGTTGATCAGCGTCTGCGGCGTGATCGCCTCGACGTCCTGTGTGGTCATGCGCTCACGAACCACGCGCTCCATGCGGGACAAGCCCACGCGGATCTGGTTCTGGATGAGCTCACCGACCGTGCGCAGACGACGGTTGCCGAAGTGGTCGATGTCGTCGACCTCGACGGGCACCGGAGCACCGCCGGGGGCGGTCATCTCGGTGTCACCGGCGTGCAGGCGCACCAGGTACTCGATGGTGGCGACGATGTCTTCCTCGGTGAGGGTCGACGCGACGATCGGCTGTCCGAGGTTCAGGCCCAGCTTCTTGTTGATCTTGTAGCGACCCACGCGAGCCAGGTCGTAGCGCTTGTCCTTGAAGAACAGGTTCTCCAGGAGCGTCTGCGCACTCTCCTTGGTCGGCGGCTCGCCCGGACGCAGCTTGCGGTAGATGTCGAGCAGAGCCTCGTCGGTGCCGGCGGTGTTGTCCTTCTCCAGCGTCGCCATGAGGATCTCCGAGAAGCCGAAGCGCTCGGTGATCTGCTCGGTGGTCCAGCCGAGGGCCTTCAGCAGCACGGTGACGGGCTGGCGGCGCTTGCGGTCGATGCGGACGCCGACCGTGTCGCGCTTGTCCACGTCGAACTCGAGCCATGCACCACGGCCCGGGATGACCTTGACGCTGTGCAGGTCCTTCTCGGTGCCCTTGTCGACGGAGTGGTCGAAGTAGACGCCGGGGGAACGCACCAGCTGCGAGACCACGACACGCTCGGTGCCGTTGATGATGAACGTGCCCTTGTCGGTCATCATCGGGAAGTCGCCCATGAAGACCGTCTGGCTCTTGATCTCACCGGTGTTGTTGTTGATGAACTCCGCGGTGACGAACAACGGCGCCGCGTAGGTCATGTCCTTGTCTTTGCACTCGTCCGTCGAGGCCTTCACCTCGTCGAAGCGCGGGTCCGAGAAGGACAGAGACATCGAGCCCGAGAAATCCTCGATCGGGGAAAGCTCCGCGAGAATGTCCTCGAGACCTCCGGAGATTGCGCTGTCGCCACGAGCGGCGGCACGTTCGCGCCAGCTCTGCGCACCGATCAACCACTCGAACGAATCGGTTTGTACATCAAGAAGCCCGGGGACTTCGAGGGGTTCGCGAATCTTCGCGAAAGAAACCCTCTTCGGGGCTCCGGGGATTCCGGAAACTGCCTTGGTCTGGCTAGAGACTGCCAAGATGCGTCCTTCCAGCACCTCACGCGGGCCGCTCTGTGCTGTTGCGACCGCCGCTGTATCTGCTTCGAATTTCGCTGGTTACAACCCGAACGAAACTCGCCACAGTTGCTGAAGAGTGAAGCACTTCGCAGCGGTGCGGACGAGAGGTGGACAGGAGGCAGCCAGCGCAACGTCCAAAAGTACACCCAAACTCAGTAGATGTCGAGTCGGGCACCCGAAACAGCACCCAGCCGGGCGCTCGGCCACGCGTCACTGCGCATGTTCACGCATCAGAGTGACGCGTGATCACCCCGGCGTCAAGAGTTAGGGGGCGTGTCGCGTCGTTTCGGCAGGCCCGCGGAGCGTTTCCGGCGCCCCTTCCCACCCGCTCACGGGCGGTGAACAATATGCGCACGCGATCGCCGTCGATTCTCGAGGGAAGCAGAGCCGTGACGCGCTGGAGTTCGTTCGTCGTTGCCCGCCCGACGCTGGTCGTCGCCGCCACGGTTCTGCTGGTGCTGATCGGCGGGGCGTGGGGTTCGGGGGTGTTCGACCGGCTGAGCCTCGGCGGATACACCGATCCGGGCAGCGAGTCCGCGGGTGTCGAGCGCCTGATCGAGGGGACGTTCGGACGGCAGACCCCCGACCTGGCGGTGACCTACCACGCACGTCCGGGTTCGACGATCGACGATCTCGGGCCCGAGGTGGCGGCCCATCTCGCCCGGATCGATCCCGGAGTGCTCGCCAACACTCCCTTGTCGTACTGGTCCGCGCCGCCGCAGGCGAAGGAGTTCCTGCGTTCCACAGACGGCACCGAGGCACTGGCGGTGCTGTCGCTGACCGGCGACGAGAACACTCGCATCTCCGCGTACCACGCTCTCCAGCCCCTGCTGGAGATCGACGGCACGGACGCGGAGTTCAGCGGCTTCAGCGCGGCCGCCAACGCCTACAACGAGGTGTCCGAGAGCGATCTGCTGCGAGCCGAGGCGGTGTCGTTCCCGATCCTGCTGCTGCTTCTGCTCGTCATCTTCGGCGGGCTGGTCGGGGCCGCCGTCCCGCTGTGCGTCGGCGGTCTCGCGATCCTCGGCGCCCTCGGCGCCCTGCGGGTGATCTCGTACTTCACCGAGGTCAGCGCATTCTCGGTGAACATCGCGAGCCTCGTCGGGCTGGGCATGTCCATCGACTACGGATTGTTCGTGGTGACCCGGTTCCGCGAGGAACTGCGATCGGGCGCGCCCACCGACGACGCCGTTCGCACGACGCTCGCCACCGCGGGAAGAACCGTGGGGTTCTCCGCACTCCTCCTGGTGTGCGGTTTCGTGGGCATGCTCGTCTTTCCCCAGGCCATCGTCCGGTCCTTCGCCTACGGCGGGATGGCAGCCATCGGGATCGCCGCGGTGCTGTCGCTGTCGGCAGTGCCCGCAGCACTGGCTCTGCTCGGGCCTCGCATCAACTCGCTGACGTGGCGACCGGGCGTGGTCGAGCGCGGCGAGGACCGGGCGCACCGATTCTGGGGCGGCGTCGCCGCCCGGGTCATGCGGCGGCCTGTCGTGATCGCGACAGGCATCGTCGCGGGGCTGCTCGTGCTCGCCGCGCCCCTCGCAGGCGCGTCGCTGGGTGATCTCGACCACACCGGACTGCCCGCGGCGCACCCGCTCCGGCTCGCCGTCGACGATCTCGCCGCCGACTTCCCCCTCGCCAACAACGGCGCGACGCTGGTCCTGCAGGGCAGCGACGGTAAGGCCCCGCCACCGTCCGCCACGGCCGAGTTCTTTCGGGCGACGGCCGCGGTCGACGGCGTCCAGCGGGTGGTCCCGGTCGGCGCCACCGACACGTTCGTCGCCATCCGGGCCGTCTTCGACGACGCGGACCGGACGACGGGGGCGATGGCGACGGCGGCCGAATTGCGCGACCTCCCGACCCCGGCCGGCACCGAGAAGATGCTCGGCGGGTTGAACGCCCTGACCGCCGACGGACTGGATGCGATGGCCGCGCGACTGCCGTGGATGATCGGGATCATGGTGGCCGTCACCTTCGTGCTGATGCTCCTGGCCTTCCGGTCCGTGGTGCTGCCGCTGAAGGCGATCGCCATGGCCACCCTCAGCCTCGCCGCGTCCTTCGGCGTGCTCACGTGGATCTTCGAGGACGGTCACGGTGCCGAATTTCTCGGCGTGACGCCGGGGCCGCTGCCCGCGACGATGGTCGTGCTGATCATCGCGGTCGTGTTCGGGCTCTCCACCGACTACGAGATCTTCCTCATGTCCCGGATGGTGGAGGCCCACGAGAACGGGGCGTCGACCGAGGAGGCCGTGCGCATCGGCACGGCGCACACGGGACGCATCGTGACGGCGGCGGCCGCGCTGCTGATCGTCGTCACGGGCGCGTTCACGCTCTCGGAGCTGACGATGATGCGGTTCATCGGCCTCGGCATGATCGTCGCGCTGATCATCGACGCCACCGTCATCCGCATGATGCTGGTGCCCGCGTTGGTGAAGTTGATGGGCGAGGCCAACTGGTGGGCGCCGGGATTCCTGGCACGGAAGACGCCCACACCCGGATCATCCGGGAACCCGAAACAGGCACCGCAACAAGAGATTCCCGTCCAGCAGTGACGCAGATTCACGGTCCGAGATCGGCTCACCGTGCCGGCAACGATGATTCAGCCATCACCCGTACCCAGCCCGCGAATCCCGTTCCGGATCAATACTTTCCGGGCTGTTGACTCAGCCTTCACGTCGGCGGTGCCGACTCAGCCTTCACCTCGGCGGTGCCGACTCAGCCTTCACTGTCGGAGATGTCGGAGAGCACCCATTTGCCGTCGATCTTCTCCATCTTGATCGACAGCGGAGTGGCGGCACTGCCCTGAGCGACTGCGTCACCGGTGGCGCTGACGTTCATGTGCGCGAGGAGTTCGGCGCGGTCGCCGTCGAGCACAGTGACCCCGATGTCCGTGACGGACGCCTGGGTTGCCGTCTTCGTCTGGATGGCTGCCTGTTTGGTGGTGTCCGCGGTCGAGTCGAACTCTGCGCGCTTGGCGTCGTCAAGGTAGCCGCGCGCCTTGTCGAAGTCCTGATCGATGGTCTCGTAGCTGTAGGTGTACAGCGTCTCGATCGCCTCGGTGCCCGCCTTCGTCACTTCAGCAGTTGCTCCTGCGTCGACCCAGGCGGTGTTGCTGATGTCGGCTCCGGGCTTGAACGCCGCGACCGCGGCGAACACTCCCAGGACCACCGCGACGGCGCCGAGGATCCCGACGAGTTTCCACGTGACGCGGCCGGTCCCGCTGCCCGTCTCGGGCTCGGCGACCGCCGGCGCCTGCTGCTTGCTGATGCGCGGCTGAAGGTTGGGGACCTTCGCCTTTCCCGCCGACGCCGCCTTCGCGGTCGACACCGGCTTCGCGGTCGACACCGGCTTCGCCATCGACACCGTCTTGTCCGTGTCGGACGCCTTCGCGGTCTCGGACGTCACAGCCGCCGCTACCGCGGTCGCCTCGGTCTCGGGTGTCGTCGCCTTCGCAGGCTTCTCGACGGGTTCCTCCTGTGTCACCGGCTCCTTCTTCTCGACCGGGGTTTCCGATCGGGGCGGCTTCGGCGTGACCTGACGGGTCCCCGCCACGCGCGGACGCCTGCCCTTTGCAGCGCTGTCCGGCACGTTGTTGCGGCGCTTGGGGGGCATAATTCACCACTTTCTCATTGCACGACGAGCTGTCGTCGACGTGGACACCGCGGCGGCGCGCCACCGCGGTGCATCAGGACTACTGGCCGCCGCTGTCACCTTCGGGGGCCGGCGCCTGCTCGGCCGGGGCCTGTTCGGCCGGCGCTTGCTCGGCGGGAGCCGGGGCTGCGCCGTTGGCAGGTACCGGACCGCTCTCGAGCGGTATACGTCCGCCCACCGGTTCGACCGACGAGGCCTTCCAGACCCCGTCCACGTCCTGGACGTCCATCCGCATCGTCACCTTGGCCTTGTCGAAGCGATCCGGCCAGGTGGTGGTGACAGCCACGACGACCAGTGCCTTGGCGGTGCCGTCGTCGGTGTTCAGTTCGGTGAGCGTGCCCTGAATCAGTTCGGCCTTGCTCGCCGCCCCCGATTGACGCATCTGGTCGGTGAACCCGTCCATCGTCGCCTGGAGGTCCTGGTTCATCTTGTCGCCGGTGATGGACGACTTCATGTTCTCGAAGGATCCGTCGAGGTCCGCGGAATCGACCGAGTTGAGGTTGATCGCGGCTTGCTGGGCGCCGGTCAACGCGGAGTCGCGTGCGTCGGCGATCGGCTTGTCCACGAAGAGAGCGCGCGCCCACCCGAAGCCAAACCATCCGGCTGCGACAACCGCGATCACCACCAGTGCGGTCACCGCAGCAAACGAGGCCTTCAGAGTTCTGTCCTTCCCCGGAGCCGGTTGTCCCGACTCCGGGGGCGTGGTAATTCGCGTCACACCAATACCCTACTGATTGTTTTCTTCTACTCGCCCTCGGTAAGGACCGAATGCTACTTGGGAGTAACCCCGAGGAGCGGCGCGAGCTGCGTTGCGATGGGATTCAAGTTGAGAGTGTCAGGCATGACCTTCGGCTTGAAATCCCACGGCTGGATCGTGTCCGGATCGGCGAACACGATGCGGTCGGCACTCCGGACACCCGTCACGCTTCCCTGAGGAGCGTCGCAGTTGGCCTTCGTGTTGAACGGGAAGTCCTGCTGGGTGTCGTCGAAGTTCGGGTCCTGCCGCTTCATCTCGGCCAGGATCTGCTGCGTCCCTTCGTAACCCAGTGTGCACGACGGCGGATTGTTGGTTTCCAGGACGATGCCCTGGTGCACCGTACCGTCGCCCGGTGCCACGGTCGACGCGGACGCCGCAATGGCCGGCAGGAACATCAGGATCGGCCGGAGCGCGATCGCCTGCGGGGCCAGCTTGTCGCCCACAGCGGCAAGGTTCGTCAGGTCGGTGGTGAGGCTCGGACCGGTCTCGTTCACCAGCTGACCGATCTCCTCGCTCGCCGGAATTCCCTTGTCGATGATGGACCGGATATCGGGGTCGCTGGTGCGCAGCTGCGCCGCCACCGCGTCGAGGTCCGCACTGAACTGGACGATCGCCGACGATTGATCGGACTGTGTCGCCAGCACCGTCTGGCTGTCCCTGATGAGGGCCAGTGTCTGCGGGAGGACGTCGAGGCCGTCCTTCGTCAGGGTCGACAGAGAATCCGCAAGTGTCTGCAGGTCCTCCCCCTTGCCGTTGAACGCGGTGCCCAGCTGGGTGACGACCGTGCGCAGAGAGTCGACCGGAACCGACCTGACCAGTCCGTCGGTGGCCATGAGCACCTGCTCGACCGGAACCGGTGTCGAGGTGTCGGCCTCGGTGATCACCGAGCCCTGTTCGAGGTACGGCCCCTGGTCACTGTCGGGCTGCAGGTCCACGTACTGCTCACCGATGGCGGATCGGTTGGCGACGACGGCCTTGGCCGACGCCGGGATGTCGGGACCGCCCGAGGAGATCTTCAACTCGACGTTGATGCCGTCCGCCGTGAGCGACAGGTCGCCGACGCGCCCGACGGGAACACCGCGGTACGTGACCTCGGCGTTGGTGAAGATTCCGCCGGAATCCTTGAACTGCGCGTTCACGTCGTACTCACCGAACCCGAGCAGGTTGTCGAGGCGAACGTACTTGGCACCGACGTAGACCAGCCCGAGCATCGCCACGACGGCGAACGCGACGAGCTGGATTCTGACCAGTCGTGACCTCACTGTCCACCCCCGATTCCGAACTGCTCCAGCAGTCCCCCGAGCGGGTTCTGCGGCGACGGCGCCTGGCCGTCCGTCGTGCCGTTCCCCGCGCCACCGTTGCCGGCCGCGGGTGCTGCCCCGGGGAGACCCGGGATCCGCAGGCCTGTCGGGGCGGGGATGATCGGCGGAATCGGCAGCAGTGACACCGTCGGCCAGCCCGGCTTCGGCCCGTTGCCGTTGTAGTACGGGTTCGACGGGTCCACGATCGGCTTGGGTTCACCGAACTTCGGCGGCACGTACACCGGGTCGCCCTGGCCGACGCCGAGTGCGCTCAGTGCGTCGCCGATCTGCAGGTCGACCGTGAGGAACAGGTTGACCGATCCGCCGAGCGCGATCTTCTCCACACCGTCCGGGAAGGGGACGGTCGGGATGAACGCGAGCGAATTGGGCAGGTTGTCGCCCGAGTCGGCGAGCGCCTTGAGCGTTGGCCGCAGCGCGAGGAGATCCGCGATCAGGTCATTCTTCGACCTGTTGATCACGTCGGTTCCGACGGTGCCGAGCCGGTCCAGTTGCGTCAGCATCTGGGTGAGCTGCGGGCGCTGCTCGTTGAGCACTTCGGTGGCGATCGGGAGCTGATCGAGGATCAGGCCGATCTTCTCGTTCTGTTCGTCCACCCGGGTGGTCAACGCATCGAGGCCGTCCAGGGCGCGGGTGATGTCGTCCCGCTGCTGGTTGAGACCGTCGATGAGCGTGTTCGCCTGCTCGAGGAGTCCCCGCACCCGGTCCTCGCGCCCGTCGAGGGCGGTGGTCAGTTCGTGCACGATCGGCTGCAACTGTCCGACACCGCCACCGTTGAGCAGCAGCGACAGCGCGCCGAGTACCTGCTCGATCTCCGTGGCGTGGCGGGTGCGATCGAGAGAGATCGTGTCGCCGTCCTCGAGTCGCGCGGGATCCTTGTCCTCCGGCGGCTCGGACAGCTGGACGAACTTCTCACCGAGCAGGTTGGTCTGCTCGATGGCGGCGACCGCGTTGGCCGCGAGATCGACGGACGAGTCGAGAATGACCTCCACGTCGGCCGTCCAGCCGTCCGGCGCCACCTTGATCGATTCGACCCGGCCCACGGGCACACCGTCGACCTTGACGGCGGACTGCGGAACCAGGTCGAGGACGTCGTCGAACTGGATCGTCAGGTGCATCGGGTCGTTGCCGACGTCCGGACCGCCCGGCAGAGGAACTCCGTAGATTCCCTCCGAGGAGCAGGAACTCACCGCGATGGCGACGGCGCACGCGCCGGCGCCGAGGATTATCGACCGCTTCATTCGCCCTCACCACCCGTTGCGCCTTCGAATCGCGGGGACACGACACCCGGCACCGTGCCGGGCGTGACCGTCCGCTGAATGTTGTCCGCACTCATGATCCCGAACGGAAGCACGAGCGACGGAGTCTTCGCCGACTGCGTGATCTGCGACGTGACGTTGGCGCAGTTGTCGATCAGCGGCTGCATCTGGCGACCGAGTTGCTCGAACCGCGGGTCGCCGGGAACCAGCTTGCCGAGGTCGATCAACTTGCAGGCGACACCCGCCGGATCCTGCAGATCGGGGAACGCGAGGCGTGAGGCCAGGGTGCCCGACTCCGCGTCGTACGAGTTGGCGAGGTTGCTGATCGCCAGCGGAAGCAGCGTCAGTGAGTTGACCAGCGACTCGCGGTTGTCGGCGAGGGTCTGCGTCACCGGGACCAGGTCGTCCACGTTCTCGGCGAGGAGTTCCCGGTTGTCCGCCACGAACTTCGAGACGTCGCCGAGTGCGATCGCGAGCTGGTTCAGGGCGGCGCCGAGGTTCTCCCTCTCCCCCGCCAGGAATCCGGACAGATCGGAGAGTTGCGAGTTGAAGTCGCGGACCTGCTGATCGTTGGCCGCCAGCGCGCCCACGAAGACCTGGAGGTTCTTGACGGTGTCGAACAGGTCGCCGCGACTCTCGTTGAGGGTGCGGGCAGCGTCGGAGAGCTGATTGATGCTCTGCCCCAGTGCTTCACCGTTGCCGTCGAGGTTGGCGGCACCGGTCTCGACGAACTGTGACAGCGCGCCGTCCTTGTTCGCCCCGTTCGGGCCGAGCGCGGTCGAGAGCTCCTCGATGCTCGCGTACAACTGGTCGACCTCGACGGGGGTCGCGGTACGGTCCCGCGAGATCACGGCACCGCTCTGCATCGTGTCGCCGCCCGTGTAGGCCGGCGCGAGCTGGATGTAGCGGTCGGACACCACGGACGGCGTGACCTGCGCGGCCTTCGCGTCGGCGGGAATGTCGACGCCGCGATCGACGCGCATGTCGACTTTCACCTGATCGCCCTGCGGCTCGACGCCGTCGACCGATCCGACCTTCACACCGAGCACCCGCACATCCGAGCCCTCGTAGATACCCACCGACTTGTCGAAGTACGCGGTGATCTTCGTGGTGCCTGCCCGGAAGAACACCCACCACAGGGCACCGGCGATCACCAGCGCGACGATGACGACTCCTGCGATGAGGGCGATCCCGCCGCGTCCTCCGCGGTCGGTTCCGTTCTCGACGTCTGCCATCAGTTACCCCCCAACGTGCGGACGGGTTCGCGCGGACCGGGAATGTCGGGCAGACCCGGCGGCAGCAGGTTCACCACGACCTGGTCGAACCAGCGACCGTTACCGACCACGTTCGTGTACAGGCGTACGAAGGGCTCGTACAGTTTCATCGCCTTGTCCAGGTTCTCGTTGTTGGCCTTGAGGATCTCGACGACGCCGTCGAGCTGTTCGAGCGCGGGACCGATGGCGGCCTCGTTGTCGCGCACGAGTCCGGTCAACTGCTGTGACAGGCGCTGTGTTCCGGTGAGCAACTGGGAAATCGACTGCTGACGGCTGTTGAGCTCACCGAGGAGCAGACCGGCGTCGCTGATCAGCCGGTTGAACTCGGCGTTGCGGTCGGCGAGGACCTTGGTGGTCTTACCGGTCGCGTCGAACAACTTCTGAAGTTCCTGATCGCGGCTCGCGATGGTCTGCGACAGCCTGCTGACACCGTCCAGGGACGCGCGGATCTCCGTGGGTGTTCCCTCGAAGGCCTGCGACAGCGTCACCATGCTCTGCGCGAGCTGGTCGGAGTCGATGTCGCCCACCGTCTGTGCGGCGGCCGAGAACGCTTCGATCACGTCGTACGGAGACGTGGTGCGGTCCAACGGGATCGTGTCGCTCGGGTTCAGGGTGTCGGAGCCGCGGGGGTCGAGGGCCAGGTACTTCTGGCCCAGGATCGTCTTGATCTGGATGGATGCCGACGTCTCGTTGCCGACCCACGCGTCCGACACCTTGAAGGCGACGTCCACGTGGTCGCCGTCGAGTTCGACCGACGTGACCTTGCCGACCTTGACACCGGCGATGCGCACCTCGTTGGAGGGCTTCAGGCCCGCCGCCTCGGTGAATTCGGCGTGATACGTCGACCCGGCGCCGATGAATGGCAGCGAATCGAGGAAGAAAGCCGACAGGGTGGCCAACAGCACCACGAGAATGCCGAGGGCACCAGCCACTGCCGGGCTGCGACGTCTGCTCATCGTGTCTGCAACTCCTGTAGGCCGTCCTGTGTGCACCGTTTGGCCGAGTTCGTATACAGCGGCTGGTTGACGGTGGGCAAGCCCGTGGGCAGGTTCAGTTGGGGCGCGGTGCCTGGTCCTGCGACGATGTCGACTCCACAGAGGTAGAACTGGAACCAGGATCCGTAACTGGCTGCTCGGCCGAGCTTTTCGAGCTTCACCGGAAGCGTCTGGAGAACGCTGTTGACGGTGTCGGAGTTACGGTTCAACGTCGTCGCCAGCGTGTTCAGCGACGTGATGGATTCCTGGATGGACGGTCTGGTGGGTTCGAGCAGATCGGCCGTCGCGTCGGTGAGCCCCGCGAGGGACGTCACCGCCGAACCGACGGTTCCCCGCTCGTCGGCCAACCCCGTGACCAGCTGCTGGGTGTTGACGATCAACGAATCGAGTTGATCATCACGCTGATTCACCGTGGCGAGCACGTCGTTGAGGTTGTTGATCACCGCACCGATCACCCGATCCTTGTCGGCGACGGTGTTGGTGAGGCTGGCCGTGTTCTTGACGAGTTCCGTGATGGTCCCCGACTCACCCTGGAACACCTGGATGATCTGGTACGACAGCTTGTTCACGTCGTCGGCGCTGAGAGTCTGGAACAGCGGCCGGAAGCCGTCGAACAGCGTGGTGAGGTTGACGGCAGGCTTGGTCCGCTCCATCGGAATGGTGTCGCCACCGCTCATCTTCATCCCCTGCTGACCCTCACCCTGTTCGAGCGCGATGTAGCGCTGCCCCACGAGGTTCCGGAAGCGGATGGTCGCGGTGGTGCTGGCAGGCAGCCAGTCCCGTTCCGACACCGTGAACTGAACCTCCGCTTCGCGGTCGTCGTGGATCGAGATCTTCTCGACCTGACCCACGCGTACACCGGCGATGCGGACCTCGTCGCCCTCGTTGAGGGAGGTGACGTCCGAGAAGATCGCGTTGAACTTGGTGCCACCGCCGCCACCGAGGTTGGCGATGGTGGCGGCCAGCAGACCGGTCGCCAGGATGGTGACCACGGCGAACACGATCAGCTTGACCAATGGTGCGGTCAGGCCCCTCACTTGAAGCTCACCTCAGTCCCCCTCATGGTCGGCGCGCCGACGAGCGTCGTCCAACTCGGCACGTCCTCCGGCGCCATGCCGCCGGCCTCGCCGTAGACGACGTCCAACGTGTCCTGCTCCATCTTCGAACCCGCGTAGCTGGCGGGCGTGACCTCGGCTCCGTACCCCGGGACCTGATCGGGAACGCCGGCGGGCGCCGGGAAGAAATCGATGGTCGACGGGCCCGGGTTGCGCGAGGGCACCTGGTAGGCGCCGTCGTTGTAGGAAGACCCGCCCGGATACTGCGGGAACTTTCCACCCGGTGCGGTGACGTTGTCGTAGCACGCCGGTCCGCGGTCGTCGAGCAGGCGCGGCTCGTCCTGGTTGGGCACGTAACGCCCCTTCGGGTTGACGAACTGCACGCTGGCACGCACACCCGGGTACGGATCGTCCGGCGCCAGCAGCTCCCGGGCGACGGGGGCGGACTTCGCGAAGCCCGCGAACGTGCATTCGAAGCTCGGCGAGTAGCGGCCGAGGATCTGCAGTGCCTCTCGCGAGTCGGCGGCGATGCTGACGATGGATTCTGCGTTGGTCTGCAGGAGATCCGCGGTGCTCGATGCGGTTCCGGTCAGCGAGGCGAGCAGCGTGGAGATCTCACCCTGCTTCTCCACCACCGTATTTCCGGGGGTGCGCAGGTTGTCGAGGGCGTTGACCAGGTCGGGGGCAGCCTCCGAGTACGTCTGCGAGAAGTCCGCGAGACCACGCAGATCCTCCTGGATCGCAGGAAGTTCGGTGTTCAGCCCGCCGAAGATCTCCTCGAGCCGGTCCAGCGTGAGACCGAGCTCGGCACCGCGGCCACTCAGCCCCT
>NZ_BCWY01000018.1 GCF_001894825.1 Rhodococcus jostii NBRC 16295 | reverse complement strand
ATGGCCGCGCGGGTCGGCGCGGCGCTGGGCGTGGACGTAGGGGTTCGAGACGTATTCTCGGCGCCCTCGGTGGGCGAGCTCGGCACACTGCTCGACGGGCGGGACAGCCACGTCAGAATCCCACTGGCCCCCCGGCAGCGCTCGGAGCCGGTGCCGTTGTCGCTGGCTCAGCAGCGAATGTGGTTCATCAACCAGTACGACACCACCTCACCCGCCTACAACATCCCACTCGCCGTCCGACTCCGCGGCCCCCTCGACACCACCGCACTCACCGACGCCCTCACCGACGTCATCACCCGACACGAAACACTGCGCACCCACTACCCCGACTCCGACGACGGCCCACACCAGGTAGTGCACGACCCATCCCCACTCGAACCGATCGGCACCGTCATCGACGTCGACGAATTGCAGCACCATCTGCGCGATGTTGTCTCGCGCGAGTTCGATGTCGCGACCGAGGTACCGGTCGACACCGCGCTGTTCCGGATCTCGCCATCCGAACACGTGCTCGCACTGGTGCTACACCACATCTGCGCAGACGGATCCTCGCTGATGCCACTCGCGCACGATCTGATGACCGCCTACGAGGCCCGGGTATCGGGCAGGGCTCCCACCTGGACGCCCCTTCCGGTGCAGTACGGCGACTACACCCTCTGGCAACGCGAAACACTCGGCTCCGAAGACGACCCCGAATCCATCATCTCCCAACAAATCCGCTACTGGACCCACACCCTCACCAACCTCCCCGAAGTCCTCGAACTACCCACCGACCACCCCCGCCCCCCACAACAAACCCTCCACGGCGCCGCCATCGACTTCACCATCGACAACGACACCCACCACGCACTCACCGAACTAGCGCACCGAGAACACACCACCGTCTTCATGGTCTGCCACGCCGCACTGACCATCCTCCTCGCCCGACTCACCAACACCACCGACATCACCATCGGCACCCCCATCGCCGGACGCACCCACCCCCACCTCGACAACCTCATCGGCATGTTCGTCGGCACCCTCGTCCTCCGCAACACCGTCGCCCCCACACACACCTTCACCGACCTCCTCCACCACATCCGCGACACCGACATCGCCGCCTTCGCCCACGCCGACCTCCCCTTCGAACGACTCGTCGAACTACTCAACCCACCCCGCTCCACCGCCCACGCACCCCTCACCCAGGTAGGTTTCTCCTTCCAGAACATCGCGCTGCCGGACTTTCGGTTGCCGGGAATGTCCGTCACCGCTGAAGACCTGACCCCGAAGACAGCGAAGTACGATCTTCATCTGAGCCTGATCGACAACTACGATGACCATGGTGATCCCGCCGATATCACCGCCGAGTTGGCGTATTCGACAGATCTGTTCGAAGAATCGACCGTGAGAGAGTTCGCGGATCGCTTCCTGCTGATTCTCGGTGCCGTCACACGGAATCCGGCGGTGGTGACCGGAGACATCGATCTTCTGCCCGCATCGGAACGTGAACTCTTGGTGACGACGCGAAATGCCACCGACACGGAGTGGCCGGACGCGACTCTGCCCGACTTGTTCTCCGCGCAGGCCGCTTCCACGCCGCACGCCGTCTCCATCGTCAGCGGCGACGACCGATTGACCTACGGCGAGTTCTCCGGGCGGGTCAATCGTCTGGGACGTCACCTCATCGCTCTCGGTGTCGGGCCCGAATCGGTAGTGGCACTCGCGTTGAAGCGCTCCACCGACCTGATGGTCGGCATCTACGCCGTGCTGGCGGCCGGTGGCGCGTACCTTCCATTGGACGTGGACCATCCGATAGAACGCACGAGGGCGGTGCTCGCGAACGCACAGCCGGTTGCGCTGCTGAGTTCCCAGGAACTCGACGTCCCGGGAGCGAATCACCTGCCGGTGTGGTCGATCGAGTCGTTCGATCTGATCGGCTACGACAGGGGACCGATCACGGACTCGGATCGCGTGACGCCTCTGCGGTCTTCGCATCTCGCGTACCTCATCTACACCTCCGGGTCTACCGGTGCACCCAAGGGGGTCGCCGTGCCCCACGCAGCGGTGGTCAACCAGATGCGGTGGAAGCAAGCCCGCTATGCACTCGATGCCGGAGATTCGATGCTCCAGAAGACGCCGGCGACGTTCGACCTGTCTGTGTGGGAGCTGTTCTGGCCCTTGACGGTGGGCGCGCGACTGGTCCTGGCTGCGCCGGGTGGGCACCGCGACCCGGACTACCTCGCGCGCGTGATGCGCGAAGAGCAGATCACCACCGCCGATTTCGTGCCATCCTTGCTCGCCGCCTTCCTCGAGACAGCGGAATCGGGTGATCTGCGATCCCTTCGACAGGTGATGTGCATCGGCGAGCCGTTTCCGGCCCACACGGCTGCACGTCTGCGCCGGGTCAGCGACGCCGCCGTACACAACCTCTACGGGCCCACGGAGGCCGCGGTCAGTGTGACGTCGTGTTCGTGGTCCGGACTCGACGACGGCATCGTCCCGATCGGGACACCGGAGTCGAATGTGCATTGCTACGTGTGTGATTCGAGACTGCACCCGGTACCTCCCGGCGTCGTCGGCGAACTATATCTGTCGGGCGTACAGCTCGCCCGCGGTTACCACGGCAGAGCCGCCCTGACTGCTGAGAGGTTCGTTCCGGATCCGTTCGGTGTTCCAGGACGGAGAATGTATCGAACCGGCGACGTGGTGCGGTGGGCTACCGACAACGGCAGCGGGAACCTCGAGTTTCTGGGCCGGGCGGACGATCAGCTCAAGTTGCGTGGTCTGCGGATCGAACCCGGCGAGATCGAGGCCGTTCTGCTGTCGCATCCCTCGGTGGAGCGTGCCGTGGTACTCCTCCGGGACCGTCCGGATACCTCGGACACCGACGGAAACGTCGACGTCGCCTTGGTGGCATATGTGGTCCTCGGTCCCGCGGCTACCGAATACGCCGGGGATCGGGACTTCTCGGATCTACGCGCGAATATTCGACGCTTCGTCGCGGGCCGGGTGCCGGAGTACATGGTTCCGGTTGCGGTTCTCGTCGTCGAACAATTCCCGTTGACCGCCAACGGAAAGTTGGACGGCAGTCGGCTGCCGATCCCGGACCTGTCAGGCGCGCACCCGTACCGCGCCCCGAGAACGGCCGACGAGCGAGCACTCGTGGAGTTGTTCACCGAGGTACTCGGCGTCGACGGCATCGGAATCGACGACGGGTTCTTCGAACTCGGCGGCCATTCACTGCTCGCTACCCGGCTCGTGAACCGGATCCGCTCGGCACTTGCAGTCGAGGTGCCCATACGCGCGATCTTCGAGTTCCCGGCGATCGTAGATCTCGCCCCCCAACTCTCCGGCGCGGAACCGGTCCGGCCGCCCCTCGTCCCGCAGAATCGCGACGATCGGGTGCCACTGTCGTACGCACAGCGCCGACTGTGGTTCCTTCACCGCCTCGAGGGCCCGTCGGCCACGTACAACATCGCGCTGGCCGTGCGCCTGTCCGGCGCGATCGATTGCGATGCTCTCGTCGCGGCGTTACACGATGTCGTGATCCGTCACGAAAGTTTGCGGACGATCTTTCCCCAGGTCGATGGCGTTCCGGTCCAGAACGTGCTCGGTGTAGACGAATTCGAACTCGGGGTCGACATCGTGAATGCCGGTCCCGACCAACTCTCACCGGGTCTCGCCGAAGTCTCCCGTCGTCGATTCGATCTCTCTCACGAGATTCCGCTGCACGCCAGAATCTTCCAATGCTCCGGTGACGAGTGCGTTCTGGCTCTGGTCATCCATCACATCGCCGGCGACGGTGGATCACTGGCGCCGCTGGCACGCGACGTGTTGCGTGCGTACTCGGCACGCCGGGACGGCAGCCCACCCGAGTGGACACCGCTGCCGGTTCAGTACGCCGACTACACCCTCTGGCAACGGAGCCTGCTCGGCGACGAGAACGACACCGACAGCGTGATCGGCCGCCAGTTCCGCTATTGGCGCGAGGCGCTGTCCGGGCTTCCGGAATGCCTCGAGTTGCCGACGGACCGTCCACGTCCGCCGGTCGCCAGCTACCGGGGTGACACGGTGCCGTTCGCCATCGAAGCGCCCCTGCGGCGCAGCATCGAGCAGTTGGCGCGCAGCCGGGGTGCAACTGTCTCGATGGTGCTCCAAGCGGCGCTGGCGGTGCTCTTACGCAAACTCGGCTGCGGCACGGACATTCCCCTCGGATCGCCGATCGCGGGTCGTACCGATGACGCGTTGGCCGACCTCGTCGGGTATCTGGCCAACACGTGGGTACTGCGGGTCGACCTCTCGGGAAACCCCGCTGTCACCGACCTGATCGATGCGGTGCGCGAGAGAGCATTGGCCGCGTACGCGAATCAGGACGCCCCGTTCGAGCAGCTGGTCGAGATGATGAACCCGGCCCGGTCGACGGGGTATCACCCGCTGTTCCAGGTCTGCATAGCCCTTCAGAACAATGCGCTGCCGATGGTCGACATCCCCGGTGTGGCAGTCACTCCGGAACCCGCTCCCACCGGAACAGCGAAGTTCGACCTGTTCGTCAATCTCTCCGACATGCCCGGGGAGTCATCGCACGACAGCGGACTCGGCGGCTTCATCGAGTACGCCACGGACTTGTTCGACGCTTCCACCGTCGAGAAGATCGCCGGCCGATACGTTCGGGTGCTGGAGTTGTTCGTCGCCGGTCCGCACCACCGAATCGATCTGCTCGACCTCCTCGGTCGGGACGAGCGTCGACAGGTTCTGGAGACGTGGAACGACACCGCGGAGCCGACACCCGACTCGACGATCCCCGAACTGTTCCAGAGGCAGGCGCGCCGGACACCGAATGCGGTCGCAGTCGTCTTCGACAACCACCATCTGACCTACCGGGAGGTCGAACGTCGGGCGCAGCGCCTGGCGCGACAGCTGGCCGAGCGCGCAGTGGGTCCCGAGTCGGTGGTTGCAGTCGCTTTGCCGCGCTCCGCCGATCTGGTCATTGCGCTGTTGGCAGTCCTCGGTTCCGGAGCCGCGTATCTCCCGATCGACCCCAACTATCCGAGTGAGCGCACCGGGCGAATTCTCTCCGAAGCCCGCCCCTGCCTGGCGCTGACGGAGCCCGGCGTCGAGGGGGTGCTGCACAGCGCGCTACCACGGTTACACGTGAATGCGACGGAGAGCGAGGGCGACGGGTATGTCGTCTCCGGGCCGCGACCGGACAACCTGGCGTACCTCGTCTACACGTCCGGGTCGACCGGTGTCCCCAAGGGCGTCGCCGTCAGCCACCGCAACGTCACCCGTTGCGTTCTGCAGATGGCGTCCCGACTCGGAGTGCGAGCAGGGTCCCGGGTCGTGGCGAGTACGTCAGCCGGTTTCGACGTGTCGGTGTTCGAGATCTTCGCACCGCTGTGTAGCGGTGGTTCGATCGAAGTGGTTCGTGACGCGCTGGTCCTCGGGGAGGGGAGCGGCCGGGCCGCGGATGTGATCAGCGCGGCACCGTCCGCGCTCGCCGAGGTTGTGGAGGGTTTGGCGGCGACGACACCACCGGACACCATCGTTTTCGCAGGTGAGCCGCTGCCTCGGTGGTTGGTCGACCGGGTGGGGACGTTGATGCCGGATGTTCGGATCCTCAACGCGTATGGGCCTACCGAAGCCGCGGTGTACGCCACGAGTACCGAAGTGGGACCGGGCGGAGGCGCCGTGCCCATCGGGTCACCGATCGCGAATGCGAGGGCATATGTTCTCGATGAGGGTCTGATGCCGGTACCGGTGGGTGTCGTGGGTGAGCTGTGGATAGCCGGTGAGGGAGTGGCACGCGGCTACTACCGTCGGCCGGCGTTGACGGCAGAACGCTTCGCTGCGGACCCGTTCGGGGAGCAGGGCGCCCGGATGTACCGGTCGGGTGACTTGGTGCGATGGAACGACTCGGGTGTGCTCGAGTTCGTGGGGCGCGCCGATGAGCAGATCAAGATCCGCGGTTTCCGCGTCGAGCCGGCCGAGATCGAAGAGGCATTCCTGTCTCATCCCGCGGTGGCACAGGTGGCCGTGATTGCGCGCGACAACGGGCGCGGCGGAGCCGGCGGTGACATGAGCAACATCCAGTTGTCGAGTTATGTCGTGCTCGAGCGAATATCCCGAGCGCGTGACGAGGCGATCGACGCCGAACTCGTCGGGCAGTGGCAGCAGGTGTATGACGATCTGTACTCCGGAGACCAGTCGTCCTCCCGCGACGACGGCGGTTCGACCGAGTTCGGCGAAGAGTTCGGCATCTGGCAGAGCCGATTCACCGGTGAGTCGATACCGATCGAGCAGATGCGTGAATGGCGTGACGCGACTGTCGAACGGATACGGGGGCTCCATCCGCGCCGGATCCTCGAGATCGGTGTCGGATCCGGACTGTTGCTGGCCCGGCTGGCACCGGACGCCGTCGAGTACTGGGCCACCGACCTGTCGCCGGTGACGATCGAAGCGCTGCGTAGGCGACTGGCACAGCAGCGTGCGTCGTGGACCGGTCGAGTTCACCTGCTTGCCCAACCCGCCGATATCGTGGAAGGACTACCCCGGGACGGGTTCGATACGATCGTCGTCAATTCCGTGGTTCAGTACTTCCCTGATGCGGCATACCTGATCGATGTGATCGAACAGGCATTGGAACTGCTGGAACCCGGCGGTTCGATATTCGTCGGCGACGTTCGAAACCTCGCACTGCAACCGGCATTTGCAATCGGGGTCCAACGGTCACGCCCGGACGGTGAATCCGATCTTGCGGTCGTGCGCGACAAGGTGCGGCGAGAGATTACCACTGAATCGGAACTACTGCTGCGGCCGGAGTTCTTCACCGCCCTGCCGGCAGAATGCCCCGACATCGGCGGCGTCGACATCCAGCTCGAGCGCGGTCGGTTCGACAACGAACTGACCCGGTATCGATACGACGTCGTCCTGCGCAAGTCACCAGTCTTCGCGCGGTCGCTCGCGGAGGTTCCACGCCGGCGCTGGTCGACGATCGGCGACCTCTCCACCCTGAAGGAGCTACTCTCCGCGTCGAGTCCCGAACATGTTCGAGTGGTGGACATACCGCAATTCGGCGTTGCCACCGATGCAGCCCTCGCACGGGCGCTTCGAAATATCACCCTCCTCGACGAGTTCGGTGACGAGCAGGGAACCGCCGAGCCGCGTGGTGTGACCGCCGAGGAGTTGCATTCTCTGGGTGCGCAACTCGGACTCGATGTCGCCGTCACGTGGGGCACGGAAACTGGACACCTCGACGCGGTCTTCATCGGTGACAATGACTCGGGCGACACGCGGGTCCCGATGACGGACGTCTTCACTGCACCCCCCATAGTGCGTTCCGCGGTGGAGTACGCCAACGATCCGCGCACCCAGGCACGCCTCGCCGAGGTACGGGAATTCGTTTCCGAACGCCTTCCGGGGTACATGGTGCCCGCTTCGGTGACTGCTCTCGAGAGTTTGCCGTTGACCCTCAACGGAAAACTGGACAAGCGGGCGCTGCCCGACGACGTCATCGGCTCCACCAAAGATTTTGTCTCGCCGAAGACGCAGGTGGAGAGGATGATTGCGACAGCCTTCGGCGACGTGCTGGGACTCGACAGCGTCGGCGTCGACGACGACTTCTTCGAGTTGGGGGGAAACTCGCTGATCGCTGCCCGGTTGGTCGCACGCCTCGGCCCGGCGCTGGGTGTGAGCGTCGGCGTTCGCGAACTGTTCGAGGCGCCGACGGTCGCGGAACTGGCAACCCGACTTGCCGGCGCGGAATCCGGTCACCACGTTCCGCTGGGGCCGCGGGAACGACCCGAGCGCATTCCGCTGTCATCGGCACAACGCCGGATGTGGTTCATCAATCAGTTCGACCCCGACTCGGGTGCATACAACATTCCGTTCGCCGCCCGTCTCACGGGGATGCTGGACGTGAATGCGCTGCGGGCGGCGATCGGCGACGTGCTCGAACGGCACGAATCGCTGCGCACGCGATTCCCCGGCGGTGACCGGGACCCGGCCCAGCTGATCGTCGAGGCGGCCCACGTCATCGCAGGCCTGGACCTCACCCCGGTGAACGTCGAGGGGAGCAGTGAACTGCGCGCCCGAATCGGTTCGTGGATCGGCGCCGGATTCGACGTCGCGAAAGACGTTCCGATACGCATCCGGCTATTCCGGGTCAGCGATCACGAGCACGTGCTGACCGTGGTGGTGCACCACATTTCGGCTGACGGCGCGTCCATGGCACCCCTGGCCCGCGATGTCATGGCTGCGTACGAGGCCCGCGCACACGGCGTGGCACCGTCGTGGTCACCGCTCCCTGTGCAATACGCCGACTACACGCTCTGGCAGCGAGAGGTCCTCGGCAGTGAGGAGGATCCGGACTCGGTGATCGGGCGCCAACTCGACTTCTGGGTGCGAACCCTGACCGGGCTACCGGACGTGATCGACCTGCCCGTCGATCGTCCTCGCCGCCCGCTCTCGTCCATGCACGCCGACACCGTGGACTTCACCATCGACGGCCGGCTGCATCGACGGATCACCTCACTCGCACATCGCCACCACGCGACGGTGTTCATGGTGATGCACGCGGCGCTCGCAGCCCTCCTCGCACGGCTGGGTGGGAGCCGCGACATCGCGGTGGGCACGCCGGTAGCGGGCCGCGGCGAACAGGCGTTGGACGACCTCGTCGGGATGCTGGTCAATACTCTCGTGCTTCGCTCCCAGGTCGAGCCGTCCGAGAGTTTCGCCGATCTACTCGCGCGGACACGAGAAGGAGACCTGGCTGCATTCGAGAACGCGGACGTGCCTTTCGAACGACTGGTCGAGGTACTCGCGCCCGAGCGGGAGATGTCGCATTCACCGCTGTTCCAGGTCATGCTCACGGTCCAGAACATGGAACGGCCCCACTTCGAGCTCCCTCACCTCACGCTCGAGGTTCTCGACACTCCTCTGACCGGAGCGAAGGTCGATCTCACGGTGACACTCACCGAGAACGCCGAGCCTGGCTCTCCCGGAATCTCGGGTGAATTCAGCTACGCCACCGACTACTTCGATCGCTCGACCATCCGTGAGGTGGCCGCTCAGTACGTTCGGGTGCTCGAGTCGGTGAGCACCGACCCCTCGACGCCGATCGGTGACGTCGACCTGCTCGGCGATACCGACACTGCGCTGCTCGTACCGGTCTTCGCCGAGACCGACGCCAAGCCTCGCGTGCTGCCCGACCTGCTCCGCGACCACGATCCTGCGGCGCCCGCGCTCGTCTTCGAGGGCACAACGCTGTCCTACGGCGAGGTCGACGCGAGGTCGAATCGGCTTGCACGGCACTTGATCCGCGCAGGATCGGCACCCGAGTCCGTGGTCGCGGTTGCTCTGGGCCGATCAGTGGAGCTTTGGCTGGCCATATGGGCCGTGACCAAGGCAGGTGCCGCGTTCCTGCCCGTCGACCCCGGACTACCACGGGCCCGGATCGAACACATGCTGTCCGATTCCGGCGCCACTCTGGGCGTCACGACCCGCACGGACCGAGACCTACTCCCCGCTTCTGCGGACTGGCTGACCATCGATGACCCGGACGTCGACGCAGCGCTGTCACGTGAGTCCGCGGCGCCGATCAGTGACCAGGAGTGCGTCTCGAGGTTACGCCTCGACAACACCGCGTATGTGATCTACACGTCAGGATCGACCGGCACGCCGAAGGGTGTGACGGTGACTCATCGTGGACTTGCCCAGCTCGCCGCCGAAGAGCGCAGGCGATTCGCAGTGACACCGTCGGCACGTGTCCTCCAGGTGGCGTCACCGAGTTTCGACGGCTCGATGCTCGAGTTGCTGATGGCGGTAGGAGCCGGTGCAGCCCTCGTGGTGGCGCCACCGACCGTGTTCGGAGGTGCCCAGCTTGCCACGCTGGTCACGGCCGAGCACGTCACCCACGCGTTCCTGACCACTGCCGTAGTCTCCGCGATGGATCCGTCGTCGCTGCCGAGCCTCGGCGTCCTCGTCTTCGGCGGTGAACGCTGCACACCGGAACTGATCGAGCGGTGGGCGCCGGGCCGGACGCTGATCAACCTGTACGGGCCGACCGAAACGACGGTCCTGGCAACAGGAAGCGAGCCGCTGGAACCCGGTGCCCCGATCACGATCGGAGATCCCTTCCGCGGCATGGGCGCGGTGGTCCTCGACTCGAGGCTACAACCCGTCCCGATCGGGGTAACCGGCGAGTTGTATCTGTCCGGGCCGCAATTGGCACGCGGATACAACGCACGCCCGGGGCTGACGTCGCAGCGATTCGTCGCAGATCCGTGCGGCAATGCGGGGGAGCGCATGTATCGGACTGGCGACACCGTCCGGTGGACTCGTAGTTCCGGCGGCGTGAGATTGGAGTTTGTGGGACGGAACGACTTCCAGGTGAAATTGCGCGGACTCCGAGTCGAATTGGGTGAGATCGAATCCGCACTGACTTCGCATCCACTGATCGAGCAGGCGGTCACCGTCGGCGCGAAGGGTGCGGCCGGTAACACCGTCCTGGTGTCCTACGTGGTCCCGGCAGCGGGGGCCGACCCGGACATCGACGCGCTCAGCCGTTTCCTCGGTCGTACCCTCCCCGGGTACATGGTTCCGACTGTCATCACGGTTCTGGCGGCACTGCCGCTCACGTCGACGGGCAAAGTGGATCGCAACGCACTATCCGACCACGAACTCCTCACTGCACCATCAGAATTCGTTGGTCCGCGAAACCCCACGGAAGCAACGATCGCTGCGATGTTCGCGGAGACGCTGGGTCTCGAACACGTGGGAGTCCGGGAGTCGTTCTTCGCGCTGGGCGGCGACAGCATCCTGTCGATACAGCTCGTCTCACGACTCAGGTCCGCGGGCATCGCTGTGAGTGCCCGGGACATATTCGAATGCAAGACCGTGGAGTTGCTGACCGACGTCGCCGAAATCGACCGACCCCATGGGAGGACGCTGGAGGAACTCGAAGGTGGTGGTGTCGGGGACGTGGCGGCAACCCCGATAGTCCGGTGGTTCCTCGGGCTCCCCGGCAGTCACTCCCGGTTCGCGCAGTCGATGCTCCTGACCTTGCCTGCCGGAGCCACGTCGGCCGGTATCGAGAAGACAGTCCAGATCGTCCTCGATCACCACGACATGTTGCGCGCCCGATTCACACTCGACGACAGTGGCGGAGCCTGCGAGGTCCTCCCTCCCGGAAGGATCGCCGCAGCGGACGCCGTGATCGGTGTCGAGTTCGACGACGCACACAGCCCCGGAACGATCGGCTTCACCAGCCTGGTCGAAGAAGAGCTGGCCGCAGCCACCCGCCGTGTGGATCCATCATCCGGTCGAATGATCCAGGTCGTCTGGTTGCATCCCGAATCCGGTGCGGCCGGTGACGGTCGCGTTCTCGTCGTCATCCACCACCTCGCCGTCGACGCGGTGTCCTGGCGAATTCTGATTCCCGACTTCATGTCCGCGTGGGTGCAGGACTTGGCGGGGAGGTCGGTTTCACTGACTCCCGTGGGCACCTCGATGCGGCGGTGGGCGGCGGCACTACCCGAACTGGCCCGGTTGCGCAGCGACGAGGTCGGGTTCTGGGAAGCGGCGCTCTCCGTGCCCGATCCTCCGCTGGGCGCGAGAGATACGGATCCCGTGGCCGACACCCAGCAGAACGTTGATCGAATCACCGTGGTTCTGCCGCCCCACGTCACCGAAGCTCTGCTGACGATACTGCCCCGCGTCATCCGAGGTAGGGCGGGCGACGGTCTCCTGACCGCGCTGGCGCTGGCTGTGCAGAGTTGGCGTGCACAACGGGGCGTCGACGTACCCGGCACACTCGTCCTGCTCGAGGGACACGGACGGGAGGAAGAGCTGGTTCCGGGTGCCGACCTGTCCCGCACGGTTGGATGGTTCACCTGCGCGTTCCCAGTCGACCTCGACCTCGACGGGCTCGACCGCGCATCCGCTCTCGACGGCGGCCCCGCCACAGTCCAGGCCGTCAAACGCGTCAAGGAGTGCCTCCGCCGGGTGCCCGCCAATGGGATCGGGTACGGGTTGCTGCGTTATCTGGGTGGCGAGGAGAAGCGCCGCCTCCAACACTTCGATGAACCACAGATCAGTTTCAACTATCTCGGGCGAGACGGACGCGGCGACATACCCGAAGACCTCGACTGGCTCGGCTGGACCCCTGCGGCCGAAGCGTTCGATCCCGGTACCGCCGGGGATCAGGACATGGCGGTCACCGGCGCGCTGGCAATCACTGCGTACGCCGCCACGACACGCGAAGGTGGGTGTCTGACCGCAGACGTGCGATTCGCATCGAATGTGCTGTCTCGGGACGAGGTGTCAGAACTGGCGGAGTTGTGGACTCGCGCGCTGAGAGCGATCGCCGACACCGTGATGGCGGGCAGCGAGTGGGGGCTGACACCGTCCGATGTCCCGATGGTGCGAATTGCCCAGGACGAGTTGGACGCACTCGTCGAGCGGTACCCGGGCGCACACGATCTCTGGCCACTTGCACCGCTGCAGACAGGACTTCTCTTCCACGCCGACCTGGCTCACCACGATCTGGATGTCTATACGGCGCAGGCAGTTCTCGGACTGACAGGCGATGTCGACCGCGACCGATTGTCGCGTGCCTCGACCGCGCTGCTCGACCGGCACCCGAATCTGCGAACCGCCTTCCTCCGTCGAGATGACGGAACACCGATTCAGGTCGTGGTCGGCAGGACCACACCTGGATTGTCCACTGCGGACCTCAGGCACCTGGACACACCGGCGGCGTGCGCCGAGGCTGATCGGTTGGCGGCGGCCGCACGCCTGGACCGGTTCGACATGACAGAGCCTCCCTTGATGCGCCTGTTACTTGTCACCACGGCGTCCGGGCAGCACCGGTTGGTGGTGACGGCTCATCACATACTCGTGGACGGATGGTCACTTCCGATCATGCTGCGCGAGTTGATCACTCTGTACGTGATCGACGGAGGCGCGGGGGCGTTGCCACCCGCACGCCCGTTCAGTGACTTTCTGATGTGGCTCGCCGCACGTGACCGGGACGCCGGCATCGACATCTGGCGGCAAGCACTCGCCGACGTCACCGAGCCCAGCATCCTCGCCCCCTCGCAAGGCTCGATGACAGCGACACCGGACGAGGTGCGCCTCGACGCGGACGAGGAGACCACGGCACACTTGGTGTCCTTCTCGCGAACGAACGACGTCACCGTGAGCACCATCGTGCAATTCGCATGGGCAATGGTGTTGGGCAATCTTCTCGGCCGCGACCACGTCGTGTTCGGGGAGACGGTCTCCGGTCGGCCACCCGGCCTGCCCGGAATCGAATCCATGGTCGGGCTGTTCATCAACACCATTCCGGTCAGTGTGCACATCGATCCGCGTCGCACGATCACCGACGCGCTGGCGTCCCTGCAGAACCGAAAGACGCAGCTCCTCGACCATCATCATGCCGGACTGCCCGACATCGCCGAAGCCGTCGGCTTGGGAACCCTGTTCGACACTCTCACCGTATTCGAGTCGTATCCAGTCGACACCGCGGGAATGGATTCCGAGACCGATCTCGCCGGACTCCGTGTCGTCTCTGCGACGGGATCGGACTCCGCACACTACCCGCTCACCATTCAGGCCCACCAGGACGATCGACTCCACCTCCGGGTCCGCTACCTTCCGGACAGTATCGACGAAGCAACCGCTCGATCCATCGCGAATCGGCTGGACAGCGTCCTGCGCGCGGTGGTGGAGCGGCCCGGCACGACCCTCGCCGCGATCGGCCTGCTCGACGAGAGCGACCGCGCGCTGACGTCCGTAACCGGAGGACCGGCCGAGACACCTCGCACGCTGCCGGAGATGCTGATGTCGACGGCGGCACGGAACCCCCGGGCCGTGGCGTTGGAATCCGATCGGGAAACCGTGTCGTACGGTGAGCTGGATCGCCGGTCCAATCAGATGGCACGCAGTCTCATTGCTATGGGCGCAGGACCGGAGACGATGGTCGCCGTCGTCCTTCCCCGGTCGGCGGCGTTCAGCGTAGCGATGTGGGCAGCCGCGAAAACCGGTGCGGCGTTCACGCCGATGGACCCGAACCTTCCCCGTGATCGCATCGAGCGGATGCTCGCGGACGGGGCCGCGGTCGTCGGCGTCACGACGACGGAACATCGCACCGCTCTGCCACACCATGTGTCGTGGCTCCTCCTCGACGATCCCGAGACCGATGCCGACGTTGCGGCGCAGCCTGTCCGGGCGATCGCCGAGGGCGACCGAATTCGACCAGTGAGGATCGACCACTCTGCATACGTCATCTACACGTCAGGGTCGACGGGACTACCCAAGGGTGTCGTGATCACCCACCGTGGATTGGCGAATTTTGCAGCGGAACAGCGAGACCGGTACTCGGTGACGTCGTCCTCCCGGGTTCTGCAGGTCGCCTCACCGAGTTTCGACGCCGCGATGCTGGAAATGCTGATGGCGTACGGAACCGGCGCGACCCTGGTGGTCTCGCCACCGGAGATCTTCGCCGGTGCCGCACTGCACCAGCTGATCTCGCGCAGGCGAGTGTCCCATGCCTTCATCACACCGAGCGTTCTCGCCACGATGCGCCCCGCCGGTCTCGAGGATCTGGAGGTCCTCGTTGCCGGTGGCGAAAACATGCCGACGGATCTGGTCGAGAAATGGGCACCGCACCGCCGCCTGTACAACGGGTACGGTCCGACCGAAACCGTCATCATGGTGGCAATCAGCGACGTGCTCGGCCGCGACACTCCCGTCACGATCGGTGGCCCGATCCGGGGCGTGAACGCCGCAGTGCTCGACCACTGGCTGCGGCCGGTGCCGATCGGCGTCGCCGGCGAGCTGTACGTCTCCGGCGTGCAGCTCGCCCGGGGATACCTCGATCAGCCCGCGCTCACAGCACAGCGATTCGTCGCCAACTCGTTCGGGCCGGTAGGCAGTCGGCTCTACCGCACCGGAGACATCGTGCGCCGGAACGCCGACGGCACCATGGAGTACCTCGGTCGCTCCGACTTTCAGATCAAGATGCGCGGCCTGCGCATCGAACTCGGCGAAATCGACGCAGTCCTGGCCGGATACCCGGGGGTGGAGGTGTGTGTGACTGTCGGAAGGCAGAATCCGGCGGGAACCACCATGCTCGTCTCCTACATCGTGCCCGCCGCCGGCGCAGCCCCGGATCCGGCGGCGCTCTCCGACCACGCCTTCAGAATGTTGCCGAGTTACATGGTCCCCACCTCCATCGTCGTTCTCGATTCCCTCCCGCTCACCGCGACCGGAAAATTGGACCGTGAGGCACTACCCACCCCTCTTCCGGCATCGAACCGATCGTTCGTCGCCCCGCGAACCCCGATCGAAGACGTCGTGGCGGACACCTATGCGCGGGTCCTAGGTGTGGACCGGGTCGGCGCACGCGACGACTTCTTCCAGCTGGGCGGGAACTCGCTTACCGCCGTGCGGGTGACCGCCCGACTCGGTGACGTACTCGGTGTGGCGATCGGTGTGCGGGATCTCTTCGAGGCGCCCGCCGTCGCGGAGTTGGCGGCCCGCGTCGCGAATATGGACGCCGGCTCGCGTGTGCCACTGGAGCCACAGGAGCGACCCGAGCGCGTCCCGTTGTCGCTGGCGCAGCGGCGGATGTGGTTCCTCAACCAGTTCGATACCTCCTCGCCCGCCTACAACATCCCGATGGTCGTGCGGTTGGGCGGGGAACTCGACCTCGGCGCACTCCGGTTGGCCGTAGCCGATCTCGTCGCTCGCCACGAGGTGCTCCGGACGGTGTATCCGATAACCGATGGAGAGCCGCATCAGGCCATCCTCCCTTCGGACCAGGCGGTTCCCGAGATCACACTCAGGCGGGTCGACGAGGCCACCCTCCAGGCACTGATCGTCGAGTCGACGTCAGCAGGTTTCGATGTCAGCCGATCGGTGCCGATTCGGGTGGAGGTACTCGAGGTAGGTCCGGCCGATCATGTCGTCGTCCTGACTGTGCATCACATCAGCGCGGACGGATCGTCGATGGCTCCGTTGATCCGGGACATGATGACGGCGTACTCCGCCCGAATCGTGCATCTCGCACCGGCCTGGTACCCACTCCCCGTCCAGTACGCCGACTACACGCTGTGGCAGCGACGCATGCTCGGATCCCACACCGACCCGGAATCGGTGATGTCCGAGCAGATCCGATACTGGACCCGGGAATTGGCGAACCTTCCCGACGTGATCGCACTGCCCACGGACCGACCGCGTCCGGCGGTCGCATCGATGCGCGGCCACACCGTCGAGTTCACGATTCCGCCCGACCTCCAGAACCGGATCGGCGAGCTTGCGCGGGAGCACAGGACCAGCGTCTTCATGGTCGCCCACGCCGCACTGTCCGTGCTGCTGGCACGACTGTGCGGCAGCGCCGACGTCGCGGTCGGAACACCGGTGGCCGGCCGCAACGACCGTGCCCTCGACGATCTCGTCGGTATGTTCGTCAACACTCTCGTCCTTCGCACCCAGGCCGAACTCGATCGGCCTTTCACCGACCTGCTCGCCGACACACGCGAGCGGGACCTCACGGCGTTCGCACACGCAGACGTGCCGTTCGAACAGCTGGTGGAAGTACTCAATCCTTCACGTACCACGGCTCACTCGCCACTCTTTCAAGTGTTCTTCGCCTTCCAGAACATCGAGCGGGCGTCGCTGGAGTTACCCGGACTGAGTGTCGAGCCTCTGATTCCCGGCGTCCGACCCGCGATGTTCGACCTCAGCCTGGTCCTCGTCGAACGCTTCTCGCCAGACGGCTCGCCTGCGGGCATCGAGGGCGAGTTCTCCTACGCCACCGATCTGTTCGACTCGACGACGGTGGCCTCGTTCGTGGATCGATTCACCCGGATTCTCGACGTTGTGACGGCGGATTCGGCAACAGCTGTGGGAGACGTCGAGATTCTCGACACCTCCGAGAGATTGTTGGTGCTCGACGGCTGGAATCAGACCCCGCATCCCCTGGACGTGGATGCGGGTGCGTCGTTGGTGTCGTTGATCGATGCACAGGTCGCACGGACGCCCGACCGTATTGCGGTTCTGTCCGAGAACCATTCTCGGACATTCCGGCAGCTCGATGCGAGAGTGAATCGTCTGGCACGCAAGCTCATCAGCACCGGTGTAGGACCCGAGTCATCGGTGGGTATCGGAATTCGCCGCAGCATGGATCTCGTTGTCGCGGTGTGTGCCGTGGTGAAAGCGGGCGGGACGTATGTGCCGATCGATCCGGATCAGCCCGCCGAGCGCAATGCGTATGTCCTCGACACAGCGGCAGTGGAGTGTGTACTGACGACCGAACGCGATGGTTTCCGGGTTGCGGGAAACCATTCCGTCGTGTGCGTGGACACGGTCGATGTATCGGGGTTCGATGAGTCTCCGGTATCGGATTCCGATCGGTTGTCTTCGGTGCATCCGGGCAATGCGGCGTACGTCGTCTTCACGTCGGGTTCGACCGGGCGTCCGAAGGGTGTGGCCGTATCGCATTCCTCGCTGGTCAATCAGCTGTTGTGGCTGACGGACAGGTTCGCGTTGTCCCGCGATGACGTGGTGTTGCTGAAGACACCACTCACGTTCGACGTGTCGGTATGGGAGTTGTTCTGTCCCTTGATCACAGGTGCGCGTGTGGTGGTCGCAGACGCCGACGGTCATCGCAATCCGGAATATCTGGCCCGAGTCATCGACGAGGAGGGTGTGTCATTGGTATCGTTCGTGCCCTCGATGTTGTCTGTGTTCGTCGACGGTCTCGTGGCCGGAAGTTGTGGTTCGTTACGGGCGGTCCTCGTCGCGGGTGAGGAGTTGCCGGTACACACGATGGAACGGGTGCGCATCGGGTTGCCGGGCGTGTCGGTGCACAACCTGTACGGTCCGACCGAGTTCACGGTCCATGCGACCGAGTGCGCGATCGATGGCGAGTTCGATTCTGCGGTGCCGATCGGCCGGCCCGTGTGGAACGCGTCGGCATACGTGCTCGATTCGCGGCTACGACCGGTGCCGGTGGGTGTCCCGGGCGAGTTGCATCTGGCAGGTGTCCAGACGGCACGGGGGTATGTCGGCCGTCCGGAGTTGACCGCGGACCGGTTCGTGGCCAACCCCTATGGCGCGGAGGGCGACCGGATGTATCGAACGGGTGACCTCGTCTCCTGGCGTGCCGACGGTCAGTTGGCGTACCTCGGGCGCACAGACTTCCAGGTGAAGGTCCGCGGGCAGCGAATCGAGTTGGGTGAGATCGAGTCGGCGTTGTCGTCCGGTGTGTCGGTTGCCCGGGTGGTCGTGGTGGTACACCGCGACGAGCACGCCGGCGACCGACTGGTGGCGTACGTGGTGCCGGTCGCGGGTGAAGTGATCGACGTCGACACCGTCAGGGATGCCGTGGCACGAGACGTGCCGAGCTACATGGTGCCGTCCGCATTCGTAGTGCTCGACGAGTTGCCGGTGACAGCGAACGGCAAGTTGGATCGGAAAGCGTTGCCTGCTCCGGTGTTCGGGATGCGGAAGTTCCGTAGACCGTCGACCGCGCTGGAGGAAGTCGTCGCGAACGGGTTCGCGAAGGTACTCGGTGTGGACCGGGTCGGTGCGGGGGACAGCTTCTTCGAGTTGGGGGGAACCTCTCTCCTGGCGACTCGTGCGGTGTCGGAACTGAACAGTCACTCCGGTCTGGAAGTGCAGTTGCAGTGGATGTTCGCCGATCCGACCCCTGCCGCCATCGCGCGTCGGGTCGAAGCCCGCACTGCCGGCGAATCGGCGTCGGGCTTCGAGGTTGTAGTTCCACTGCGCGCCGCGGGATCCGAACCGCCCCTCTTCGGTATTCATCCGGCGGGAGGATTGGCGTGGTTCTACGGCGGCCTCGTCTCCAGCCTGGACACGAATCGTCCCCTCTACGGGGTGCAGGACCCGCATGTGGTCGCCGGAGAGCCCAGCGCGGAGTCGGTGGAAGAACTCGCGGCGCGGTACGTCGCCGAGATCCGCCGGATTCAACCGCACGGCCCCTATCACCTTCTCGGATGGTCCCTCGGCGGCGACATCGCCCATGCGATCGCGGTTCGACTGCAGGACGCCGGAGACGATGTCGGACTCCTCGCGATCCTCGACAGCGCCATCGGTTCGGCCGAAGATCTGGAAGTGCTCATCCCTCGCGAGGCGGACAGCGGACATCCGGTGACCGACCTACTCGGCGGTTGGCGCGAGTTACTCGACCTCGGGGCCGATGCGAGAGCGACCACTCGCGAGGACGTCACCGCATCGATTCGCACTCAGCTGATCGCCTCCGGGATGGTCACTGCCGAACGGGTCGACAAGATCATGGACAGCTTCCTCACCTCGGAGCGGCTCGCCTTCGCGTACCGCCCACGGGTGTTCAGCGGCGACATCGCCTTCTTCACGGCCGGGAGGGGCCGGGTCGACAAGGACGCAGCGGCGAGGACGTGGGAAAAGTATGCGTCTGGCGTCGTGACCAACACCGTCGTCGACGTCGGCCACCTCGAGATGACGCACCCGGAAGCTTTCGCCGTGATCGGTCCTGCTCTCAACCAGCTGCTCCACCCGTGAGTGGGAAAGGAGTCTGTGGACTCGTCAACCACTCACGGGCGGGAGGCCTGGTGGACCGCGTCGAGCACGCGGTCCAGGTAACCGAGGGCCGCCCGCACAGCGGCCTCCTCGTCGCGGGCGGCGATCGCGTCGACGACGACACGGTGGTCGTCCGTGGTCAGCGACGGGGGGTGGATCCCCTCGGTGTAGTCGTAGGTGGCCCGGGTGGGTTCGAGGATGCCGGCGAACAGGTCGGACAGCACCGGATTGTGCGCGGCCTCCACGACCCCGAGGTGGAACGCGAGGTCGGCGTCCGCGAACCGGGACGGCTGATCCGTCGTCCGTTCCCGCTCTTCGAGTAGCGCGGACAGGGACCGCAGGTCGTCGTCCGTGCGGCGCGCGCACGCCAGCCGGACGGCCTCGGTTTCGAGGGCCCGCCGGACCTCGAACACGTTCAGCATCTCTGCGACCGCGACCTGCCGGCCGAGCAACCCGCCGATGTCGGTGCGTGCCCGCACGAACGTCCCCGACCCCCTCCGGATCTCGAGGATGCCCGTGGACGTGAGCGTCTTGATGGCCTCGCGCACGGTGTTGCGTCCGACCCCGAGCAACGCCATGAGCTCGGGTTCGGTCGGGATGCGCTCGCCCACGGTCCAGTCGCCCTGGGCGATCCGGCCACGCATCCAGTCCAGGGACTGCTGATACGCGGACTCGCGGCGAACCACTGTCATGTACTCATCCTCACACCTCGCCGGCTCGCGCCTCACGACCGGCCCGCCTAATATACGTAGGACGTCCCATGTATTCGGACAGCCCGAGGAGGCGACCCCCACGTCCACCGCTCACGCCGACACCGCCCCGCCCGCAATCCCCCGCACGACCAGCCGACACTTCCACGGCCTGAACTACCTCCTCGCCGTCCTGCTCCTCGGCGCCAACATCCCCACCGCGCTGTACGGCCTCTACCGGTCTGAATTCGGCTTCACCCCGATGGTCCAGACGCTGATCTTCGCCGTCTACGTCGCCGGACTGCTGCCCGCGCTGTTGTTCTTCGGACCACTGTCGGATGCGCTCGGACGGCGCTTCGTCCTGCTCGTGGCGATTGCGTTCAGCTTTCTCGGTGCGGTGATCCTGGCGTTCGCGGATGCGACGGTCTGGTTGTTCCTGGGTCGGATCGCGCACGGCGTCGCAGTCGGTGCATGCTCCGCAGCGGCGTCCGCGGCCCTGCTCGAGCACGAACCGTCCCGCAACTTCCGGCGGGCCGGACTGGCCGCCACCCTCACGACCGCCCTCGGCGCGGCCATCGGACCCCTCTTCGGCGGGGCGATCGCGCAGTACCTGCCGCACCCGCTGACGTTGCCCTACGTCGTGTTCGCGGTGCTCCTCGTTCCGGCACTGATCATGACGCTCCTCCTCCCGACCTCCGCGCCGCGCGGTGCCCGGCCCACACAGCTGTTCCAGATCCCCCACGTTCCGGCGCCGATCCGGCGGGTGTTCTGGCTGTCGTCCCTCGGCGTCGCTCTCGCGTGGGGCGCCGTCGGCCTCTTCCAGTCGGTGGTCCCGACGTGGATCGTCAGCCTGCTCGGCGTGAGCAACCTCGTGGTCGCGGGCGGTGCGGCGGCGTTGACCATGATCGCCTCCGTGACCGCGCAGCTCCTCGCGAACCGGCTCGCCGCGTCGACGTCGCTGTGGTGGGGTGTCGGGGCGGTCGGCGTCGGCATGCTCGGACTGCTGGTCGTCGACTTCCTCCCGTCGCTCGCGCTGCTCTGCGTGGTCGCGGCGGTGATCGGCGCCGGGCACGGGCTGTCGTTCGCCGGGGCCATGCGCGCGGTGAACGCCGCGGCCACCGAACATGCCCCCGACGCGCACGGCGGCACCCTCGCCGCGTTCTTCACCGTCAATTACGTCGGGCTGGCGGTGCCGTCGATCTGCGCCGGCATCGCCATCACCGTCCAGGGCATGCACGTCGCGCTCGTCGAGTTGTCGATCGTGGGGGCGGTGCTGTGCGCGGTCCTCGGCGTTCTCGGCACCCGCCGGGCACGGCGTCAGCCCTGACGCAGTGAAGTTTCTCGGCCGGTCGTTGTTCCACCAGATCCCGTCGATCGTCTGCGCCGCACTCGCGCAGAGGTATTCGACGCGTGATCGCGAGAAGTCGGCCAGTACTGTGGGGTGAGGACGTGAACGCCCCATGCCTGAGTCACTTCGCCGCTGCGAGTTCCGCTTCTACGAGGAGCTGAACGACTTCCTGCCGCCTCTGCGACGCAAGCGGACCTTCGAGCACGAGTTCGACGGCACACCGTCGGTGAAGGACCGCATCGAGGCGCTGGGCGTCCCGCACACCGAGGTGGATCTGATCCTCGTCGACGAGGTGTCGGTCGATTTCGGTCATCTCCTCCGCGGCGGCGAACGGGTCGCCGTGTACCCGACGTTCGAACGTCTCGATCTGACCGGGGTCACGAAACTGCGTCCGAGGCCGCTGCGGGAACCGATGTTCGTCCTCGACGTGCATCTCGGCCGCCTCGCCGGCTACCTGCGACTGCTCGGCTTCGACACCCGCTACCGCAACGACTTCGCCGACCTCGAACTGGTGGACATCTCCCTGGCGGAGCATCGCATCGTCCTGACCCGGGACAGGGGTGTGCTCAAACGGTCGGCGCTGACGCACGGCGCGTTCCTCCACGAAACGGACCCACGCAGGCAGTTGCGGGAAGTGCTGGACCGCTTCGACCTTCGGTCGCGGATCGCGCCGTTCACGCGGTGCTCGCGCTGCAACGGGCTTCTCGCTCCGGTGCCCCGGGACGAGGCGCTCGCCGAGGTTCCGCCGGGCGTCGCGCGGCACGAGCACGAATTCAGTCGGTGCCGGGAGTGTGCGCAGCTGTACTGGCCGGGAAGCCATCTGCCGAAGTTACGCCGGCGCCTGTCGGAGGTCGGGGTGATGCTCGAGGTGGATTCTCAGGACGCGTGACGCAACTGCAGGCCGAACTCCGCCGAGCACGAGCAGTCGCCGAGTTCGTCGCAGTCGATGATCAGGGCGTGCCGTACCTCGGACAACTCGGTGCACGACTCGTCCGTGCATTCGGCTGCGTAGAGCGTGTGCACGATCAATGTTCCGTGACAGGTGTCGATCACGTGTGCTGTCCTCCTCACTTCTCGTTCCCCACCTCTGTTGATACCACCCGTCCCCGACAGTCCCGGGAGGTGCGCGGGGTGTGTCGGCAGGGGTGTGTCGGCTAGTTGCGCTCGACGTCGATCGGGTGGGTGGCGAGCAGGGCGAGCGGGAGCGGCTGACGGCGCAGCACCTGTGCCCATACGTCGATGCGGGCGGGAGCGACGACGTCCGAGGCGAGGGCGGAGATGACGATCCAGTCGTCGCGCTGGAGTTCCGAGTCGAGCTGACCGTACGTCCAGCCCGAGTAGCCGGCGAAGATCCGGACGCCTTCGACGAGCGGGGCGATGACCTCGGGGTCGGAATCGAGATCCACCATCACGACGCGACCGTGGACGCGGCGCAGACCCGCCACGCCGTCGGCCTGCGCGCCCGTGCGCAGCGTCGCGAGGCACAGTGCGGCGTCACGCTTGACCGGTCCGCCGACGTACAGCGCGGACGGGCGGGCGGCGAGCGGCGCCCACTGGGGCAGCACGTCGTGCACCGCGGTTTCGCTGGGACGGTTGATGACCACGCCGAGGCTGCCGGCGTCGTTGTGCTCGATCACATAGATCACTGTGCGACGGAATGCGGGTTCGACGAGATCTGTGGACGAGACCAACAGGCTGCCGGGGCGGACCACCGGTTCCGTCGACGCCGTTCGATCCTCGGGTTCTTCTGCGTGCGCCACCAGAACATCATCCCACCGCGGCGGACGCGATGTGACGGAGGACGCGACCTGCGTCCGGTTCGCCGGTTTACGCCGCGGGGAGGCCCGCCGTGTCGGCCATAACCGCGAGCTGGTGCTCGAACAATGCCGCGGGTGTGGTGAACGTGTCGGCGCCGTACTGCCCGAACACCTCGAAGTTCACCGCCCCGAACAGCGCCGACCAGACCAGCACGCCGCGCGCCAGCAGATGGTCTGGGGTGGCGAGCCCGAATTCGGCGCGGATGCGGTCGAGGTCTGCCGCGAGTTCGTCGTCGATCGGCGCCGCCGGGTCGGCCTCGAGCTTGCCCGCCCGATACGCGTTGTCGAGGATCCCGACGAGTGCGTAGATCACCCGCGTTCCCGGAGAGGTGGTCTGCTCGCCGGGCGCGTCGTAGCCGGGAACCGGGCTGCCGAACAGCAATCCGTAGCGGGCGGGTTCGCGCAACGCCCATTCACGCACCGCGCGTCCGAGCGCCAGGAATTGTTCCCGCGGATCGCCGGTGGACGCCACCGCCGCCTCTGCCGCGTCGCCGAGTTCGTTGTAGCCGTCGACGAGGAGAAGCGTCAGCAGTTCGTCGCGGCTCTTGACGTACCGGTACACGGCCGACGACACCACGCCGAGATCCCGCGCGACGGCCCTCAGCGACAGCGCTGCCGCCCCCACCGCGGCCAGCTGCTCGCGACCGATCCGGGTGATGTCCTGCAACGTCTGCTCTCGGGCGCGTTCTCGTGGTGTTCCTGGCATGGGTCCAAGGGTGGCAATTTCAGAGAGCGGTGTCAACAAACGAGAGCACTGCTCTTGACAATGGACGCAGAGGGGAGCATTCTCGAATCACACAGAGAGCAGTGCTCTCGGATAAAGGAAATCGACTCACACCCAGCGGGAGCAGAAATGTCGAACATCGAAATCGTCACCGGAGCAGGACCCGTCGGCTGGAATGTCGCCCGGCAGCTCGCCCAGCAGGGACGCCAGGTCCGGGTCCTCACACGGTCGGGCAGCGGCCCCGACCACCCGCTGATCGAGCGGCGGAAGGTCGACGTCTCCGACGCCGCCGCGCTGCGAGACGCATTCGACGGAGCCACCGCCGTCTACCACTGCATCCATGCGGCCTACAACGCCGACGCCTGGGAGCGCGAACTCCCCGCCGCCGAGCAGACCGTCCTCGAGGCCGCCGGACACGTCGGCGCGGTCGTCGTCTTCCCCGAGAGCCTCTACTCGTACGACACCTCGCAGCAGCCGATGACCGAGCACACCCCCCGTTCCGCCGACTCCGGCAAGCGCGGCGTCCGCACCCGGCTACTGAAGGCCAGGGCCGAGTCCCCGACACCCACCGTGAGCGTCGTCGCGTCGGACTTCTTCGGACCGCAGGTGCTGAACGCGCACGCAGGCGAGCGCATGGTGCCCGTCGTTCTCGCCGGCAAGACGATGCGCGTGCTCGGCTCCGCCGACCTGCCCCACTCGTTCACGTACGTTCCCGACTTCGCGGCCGCGATGATCGCCGCCGCCCACGACCCCGCACTGTGGAACACGGTGCTGCACGCACCGACCGTCCCGGCCGTCACCCAGCGGCAGATGGTCGAGGCCTACGCGCACGCCGCCGGGGTGCCCGTCCCCAAGGTGAGCACCCTGCCCGGCTGGGTGATCCGCGGCGGCGGGCTCGTGCACCAGGGCAGCCGCGAACTCGCGGAGATGCTGTACCAGTTCGAGGAACCGTTCGTCATGGACTCGTCCGAGAGCGAGGCCCGGCTCGGCCTGACCCCGACGCCGCTGGATCAGGCCGCCGAGGAGACCGTCCGGTGGTGGCAGGAGAGGACGGTCGCCGCCGCCGGATAGGGTCCTGTGAATGGCGAAACAGCTCGGGGACCGGCGCGAGGCGTGGCGCAGAACGGCGTACACCCTCCGGCGGTCACCCGGGCTGGCCCGTCTCGCGACGGTCCGGTTCGCCAGCCAGCTGGGCGACGGCATGTTCCAGGCCGCGCTCGGCGGCGCGATCCTGTTCAACCCGGAACGAGAGACGGATCCCCTCGCGATCGCCGCCGGTTTCGCGGTACTGCTGCTCCCGTACTCGGTGATCGGCCCCTACGCCGGCGCGCTCCTCGACCGCTGGGACCGCCGCACCGTGCTGCTGTGGGCGAATGTGCTGCGCGGACTGCTCATTCTGGTGACCGCCCTGCTGCTGGCGATCGGGACCGGTGAGTCGGCGCTCCTCCTGCTCGCCCTCGCCGCCATCGGCGTGAGCCGCTTCGTGCTCGCGGGAGTCTCGGCCGCACTGCCGCGGGTGGTGCACCGGTCCTGGCTGGTGGCCACCAATTCGGTGCTCGCCACCACCGGATCCGTCGTCGCCGCACTCGGGGCCGCGACGTCCGTCGCCATCATCTCCTTCGTGGGCGCCGGCGACCGCGGTTCCGGAATCGCCGTGGCCACTTCCGCCTGTGGTTCCGCGGTGGCGGCGTTCGCGGCGTCGCGGTTCCACCACCGGCTCCTCGGTCCGCATGCCGACGAGAAACCCGAATACGGTGCGGTCCGCGCCGTCGCCGCCGGACTGCGGAACGGGACGGTCGCCGTGTGGCATTCGCCCGGTGTCACGACCGCGATGATCGGGATAGGAACGCACCGCATCGTTTTCGGCGTCAACACGCTGATCATGGTTCTGGTGCTACGCGACACCGCCACCGTCAGCGCACTGCCGGGCGGTCTGGCCGGCTTCGGCGTCGCTGTCGGAGCCACCGCCGCGGGCATGCTGATGGCGGCGATCTCGACGCCGTTCCTGATCCCGCGGATCGGACGGTCCCGCACCATCCTCGGCGGCCTGATCCTCGCACTCGTCGTGCAGTGCACGCTCGTCGCCACGCTCACCCAGGTGTCGCTGCTGTGCGGCGCGCTGCTCCTCGGATTCGCTGGGCAGTCCATCAAACTCAGCGGCGACGCGGCAATGCAGATCGAGATCGAGGACGATCGCCGGGGCCAAGTGTTCGCGCTGCAGGACACGGTGTTCAACGTGGCCTTCATTGCGTCCATCGCCGCGGCGTCCCTCGTGATCGCCCCCGACGGCCGGTCACTCGGGCTGGTGCTCACCGGCGGCGCGGTCTACGGTCTCGGGCTGGCCGGCGTCCTGCTCAACTCCCGACGCCGACCTGCCTGAGAACCCGGACTATTTCGCATCCGGCAGCGGAACGTTCTGCAGGCGGACCTGGCCACGCGCCACTTCCTTGCCGGTGTCGGCCGCAGTGATCACCACCGACCACAGCTGCTGCACCCGACCCTGCTGGAGGGGCACCGCGACCACGTCGACCCGGCCCTCGGTGCGGGCCCGCAGGAAGTCGGTGCCGTTGTGCACTCCCACCGCAAACTGACCGCGGTCGGCGACCGCCGTGCTCGCGCCGATGCTCGCGGCCGACTCGACCGCCGTCGTGTACACGCCGCCGTGCACCACACCCCACGGTGTGTGGTGGTCGGCGGACAGGTCGATGTGGCCGACCACCTTCGTGCCCGACACCTCGTCGAGTTCCAGTCCGGCAGCGGCGACGAAGGCGCTTGCCGCCGCTCGGGTCAGATCAGTCATGGCGCGTTCTCCTCGTCGAACACTCGGTTAGTTTGAAAACCCAACCCACCTTGCCCGGCTTCGGCCCTGACGTCAATGGTCCCGGCGGTGCCGATCATCGGATCGGGGCGCCACGTGTGCACCGCCGCGATCACCGGTGGCTCCGCCATCGTCATCTCGACATCCCAGATTCCACACCCGGACGGATCGGTGAAATAGCGCGCCTCACCGTCGGCGTCGTAGTCGAGCACCGAACGATCGGCCACACCGTCACCGTCCGAATCCCACATCGCGTCGTCCAGGAGGCCGTCGCCGTCGAAGTCCAGGCGCACCGCGTCGACGTCGCCGGACGCTCCCAGGTCGAGATCGGCGGGCGACGTCCACGCCGTCGGAGCGTCGGCGCCGGTTCCGAACGAATACTCGAGAGGATCCATATGAAGGTAGGACGCACCGCGGCCGAATCCGGTTCCACCGGAGCCGAAAATTCTCGAATTCCTCTGCGACCGTGAGACCGCACTGTGACCGGACCGCGACCGGACGGGCCGGGCACGTTCACTGAGAGCACCGTCCCCGGGTGTTATCTTCAACCCGAGCATGCAGGTCGGTCCACCATCACTCCGACCACCGATGTGGAGGGGTCCCGTGGTCGAGAAGTCATGGTCTGTGGCTGGAGTGCCGCTGTGCGTCGCCGCCGTCGTGGCCGCGACGATCGGCTTCACCGCCGCCCCGGCGGCAGCCGACACCACGCCCTGGCTGCCGGTGAACGCCTGCGACGAGACCGGATACAACCCGGCTAAGGAGCCTCCAGGCCCGGCCGGTCCACTGCTGCCGCCGGTCCCGCCGACGGTGAGCATCCCGATCCCGTACCCCGACTTCGTGCCCGTCCCCGTTCCCGGACCTCGCGTCGAGCAGACCCGCGTCGCCCAGGACCTTCCCGCCGACCCGTGCTCGGATCCGTGCCCCGACCTCACCGACGAGGTCGACGAGCCCGAGGCCGAGCCGGGATCCACCGGTTCTGCGGGCTCGTCAGGGTCTTCGGGTTCGGCAGGGTCTGCGGGCTCGTCAGGGTCTTCGGGTTCGGCAGGGTCTTCGGGTTCGGCAGGCTCGTCGGGTTCGGCAGGCTCGAGTGCGCTGCCCATCCCGAAGATCTCGATCGATCCGCGGCCCGAGACCATTCCGATTCCCATACCCGGCGGTCCCGGGCCCGAACCGCAGCCCGCGCCCCCGGTCGAGGTCAATCCGGCCGAGCGCGGTTCCCTCACCGCGTCGATGGAAAAGCCCCGCGTCGGCGACGTCCGGCTGGTGTCGCAGTTGACGGGACACGGGTCGGAGAACCGCACCGACAAGCGCTGGCAGGTGGACGGCACCGACCTCGGTATCACGTGGGAGACGAAGCCCGGCGAGGTGGCAGTCGCGTTCGGTGACACGTTCGGCAAGGACTGGGCCCCGCCGGGTGCGTTCGGCGAGGACTGGCGGAGCAACGTTCTCGGCCACAGCACCGACACCGACCTGTCCGACGGCATGACCATCGACAGCATGGTCCAGGACAGCCGGTGCCACGCCGCCGAGATCATCGACAGCAGGCACATCAACAACTTCGAGACGACCACCATCCCGACGTCGGGGTTCGCGATCGGTGACCGTCAGTACCTCAGCTACATGTCGGTGAAGCGCTGGAGCATGATCCCCGGCATGTGGTACACGAACTACGGTGGCATCGCCTACTCCGACGACAACGGGCAGACCTGGACCAAGGACCAGCACGCCAAGTGGGACAACATCTTCGGCGCCCGGTTCCAGGTGTCGGCGATGGTGCCGCAGGGTGACTACGTGTACATGTTCGGCACCCCCAACGGCAGGATCGGCACCATCGGCCTGGCCCGCGTCCCCGTCGACCAGGTGCTCAACACCACGTCGTACCAGTACTGGTCGGACGGCACGTGGACCCCGGTATCCCGGCACCTCGCGACCCCCATCGTCGGCGGTGTCGCCAGCGAGTTGTCGGTGCGCTACGACCAGGCCGCGGACAAGTGGCAGATGAGCTACCTCGAGCCCGTCGGCGGTTCGATCGTCCTGCGGCAGTCGTCGAGTCCACAGGGTGTGTGGTCGGAGGACGCGACTCTCGTCGACACGGCCGACTACCCGAAGGCGTACGGCGGCTTCATCCATCCGTGGTCGACGGACCAGGATCTGTATTTCACGATCTCGGAGTGGGACAGCTACAACGTCTACCTGATGCACGCGTCCCTGCACCCGTGAGTACTTATTAACCGCGGGCGGTTAACAAGTACGCACGGCGTGGAGGGCGACCTCGGTGGCCTTGACGACGAAGAACACGTCCAGGCCAGGCACGAGATCGAGTTCTGCGACGGACGCCGCTGTCACGTCCGCGCTCAGTTCGAGCCTGCCGCCCGCCTCGGCCGCGCGCACCCGGACCGTCGGCCCCCGCACCTCGATCTCGGAGATCGAGACCTGGAAGACGTTGCGGGGACTACCTTCCGGCGACCGGCGGTGGACGGCCACCGAGTGCGGTGCGAACACCGCGACCGCCGGGGCGCCCGGCACGAAGTCGGCGTCGGGCAGGCCGTGCATCCGGACGCCGGTCTCGGTCTCGAAGCCGTCCTGTGCACCGAACACGGGTACGAGGTTGAGTCCGGCGATCCGCGCGGCGAATGCGCTGCGCGGACGCGTCAACACGTCTCGCACCGAACCGGATTCGACGACTTGACCGCCCTCGACGACGATCACCCGGTCGGCCAAGGCCAGTGCGTCGAGGACGTCGTGGGTGACCACGACCGCGGTCCGGTCGCCGTCCCGCAGCACCTGCCTGAGCAGCACCCGCAGGGCAGGGGCCGCGGCCACGTCGAGGGCCGACATGGGTTCGTCGAGCAGGAGTGCCTGCGGTTCCGCGGCGAGTGCGCGAGCGACCGCGACCCGCTGCGACTGCCCACCGGACAACTCGTGCGGACGACGGTCGGCGAACTGGGTCGCGTCGACCGCGTCGAGCCACTTCTCGGCGATCGCCCGCGCTTCCCGGCGTCCGCGACCGGAACTGCGCGGCGCGAACGCCACATTGGCGGCCACCGTCAGGTGCGGGAACAACAGCGCCTGCTGCGCGAGCAACGCGATGCCGCGCCGGTGCGGCGGCAGCGCGATGCCGCGGTCGGTGTCGGTGAGCACCCGCCCGTTCAGTTCGACCCGTCCGGCGTCGGGGCGCACCAATCCCGCCACCACTGAGAGCGCCGTCGACTTGCCGGCGCCGTTCGGTCCGAGGACGGCCAGCACCTCACCCTCGGCTAGGTCGAATCCCACCTCGACGCCGCGGGCATCGACCCTCGCCTCGACGCTCAGGCCGGTCACAGCGCGGCCCTCGACGCCCAGCCCCGCGAACCCACCACGATGACGACGGCGACCACGACGAGCACCAGCGACAGCGCCACGGCCGCATCGGCATCGGTCTCGCGCTGCAGGTAGATCTCGAGCGGCAGGGTCCGCGTGACGCCCTGCAGACTGCCCGCGAACGTCAGCGTGGCCCCGAACTCGCCGAGCGCCCGGGCGAACGCCAGCACCGCGCCGGACACGAGTCCGGGCAGCACCAGCGGAAGCGTCACCCGCCGGAACACGGTGGTGGGACTCGCACCGAGTGTCGCGGCGACGTGCTCGTACCGCCGGCCCGCGGTCCGCAGCGCCCCCTCGAGGCTCACCACCAGGAACGGCAGCGCGACGAACGTCTGTGCGAGCACCACGGCCGTGGTGGTGAAGGCGATGTGGATGCCCGCGACCTCGAGGTGCTGCCCGATGAGACCCCTCCGGCCGAACGTGTAGAGCAGGGCGATACCCCCGACCACCGGCGGGAGCACCAACGGCAGTAGCACCAGCGACCGCAACACGTTCAGGCCACGAAAACTACTGCGGGACAGTACTACTGCCATGGGAACACCCAGCAGGATGCACAGTGCGGTACTCGCGGCGGCGGTGCGCAGACTCAGTTCCAGCGCCGCGAGTGAGGATTCCGACGTGACCAGTTCGAAGAAGCGCGACCAGTCGACGCTCGCCAGCATCGCGAACAGCGGCAGGACGACGAACAGGCCGCCCAGCGCTGCCGGCACGAAGATCCAGCCCGGCAGGCCGGACGGAACTCTGACGCGCGCCGCTCGGATCACGGCTGGGCGAATCCTGCCTTCGCCAGCACTGCCTGACCTTCGGGTCCGGTGACGAGGTCGATGAAGCCCTGCGCCGCTTCCGGATTCTTCGAGGCGGACAGCGCGGCAATCGGATACGTGTTCACGGCCTGTGCGGCCTCCGGGAACGCCACGGCCGTCACCTTGTCGCCCGCGCCAGCCGCATCGGTGACGTACACGAGTCCGGCGTCGGCCTGACCGGCCGTCACCTTGTTCAGTACGTCGGTGACCGACGACTCCTCGCTGACGGGGGTGAGGTCGACACCCGTTGCGGTCTCGACCTTCTGCGTCGCAGAACCACACGGAACCTGCGGGGCGCACGTGACCACCAGCGTTCCCTCGCGGTTCAGATCCGCGAAAGAGGCGATGCCCTTGGGGTTTCCGGGTGCTGTCACGATGGTCAGCGTGTTGGTGGCGAAGTCCACGGGACTGCCCGCGACGAGGCCGGCGTCGACCACCTTCGTCATGTTGTTCGTGTCGGCGGACGCGAACACGTCGGCCGTGGCACCCTGGTCGAGTTGCGCGGCGAGGTCGGAGGAACCCGCGAAGCTGAACTCCACGTGGGATCCGGGGTGCGCGGTCTGGTACATCCCGCCGAGTTCGGTGAAGGTGTTCTTCAGCGACGCCGCGGCGAACACCGTGATGTCGCCGCCCTCCGCGGATGCCGACGTGGACTCCGCGGAGCCGGACTCGGAGTTGTCGTCGTTCGAACCGCAACCGGTGATCAGGGCGAGACCGAGTGCGGCCGCGGCCACTCCGGTCGCGCCCCTGCGCCAGGACATCTTCATGAATCTCCTCCAGGTGTTTCGACGATCACCGTGGTCGACTTGACGACGGCTACCGCGACCTTGCCGGGCTCGAGCCCCAGGTCGCGGACGGCTTCACTGCTCATGAGCGACACGATGCGGAAGGGCCCGCACTGCATCTCGACCTGGGCCATCACCTTGTCCATCACGACCGCCGTGACGATGCCGGTGAACCGGTTGCGCGCCGAGGACTCCGACCCGAGCAGGTCCGGGGACTTGGCCGCGTTGGCGCGTGCGAACTCGGCAAGCGCGACGCCGTCGATCACCTTGCGGCCCGACTCGTCCTTCTCCGCGGCGAGGCTGCCGTTGTCGATCCACCGCCGGACCGTGTCGTCGCTGACTCCGAGCAGTTCCGCGGCCTGGCGTATCCGAATACTCGTCACGCCGAGATCCTAGGCACCGGCGTCGACAACGGTCAGGTCGGTCAGGTCCGACACGTAGCGGCCGCCCTTCCTGTCACCGGGAACGACGAGCCGGGGTTGGTCCAGTGGTTGTCCGTCCTCCTCGTATGCGACGAGGACGGGTGTCGCGGCGAAGTCGGGGGAGAACTCGCCGAACGACACGACGGCGACGTACCCGTCGGACGCTGCCGCCCTCACGACCAGGCGAAGGAGCGGATTCTTCGATTCGGCTTCACGAGGATCGGCGCTGTCCACCACGTCGGACAGCAGTGCGCCGACATAGGTGTGCGCCTGAGGTCCCTTGCTGCTGTCGAATTCGACGCTCTCGGTGTGAGGCGCATAGCCCCGCAGCGCCGCATCCGTCAGTTCCAGCGGGTGGTCGACGGCTCCGGCGACTCGAACCCCGTCGGACGCGGCGGCGGGCGCGCTGGTGGTCGGCGCCGTGCTGTCCGCGGTGGGCGTGGAGCATCCGGACAGGGCGACAACCGCACCTGCGGCGAGAAGCAGCGCAAAGCGCCGCACATGCGTCATGACCGACATACTATGTCGGCAAATACGGACCGATCAAGAGCAGGTTTCCGCAAATGCGGATCAGTACACGTCCCGCACGTAGCGTTTGTCGGTGGAAAGCTGCTTCATGTACAGCTCGGTGTCCTCTTCGTCCAGACGCCCGTGGGTGCGGACGACTTCGCGGACCGTCTCGTCGACGTCCTTGGCCATCCGGCTGGCGTCGCCGCACACGTACAGGGAGGCACCCTCCTGCATCCAGCCCCACAGCTTGGCGCCGTGTTCGCGTATGCGGTCCTGCACGTAGATCTTCTGCCGCTGGTCCCGGGAGAACGCTGCATCGAGGTGGGTGAGAAATCCGTCGCGGTGCATAGCTTCCATCTCCTCGCGGTAGTAGAAGTCGGTTGCCTCGTGCTGCTCGCCGAAGAACATCCAGTTCTTGCCCGTGTGACCCAATTCCCTACGCTCGTGCAGGAATCCGCGGAACGGCGCGATGCCGGTGCCGGGTCCGACCATGATCATCGGTGCGTCGGCGGCCTGCGGGGGACGGAAGTGCGCCGACTTCTGCACGAAGATCGGCACGTCGGCGTCGTCGCAGTGATCGGCGAGGAACGTGGAGCACACCCCGGAGCGGTTCTTGCCCTCGTGGTTGTAGCGCACCGCGGAGACGGTCAGCTGCACCTCACCGGGGTCGACCTTGGGACTCGACGAGATCGAGTACAGCCGCGGCTGGAGGCGTTTGAGGACGCCCAGCCACTCGTCGGCGTCGGCATCGACCGCGTACTGCGCCAGCACATCCATCGACTGCCGCCCCCACAGCCACTGCTGGAGCGCGATCTTGTTCTGCGGGCGCAGCAGCCGCGCCAATTCGGTGTCCTGGGTGCGGCTCTGCACGAACCGCAGCAGTTCGGGGGTCACCTTGGTGATCTCGAGCTTCGTCCGCAGCGCCTCCCGCAGCGTCATCTCGGGCAGGTCCGGCAACGTGACGGGCGTGTCCGGGATCGAGCGGGTGACCTTCAGCCATTCGTCGACGACGGCGTCGCTGTTGGTGGGCCAGACACCGAGCGCGTCGCCGGCCTCGTAGGAGAACTCCGGATCGCTCACCTCGAAGCCGAACTGCCGCACGTCCTTCGACGATCCGGCCGCGCTGAGCGGAATGTTCCTCGTCAACCGGGTGACCAACGGCGTCTTGCGCGTGAACGTCGCCGCCTTCTTCGCCGCGGGCCGGGCCGGCGCGGCCGGGGTCGCGGTCGCACCGTCGGCCGCACGCTCGCGAACGAGGTTCTGCACCTGGGTCAGCCACTCACGGGCCTGGTCCTCGTAGTCCGGTTCGCAATCGACCCGCTCGGTCAGCCGTTTCGCCTCGAGCTGCTCCAACCGCGCGTCGAGTCGCTTGCCGTGCCCGCAGAAGTCGTCGTAGTTCGAGTCACCGAAAGCCAGGACGGCGTACCTGGTCTGCGACAGCCTCGGGGCCTCGTCGCTGCTGAGAGCCGACCAGAAGCTGCTGCCGTTGTCGGGGGCGTCGCCGTCCCCGAACGTGCTGGTGATGATCAGGAGATCACGGACGTCGGCGAGGCCCGCGACGTCGTAGTCGTCCATGCTGACCAGGCGGGTGCCGTGCCCGGCGGCCTCGAGTTGACCGGCGCATTCGGCGGCGAACTCCTCCGCGTTGCCGGTCTGCGACGCCCACACCACGACCACCGGGTGCTGGACCGATTCAGCGTTCGCGGGACTCCCGTCCGGCGCCGAAGTGCCATCCGGAACTTCGGAGCGGGAGAACAGACCCGCCATGAGCCCGTCCAGCCACACCCTTTTCGACCCGGAGATCGGCGCAGTGCGCGGAAGGACTGGAACGCCCTGCAATTCGGTGGACTGCAAACCGGCCAGCAGACCGGCGAGGTACATGCGTTCGTGTTCGTCGAAACTGGGTGAGGCGGAGTCGTCCAGTCCGAGAATGCGGCTCATCTCGGCGGCAGGCGAACCCTGCGCGAGGGTGAGAGCCCCGCCCGATTCCGGGACCTCCGGAGCGGACACCGGGGCCACCCGGGTCAGGGACACGGCGCACGCCTTGAACTCCGGCTGGAAGGACGTGGGGTCGACGGCGTCGTTGGTGACGGCGTTGATGCTGAGATATTCACCGAACGAGTCGTTCCAGTGGAACGGGGCGAAACACCCGCCGGGCAGCACGCGGTCGCTGACGACGGCGGGAAGCACCGCGCGGCCGCGCCGGGACGCGACCTCCACCTTGTCGCCGTCCGCAATCGACAGCTTCTGGGCGTCAGCCGGATTGATCTCGACGAACGGGCCGGAGTTCAACTTGTTGAGCTTGGCGACCTTGCCGGTCTTGGTCATCGTGTGCCACTGATGTTGCAGCCGTCCGGTGTTGAGCACGAAGGGGTAGTCGTCGTCGGGCATCTCGGCGGGCAGCATGTGCGGGCGTGCGAAGAAGGCCGCCTTGCCGCTCGCGGTGGCGAACGCGAGCCGAGGGAGTGACCCGTCGGGAGCCGACAGCAGGTTCTGGCTGACGCCGTCGTTGACGTAGCGGATCGGGTTGCGATCGGTGCGGTCGCCGGGCGGGCTCGGCCACTGCACCGGCGTCTCCCGCAGACGGTCGTAGGTGACGCCGCGCAGGTCGTAGCCGGTCTTGGGATTCCAGGTGCGCTTGATCTCCTCGAACACGTCCTCCGAGGACTCGTAGGTGAACGCGTCCGCGTACCCCATCTCGGCGGCGACGCGGGCGATGATCTGCCAGTCGGGCAGCGCCTGACCGACCGGGTCGACGGCCTGCTGCAGCAGCGTGAGGTTGCGCTCGGAGTTGATCATCACCGAATCCGACTCCGCCCACAGCGCCCCGGGGAGCAGGATGTCGGCGTATCCGTTGGTCTCCGTGTCGAGGAAGACGTCCTGGGTGATCACGAGCTCGGCGGCCTCGAGGCCTTCGATCACGGTTCGCCGGTTCGCCACGGTGGCAACGGGATTGGTGCAGATGATCCAGCAGGCCTTGATCTCGCCCGCCACCATGCGCTCGAACATGTCGACGGTGCCGGTGCCGACCTCGGTGCGGATGCTGCCTTCCGGCAGCTCCCACAGGTCCTCGATGAACGCCCGGTCGTCGGCGGCGAGCACCGACCGCTGCCCCGGCAGGCCGGGACCCATGTACCCCATCTCGCGGCCGCCCATCGCGTTCGGCTGACCGGTGAGGGAGAACGGGCCGCTGCCCGGACGGCAGATCGTCCCGGTGGCCAGGTGCAGGTTGCAGATCGCGTTGGTGTTCCACGTGCCGTGGGTGCTCTGGTTCAGGCCCATCGTCCAGCAGCTCATCCAGTTGCCGGCCTCGCCGATCCACTGGGCGGCCTGACGGATGTCGGATTCGGGGATACCGGTGATCTCCGCGACCTTCTCGGGGGTGTACTCCTCGAGGAACTCCGGCATCACCTCCCAGCCCTCGGTGAATTCGGCGATGAACTCGGGATCGGTGTGCCCGTTCGTCACGAGCAGGTGCAGCAGGCCGTTGAGCAGCGCGAGGTCGGTGCCCGGGGCGATCTGCATGAACAGGTTCGCCTTGTCGGCGGTCGCGTTGCGGCGTGGGTCGACGACGATCAGCTTGGCGCCGGCCTTGACGCGGTCCATCATCCGCAGGAACAGGATGGGGTGACAGTCCGCCATGTTGGCGCCGATCACGAAGAACACGTCGGCCTGGTCGAAATCCTGGTACGACCCGGGCGGGCCGTCCGCACCCAGCGACTGCTTGTAGCCGGTGCCCGCGCTGGCCATGCACAGCCGCGAGTTCGACTCGATCTGGTTGGTGCCGACGAAACCCTTCGCGAGTTTGGTGATGAGGTACTGCGCCTCGATGGACATCTGGCCGGAGACATAGAAGGACAGGGCGTCCGGGCCGTGCTCGTCGAGTTGTTGCTTCAGTCGGCGGGCGGTCTCGCTGATGGCGGCGGCGACATCCACCGAGGTGGGTGCCTCCCCGCGCTCGTCCCGCACGTATCCGGTTTCCATGCGACCACCGGCCACGAGCATCTCGGCGCTCGTCGCACCCTTGGTGCAGAGGCGGCCGAAGTTGGTGGGATGGTCCTTGTCGCCGGACGCCTTGAGTACTCGGCGCGCATTCGTCTCGGGATCTATCCCGACCTCGAGCACCATGCCGCAGCCGACACCGCAGTACGAGCAGGCGGTCTTCACTGTGGAAGTACCGGCTTTCTGCTGCTGCATCGACTAGCTCCTCACCTGCACGGTCGCCGCGTGTCCACCTGGCTCACGACCTGTATCAATGGTGCCGACAGGCGTGTTTCGTCGGGATTAACCCCGGTGAGCGTTCGATGACGTCTCTCGCACCCAGGGTGCGGCGCAGTGGTGAGTCCGTTCGGACGAGTCGACGGAGCGATGTGACCGTCGCCACATCTACGGTGGGTAATCGGTCAGGTTCGGAGTACGACCGACGGAGGAGTCAGCCCTTCTGCGCGGCCCACCACGACAGCAGTTCGGCCTCCGCGTCGTCCCGGCTGAGGGGACCGCGATCGAGCCGCAGCTCCTTGAGGTACTTCCAGGCCTTCCCGACGTCCGGGCCGGCCGGAATGCCGAGCAACTCCATGATGGCGTTACCGTCGAGGTCGGGGCGCACCCGCGCGAGGTCTTCCTGCTCGGCGATCCGGGCGATCCGCTCCTCGATGTCGTCGTACGTCGCCTGCAGAGCGGCCGCCCGCCGCTTGTTGCGCGTGGTGCAATCGGCGCGAACCAGCTTGTGGAGGCGCGGCAGCAGGGGACCGGCGTCCGTCACGTACCGGCGCACGGCGGAGTCGGTCCACTGCCCCTTGCCGTAGCCGTGGAACCGAAGGTGGAGGAACACGAGCTGCGAGACGTCGTCGACCATCTGCTTCGAGTACTTCAGGGCCCGCATCCGCTTGCGGACCATCTTCGCGCCCACCACCTCGTGGTGGTGGAAACTGACGCCGCCGCCCGGCTCGTTGCGCTTCGTGTCCGGTTTGCCGACGTCGTGCAGCAACGCCGCCCACCGCAACACCAGGTCGGGGTCGCCCTCCTCGAGGTCGACGGCCTGCTTCAGCACGGTCAGCGAGTGCCAGTACACATCCTTGTGCTGATGATGCTCGTCGATCTCGAGCTTCATCTGCGGCACCTCGGGCAGCACGTAGTCGGCCAGGCCCGTCTCGCACATCACGTTCATGCCGTCGATCGGGAACTCGCCGAGGATCAGCTTGTCGAGTTCCGCACGCACCCGCTCGGCCGTGATCCGCTCGATCTGCGACGCCATGTCGGTGATCGCCCGATGCACCCGCTCGTGCAGGGTGAAACCCAGCTGGGACACGAACCGCGCGGCCCGCAACATGCGCAGCGGGTCGTCGTTGAACGAGTTCTCCGGCGCCGACGGGGTGTCGAGCACCCCGGCGAGCAGGGCGTCCATGCCCCCGAGTGGATCGACGAAGTCCTGCGAACCGTCCGCACCGATCCGCACGGCCATCGCGTTGACCGTGAAATCGCGCCGCACCAGGTCGTCCTCGAGTTTCGACCCGAACTGGACGACGGGATTGCGCGACACCCGGTCGTAGGCGTCGGCGCGGTACGTGGTGATCTCGATCTGCTGCCCGGCCTTGGCCGCGCTGATCGTCCCGAAGTCGATGCCCGTGTCCCACTGGTTGTCGGCCCAGCCCGACAGCAGTTTCTGCACCTGCTCCGGCCGGGCGTCGGTGGTGAAGTCGAGGTCGGTGCCGAGGCGGCCCAGGATCGCGTCCCGGACGCTGCCCCCCACCAGGTACAACTCGTGACCGGCGGCGGCGAACCTCTCACCGAGCGGCGTCAGGACTTCGGACAGCTCGCGCAGCGTCACCGCGGCACCGGCAAGCAGTCGCGTACGGCGCTCGTCGTCGAGAGAAGGGGCAGTCACGTCCAGGAAGCTTACCGAGGTGCGCAAATAGCGGGATACGCATACACGCTGTCACCTCGCAGTTCGGTTCACCACGGGAGTGTCACGAAGCGTCTCGGTTCGGGTGCGGCGTTCAGGTGGAAACGGCAAAGCCAACTACTATCGATGGGGTGTCTGCTGCCGAACGTGCGAACAGGAGTCGCCGCAACTCGCGGCGGCGCGGCGCCGTCGGCAAACCCGCGAAACCCCACATGAGGACGGTTCGGGAAACCTCGGCGGGGGGACTCGTCGTCAACGGTCTCGGCGGGCCGCGGGAGAATCTGTGCGCCGCGCTGATCGGTCGCACGGACCGTCGCGGGCGGCTGCTGTGGTCGCTGCCCAAGGGGCACATCGAACAGGGTGAGACCGCGGAACAGACCGCGATGCGTGAGGTCGAGGAAGAGACCGGCATCCAGGGCACCGTCCTCGCGTCGCTCGGCAGCATCGACTACTGGTTCGTCACCGAGGGCCGCCGCGTCCACAAGACCGTCCACCACTATCTGCTCAGATGCCTCGGTGGGGAACTGTCGGACGAAGACGTGGAAGTCACCGAGGTAGCGTGGGTGCCGCTCGCCGAGCTGGGATCACGCCTGGCCTACGCAGACGAACGGAAACTCGCAGAAATCGCCGGTGACTTGATCTCCAAGATGACGACCGCCCCGACCGCACCCGACCTGAAGCTCCAGAAGGGGCCAGACGCCGGATGAGGATGGCTTTGCGTCGGGTCGGTGCCGTGACGTTGACCGCACTCGCGGTCGTTCTGGCTCCCACCAGCACCGTTGTGGCGACCGCCCAGGATCCCGTGCCGCCCGAGAGCGCCGGGACCCAGATGGTCGACGAGGATCCCGAGTTTCTCGAGCTGCACATCGACAACGTCACGCCGTCCACCGTCACCACTACCAGCGACCCGTTCGTCACGGTCACGGGCTCGGTGAAGAACATCGGCGACCGCACGGTCCGCGACGTCAGCGTGCGCATGCAGCGCGCCCCGGCCGTCGCGAGCAGCGAGGGCCTCCGCACGTCGCTGACCCTCGATCAGTCCCGGTACGACACCGTCGGCATGTTCGACACGGTGGCGGGGCGCCTCGACGAGGGGCAGAGCAAGCAGTTCACGCTGTCGCTGCCGCTGCGCTCCGACACCGACGTGTCCCTCGACATCACCGAACCCGGCGTGTACCCGCTGATGGTGAACGTCAACGGCACCCCCGAGTACGGCGGGGCCGCGCGCCTCGACGACGCCCGCTTCCTGCTGCCCGTGTTCGGAGTTCCCGGCAGTCCGGCCGTTCCGCCGGACATCTCCAGCCCGGTCGCCGTCACCATGCTGTGGCCGCTCGCCGACCGGCCCCGGCTCGCGGCGGGTGTCCCGGGCTCGGTCACCGAACCGGTCCGTCTCGTCGACGACGAACTCGCGACCTCGCTCGCGGACGGTGGCCGGCTCGACGAACTCCTCGCAGCGGCCGAGTTCGCCACCCGGGAGAGCGTCGACCGCGACCACACCCTCCGGGACAGTCTGTGCCTGGCGGTGGACCCGGACCTGCTGATCACCGTCGAGAACATGACCCGCGGATATCTGGTGGTGGACGATCCTTCCGACCCCACCGGTTCCGCCCACGAGGGGACGGGCAAGGACGCCGCGTCCGCGTGGCTCGAACGGGCCCGGTCGCTGGCCGCCACCATGTGCACCACGTCGGTGCCGTTCGCGCAGGCCGACCTGGCCGCGATCACGGAGGTCGCGAACCCGGACCTCACCGCCACCGCCGTCGAGGCTCCCGCCGACATCGTCGACAACGTGCTGGGGGTGACGTCGCTGCGCAATTTCGTGTGGAGCGACGCGGGCGTGCTCGACGACGCGACCGCGCAGATGCTCCGCGGGGACGAAGCGACCACCACGCTCGTAGCCGCGAACTCCGTCGACACGACCGCACCCCGCGACAGCGCCCACGTCATCGAGGCGACACCGGCCCCGGTTCCCGTCCCCGGGAACGGGGGAACCGGGGGAACCACCCCGGCCGCGGCCGAGACGTCCACGGCCACCGGAAGCGTCGACGCCCTGCTGTTCGATCCCTCGGTCGGCACGGCCCTCGCCGCCATGGGGACCACCCCGCAAACCCCGTCGTACACCCCGGAACGCGCCCGGTACGACCTGTCGGACGATTCGCAGACCGCGCGACTGCAGGACGCTCTCGGCGCGGTGTCGTGGTCTGCCCTCGAACCCGAGGCCGCACGGGCCTCCGGCACACCCCGCTCGCTGATGGTGGTGCCGCCGCAACTGTGGACGGCAGGCGCCGACGACGCGAAGACGCTGCTGTCCACGGTGTCCTCGCTGATGCGGTCGGGGCTGGCCACCTCCCGGCCGTTACCCGCGCTGCTGGGACGTCAGCCCGGATCACCGGAGGTCGCCGCCCTGGAGTACCCGGATCAGGCCGCCGAGGACGGCGTCCCCGCCCGCCTCCGCGACGCCGCGGCAACGCAGATGCCGCGCATCGAGGCGCTGAACGCCGCGCTGGTCGACGACCCGCAGGCCCCCCTCACTCCGGAACGGTTCACGGCGCCGCTGCGAGAGGACCTCGTGCGGTCGATGAGCCTCGCCCACCGCCGCGACGACGAACGGCGGTCCGCGGAAGAGGCGGCCGACCTGCGCGCCGACGAGGTGGCCGAAACCATGGACGACATGTTCGGCGCCGTCACCGTCGTGTCACCCGGCGGCGTCTACACACTGGCGTCCGAACAGAGCCCCCTGCTGCTGGTGGCCCGGAACGACCTGCCGGTCGGGATCACGGTGCGCCTGCAGGTGGATGCGCCGTCGGGGATGACGATCACCGACATCGGGCCCACCACGCTGCCCCCGCGCGGCAGTCGCACCCTCACCGTTCCCACCGAGGCCAACGACTCGCGCAAGCTCGTCGTCAAATTCTCTCTGACCACCGCCGATGGACAGCAACTGGGAGAGCCGACCAGCGTGACGGTACGGTCCAACGCGTACGGGCAGGCGTTGGCGATACTGACAGCATGCGCGGGTGCTCTGCTGCTGTTCCTCGCCGGCCGCCGGCTGTGGCATCGATTCCGCGGCCAGCCGGATCCAGCTGACGAAGGGTACGAACGTTCATGACCGGGAACTTGCCCAGTAGGGGCCAGAGGCTTCCCGATCGCTCCCATCCCCGGGTCGCCCCGTGGGAACGGGACCACTGGGCTCGGGAGATCCGGCCGGACGAGGCGCCGACGGTGCAGTTCGCGGCCATCCGGGTCGACCCCACGCCGCCTCCGGTCCGGGATTCCGGTCCGTCGACCGCGCCGCAGAAACAGAGCAATTCCCGTCTTCTCGCGTCCACCGGTTCCATCGCGGTCGCGACGCTCGTCAGCCGCATCACCGGATTCGCCAAACAGCTGCTGGTCCTGACGCTGCTGGGTGGCTCGGTGGCCAGCTCGTTCACCGTCGCCAGCCAGATCCCGAACATGATCTCCGAGCTCGTGCTCGGAGCCGTGCTCACCGCGATCGTCGTGCCCGTCCTGGTACGTGCCGAGCGCGAGGACCCGGACCAGGGTGCGGCGTTCGTACGGCGCCTGTTCACCGCGACGTGCGTGCTCCTGGGGACGGCGGCGCTCCTCGCGACCGCCGCGGCACCCGTACTCACCACCCACGTCTTCCTGTCGGCGGACGGCAAGGTGGACACGTCCCTCACCACAGCCCTGTCCTATCTCCTCCTGCCCGCGATCCTGTTCTACGGACTGTCGGCGCTGCTCACGGCCATTCTCAACACCCGGCAGGTGTTCAAACCCGGGGCCTGGGCTCCGGTGCTGAACAACGTCGTGATGCTCACCGTGCTGGTGATCTACTACGCGACCCCGGGGGAGATCACCCTCGACCCGGTGCGGATGAGCGACCCGAAGCTGCTGGTCCTCGGTGTCGGCGTCACCCTCGGTGTCGTGGTGCAGGCGATGAGCCTGGTGCCGGCCATCCGGCGCGAGGGCATCTCGCTGAAACCGCTGTGGGGCCTCGACGACCGGCTCAAGCAGTTCGGCGGCATGGCCGTCGCGATCGTCCTGTACGTGTTGATCAGCCAGGCCGGCATGATCGTCGCCACCCGCATCTCGTCGCACGCCGACGCGTCGGGTCCCGCGATCTACAACAACGCGTGGCTCCTGCTGCAGCTGCCGTACGGCGTGCTGGGCGTGACGGTCCTCACCGCGATCATGCCGCGGCTCAGCCGCAACGCCGCCGCCGACGACACCCCCGCCGTCGTCGACGACCTGTCCGTCGCCACCCGGCTGACGATGATCTCGCTCGTCCCGATCATCACGTTCCTCACGTTCGCGGGCCCCGAGATCGGTCAGGCGCTGTACGGGTACGGCAACTTCGGTTCGGGCGACGCCGAACGCCTCGGCCAGGCCGTGAGCTGGTCGGCGTTCACCCTCATCCCGTACTCGCTCGTGCTGATCCAGCTGCGCGTCTTCTACGCGCGGGAGCAGGCGTGGACACCCACCTGGATCGTCCTGGGCATCACCGTGGTGAAGATCGCGCTGTCCGCGCTCACCCCGATGATCGCCTCGAGCGACGACCAGGTGGTGATCCTGCTCGGCGTGGCCAACGGCCTCGGCTACATCACCGGAGCGGTCGTCGGCGGATATCTGCTGCACCGCAGCCTCGGCAACCTGCAGATGGCCAACGTCGGGAAGACGGTGTGGGTGGTGGTGCTCGCGTCCATGGCGGGTGCGCTCGTCATGCTCGGCGCCGACCGACTCCTCGGGCTCGACCGGCTCACCAGTTTGTTCGGCGGCCCGGGCTCGATGGTCCGGGTCATGATCAGCGGCGTCCTGATGCTCGTCGTCACCTTCGTGATCCTCTGGTTCGCGAAAATCCCCGAGATCGTGTCCATCACCGTCGCCGTCACCCGCAAGGTTCGTGCCCTGCGCGGTCGCGGCGCGGCGCCGGAACCGGAGGTCGACCCGCTCGCAGACGCCGAAACAGAACTGATTCCCGTGGTCCGTGCCACACCGCACGACGTCGGAGGACAGCCGCGTGGTATCGAACGACCCGGTGGACTCCCGTACCCTGGACACGAGCGGGTCGGAGCGCCGCCCGGTACTGGTCGGAGTTGGGCATTCGAAAATGAAGGAGTGAGGGTGAGCGACGACGACGTGGCCGGCAGCAAGAGAGCCGGAGGTTCTACGGTGCAAGCGTCCGAACGCGATTCGGCCGCCACCCCCAACGGCGTCGACGCCCCTACCACCCGGATCTCGTCCGAGTCGGCCTCCGCCGGCTCCGCGAAGTCCGACAAGCAGGCCGGCGCCGACGCACCGCAGAAGAAGGACGCAGCCACCTCCGCGGGCTCCACAGACACTCCGAAAACGGGTCAGAGCAAGGACACCGGCGATCGCAACGGTGCCGACGCCGAGACGAAGGCCGCGCCGAAGACTCCCGCCGACGAGGCAAGCGAATCGCGCGGAGACACACGTCACATGGGCGCTGCGCCCGCACGGGATCTCAGCTACGACACCGGCGTGATCCCGATCACACCCGCGCCCGGACGTGAGCCCGGCGCAGGCCCCCGTCGTACTCCCCGTGGCCCCAAGCTCATTCCCGGCGCCTCCGTCGCGGGCGGCCGGTACCGACTGCTGACACCGCACGGCGGTTCGCGCGGCCTGCAGTTCTGGCAGGCACTCGACGTCAAGCTCGACCGCGAGGTCGCTCTCACGTTCGTGGACGCCGAACAACGCTCCACCTCGGCCGGTCCCGAAGGCCCGCAGGCCATTCTGTCCCGCACTCTGCGACTGGGCCGGATCAATTCCCCGGGTCTCGCCCGCGTGCTCGACGTGGTCCGCGGCAGCTCGGGCGGCATCGTCGTCGCCGAGTGGACCCCGGGCCGCTCGTTGCGGGAGATGGCCGACACCAAGCCTTCTCCGATCGGCGCCGCCAGTGCCATCCGTGCGCTCGCCGCGGCCGCCGAGACCGCGCACCGCGCCGGTGGGGCACTGTCCATCGATCACCCCGACCGCGTCCGTATCAGCATCAACGGCGATGCCGTGCTGGCGTTCCCGGCCACACTCGCCGATTCCGACTCGAGTTCCGACGTGCGCGGTCTGGGCGCCATGCTCTACGCCCTCATCACCGCCCGCTGGCCGCTGGGCGACCCGTCCGCCCCGGCCGGTGATCCGTCGGGTTCGCCTCGCCCCGGCAGCGTCGGCGGCATGCGACTGGCCGACCGCGACTCGAGCGGGCAGCCCATCGGACCGCGGGTGATCCGGCCGGAGGTCCCGTTCGAGATCTCCGCGGTGGCTCTGCGGTCGCTCGAGCCGAACGGGGGAATCCGCACGGCCGCCACCGTGCAGCACATTCTCGATCAGGCATCCGTCGTCAACGACAAGACAGAGTTCATCCCCGTGCTGCGCCTCGGGCAGCGGGGCCCCGGCCCGTCCGGTCACGCTCTCGCCGACCCGGAAGCACTGGAGGCGGAGAAGAAGAAGTCCAACCGGATGATCGCCGCGCTCGTGGGCCTGGCGGTCGTCACGATCATCGTGCTGGCGCTCCTGGGCTTCTGGCTCGCGACGTTCCTCACGGGCAGCAGTTCCGACGCGCCGCTCACCGAGCAGGACTTCGGCCTCACCACTTCGGCCGAGCCGCCGCCCAATCCCGAGTCACCTGCACCCGCGCCCGCCCCTGCGGCGAACGTCGCACCGATCACGCCTTCCGGGGCAACGGTGTTCTCGCCGCAGGGCACCCCCGACTCCGCCGCCAACGCCCGGCTGGCCGTCGACGGCAACCCGTCCACCGTGTGGAGCACCGACTCGTACTTTCAGCCCTTCCCCGCGCTGAAGAACGGTGTGGGCCTGATGGTCACGCTGGACGAGCCGACCACCCTGTCGAGCGTGTCGATCACCTCGCCGACACCGGGCACCAACGTCGAGATCCGCAGCGCCCCGTCGGAGAACCCGACCCTCGACCAGACGCAGGTGCTCGGTTCGAAGGTGCTCGGCAACGGTGTCACCGACATCCCGCTGAAGTCGGAGGGGCCCACCAAGAACGTGCTGGTGTGGATCACCGGCCTCAGCAATTCGGGTGGCAAGAATCAATCGTCCATCGCGGACATCGGTTTCAACGCCGCGACGTAGACGGCACCCGGTGCTCGCGGACCGGCGAACTGAGCTAACATCCGCCGGTGCGAATCTTCCGGGGGGATTCCGAGGGTGAGCCCTCGGACGTCGACCTGTTGGCGGCGCACGTCGCCGGCGACCGGCACGCATTCGAGACACTGCTCGGACGCCACTACGACCATCTGTGGCACGTCGCCAAACGCACCAGTTACACCGCGGAGGATGCCGCGGACGCGTTGCAGGAAGCGCTGCTGTCCGCGCATCGCAACGCCGGCTCGTTCCGCCGGGACGCCGCGGTCCGGAGTTGGCTGCACACGATCGTCGTCAACGCCTGCCTCGACCGCATCCGCCGCAACAAGGCTCGTCCGGCCGTGTCCCTCTCCGCCGAAGAGGACGACGAACCGCGCGACACCCGCGACTACGTGTCCGAGGTGGAACTCAGCCTGGTGGTCGAGCGCGCTCTGGCGCAGCTCCCACCGGATCAGCGGACCGCGATCGTGGCCGTCGACCTCGAGGGCCGCTCGACCAGCGAGGCCGCGATGCTCCTCGGGGTTCCGGAGGGCACCGTGAAGAGCCGCTGCGCCCGGGGCCGGAAGAAGCTGGCCGCCTCGCTCGAATATTTTCGGGTGGAGGGGAACCGATCATGACTCCGGGGCGTCAAACCGTAGTAGGAGCGGGGCAGTATCCCGGCGTCCCGGACCACAATGAATCGGTGAGGAGGTGCCATGGCCGACCGTGAGTTCCACCCCTCCGACGCCACGCTGCCCGAACCGCCATATTCCGAAGACCTGCTGGCCGATCTGCATGCCGGGGTGCTGCCGGAGTCGGTCAGCGATCGGCTGTGGCCGCTCGTCCGGAACGACCCGCAGGCCATGGCCGTCATCGACGCACTCGACCGGGTCACCGATCAGCTCGGCGCGCTCGGGCGCGATCATTCCGTTACCACCCCGATTCCCGACGACGTCGCCGACCGCATCCAGCGCTCCCTCGCCGCGGAGCGGGCCGCGTCCACCGTGGTGCCGCTCGCCGGGCGACGGAAGTGGGCGGCGGTGGCCGCGGGAACGTTCGCGGCGGCGGCAGCGGTCGTGGTGACCGTCGCGGTGGTCACGCCGGGCAGTCGGTCACCCGAGCAGCCGCCGGTGGCCCTGCCCGGTTCCGAAACGTCCTCGACGCCGCCGGTTCTCGACCTGGGGAGCGACCCCGATTCCGGACGCCTCCTCACCCTGATCGGTTCGCGGCAGCTCGGACCACTCGAGAATCCCGCGGTTCTCGCAGAATGTCTGCGCGCCAACGGTATCGAGCCGTCCCGTGCCCTCCTGGGGTCCGGTGAGGTCCGGCTCGACGGCGAACCGGGGGTCCTGCTTCTGGTGGCGGGGCCGCGGCCGCCGCAGATCACAGCGATGGTGGTGGGCCGCGAGTGCAGTGCGGGCGACCCTGCGACACTCGACGTCACCGATATCGGTTGACGGTCAGGGGTTTTCGCTCTCCGAACGCGCGACCGGCATGAGCAGTTCCAGGATCTTCGCGCGGAGTTCCGGAGTGTCGTCCTCGACGGCGATCAGGCTCGTGAACAGTGCGGCGCCGGCGGCGAGCACCAGCACGGCCGTCGCGGTGTTCGACTCACCCGGGCCCTCCTCGCGCCCGAACAGCTGAGTACTGGGCCCGCTGAATCCCCGCCAGAGCGCGGTGCGGAGATCGTCGTGGTCGCGGATCGCGGCCAGCAGGCCCGGCGTGGCCGCTCGCACTTCCGGGCGGGAGAACAGTTCGGCGCTGCCGGTCACCACCCAGCGGATCCAGCCTTCGCGATCGGTGCCCTCGAACGGCGTCAGGTCCGGTGTCGCGCCGAGGATGGCGTCGAGCACCAGATGCGCCTTCGACGGCCACCGCCGGGTGATGGACGCCCTGCTCACCCCGGAGCGGGTCGCAATGGCCCGCATGCTGAGTTGCTCCCAGCCCGATTCCACGAGCATCGCACGGGTGACGGCGAGGACGTCGGTGTCGATCCGCGGGTCGCGCGGGCGGCCGGTTCCAGTTGCATTCATTGGTTCGAATTGTGGGACAGAGGTGCCTTCCGCGCTATATCGTACCTATTACGAGTCCAGTGGCATCGTAATTCGAACAGGACGGACACATGAAGATCGCGGTCACCGGCGGCACCGGATACGTCGGCGCGCACACGACGCTGACGCTCCTCGCCGACGGGCATTCGGTGCGGTTACTGGTCCTCCCCACCGAGTGTCCCGACACCCTGCTCGACGCGGCCGGTGACGCCGCCGCGCGGATCGAGCGGGTGGTCGGCGACATCCGCGACCCCGACGTGGTGGCGGGCCTCCTCGACGGCTGCGACGCCCTGCTCCACGCCGCCGGGGTGGTGGGCACCGACGACCGTCGCGAACAGCTGATGTGGGAGATCAACACGCAGGCCACCGCCGCGATCCTCACCCGGGCGGCCTTCCTCGGACTCGACCCGATCGTCCACGTGGCGAGCTTCAGCGCCCTGTTTCCGTCACCCGACGCCGTCATCGGACCGGACAGTCCGACGGCGGCGGGGCGCAGTGCGTACGGCCGCACCAAGGCGGCTGCCGATCGCATCGCCCGCGCACTCCAGGACGCCGGCGCCCCGGTGGTCATCACCTACCCGACGAGCGTCGTCGGTCCCGGGCTCGGGTCTACGAAAGGTGTCACCGAGCAGGGCTGGGGCGCGCTCGTCAGCGGCGGGGTGGCACCCCGATTCGACGGCGGCATGCAGATGATCGACGTGCGGGACGTGGCCGCCGTCCACGCCGCCGCGATGCAACCCGGCCGCGGCGCCCGGCGATACGTCTGCGGCGGCGAGCTCATCGAGTTCAACCAGCTCATCGACATCCTCGAGCGGTCCTCCGGGCGCCGACTTCGCCGCATCCCGTTGTCGGGTGCCACGTTTCGCACGATCGGCCGGTTCGCCGACGTGATCGGCAAGCTCACACCCCTCAGCGCCGGACTCAGTTACGAGGCCGCGTGGCTCCTCACCGCTGCCACCCCCACCGACGATTCCAGAACCCGTGAGGAACTGGGCCTCACCTGGCGTCCGGCCCGCGCCGCGCTGGCCGCGACCTTCGGCTGAGCACCGTCCCCACCAACTCCACGCGAAGGCAGACCACCATGACCGTTCCAGCACCGCACCCCGGCATCTGGGAGCCGGCTCGCCTGGGCCCCCTGACTCTGCGCAACCGCATCGTGAAGGCGGCGACGTTCGAAGGTGTCATGCCGCACGGCCGGGTCACCGACCAGCTCGTCGACTTCCACGCAGAGGTCACGCGCGGCGGCGCCGCCCTGACCACCGTCGCCTACTGCGCCGTCTCACCCGGCGGACGCGTCCACGCGAATACGCTCGTGCTCGACCGCGCACACGTGACCGACCTGCGCCGCCTCACCGACGCCGTCCACGCCGAAGGGGGACTGGTCGCGGCCCAGATCGGTCATGCCGGTCTGGTCGCGAACCCGCTGTCCAACCGCACCAAGACGCTCGCACCGTCCACTCGTCTCAGCCCACCGGCAATGGGCCTGGTGAGGGGTGCCACCAGGGACGAACTCGACCAGGTCACCCGCGACTACGAAGACGCCGCACGCAACGCCGTCGATGCCGGCTTCGACGCGATCGAGGTCCACCTCGGGCACAACTACCTCCTCAGCTCGTTCATGAGCCCGAACCTCAACAAACGCACAGACGAGTACGGCGGCAGCCTCGAGCGGCGGGCGGCCTTTCCCCGCCGGGTGATCGAGAGTGTGCGCCGCGCCGCCGGCGACTCCGTGGCCGTGACGGCGAAATTCAATATGGCGGACGGTGTCCCGAAGGGGCTGTGGCTCGACGACAGTCTGCGCATCGCCCGGCTCCTCGAAGCCGACGGCCACCTCGACGCGTTGCAGCTCACCGGCGGCAGCTCTTTGCTCAACGGAATGTACTTCTTCCGGGGCGAGGTCCCGATGGCGGAATTCGTTGCCTCCCAGCCCAAACTGGTCGGCTGGGGCCTGAAGGTGTACGGGCCGCGGATCTTTCCGACCTACCCGTTCGAGGAGGCGTTCTTCCTCCCGATGGCCCGGCAGTTCCGTGCCGCGCTGTCGATGCCGCTCATCCTCCTCGGCGGCATCAACCGGCTCGACACCATCGAGAACGCACTCGGCGAAGGGTTCGAATTCGTCGCGATGGCGCGGGCCCTGCTCCGCGACCCCGACCTCGTCAACAAGTTCCACGACCTGCACGTGCCCGAGGGGCTCTGCATCCATTGCAACAAATGCATGCCCACCATCTACACGGGCACACGCTGCGTCATCCGGGAGACTCTGCGCTGATCAGCGACCCTGTGAGGGGAGCGACCGGTATCACCTGCAGTCCGGGAACAACACCCTTTAGTCTGGTGTTGATCCATACGACTGAGCACCCCTCACTACTGGAAGGCCCGCATGACCACTCCATCGACGGTTCATGAACTCATCATCGTTGGTTCGGGACCTGCCGGATACACCGCTGCCGTCTACGCGGCGCGCGCGGAACTCGGACCGCTGCAGTTCGAGGGGACCCAGTTCGGTGGCGCCCTCATGACCACCACCGACGTCGAGAACTTCCCCGGATTCCGTGAGGGAATCATGGGCCCCGACCTGATGGACCAGATGCGCGAACAGGCCAAGCGCTTCGGTACCGACATCCGCACCGAGGACGTCGAGGAACTCGACCTCACCGGCCCGATCAAGAAGGTCGTCGTGAACGGCGAGACCTACCAGGCGCACGCCGTCGTGCTGGCAATGGGCGCCGCAGCCCGCTACCTCGGCATTCCGGGTGAAGAGAAGTTGCTCGGCCGCGGCGTCAGCGCCTGCGCCACCTGTGACGGATTCTTCTTCAAGGACCAGGACATCGTCGTGGTCGGCGGCGGCGACTCCGCGATGGAGGAGGCCACCTTCCTCACCCGCTTCGCCCGCAGCGTCACCGTGGTGCACCGCCGCGAGGAGTTCCGTGCGTCCCGCATCATGCTCGAGCGCGCCAAGGCGAACGCGAAGATCCGGTTCGTGACCAACGCGGCGCCCGTCGAGGTGCTGGGGGAGAACAGCGTCACCGGCCTCGTGATCCGCGACACCGTCACCGGTGAGACGTCCACGCTGGACGTCACCGGCATGTTCGTCGCCATCGGTCACGATCCGCGCAGCGAACTGGTCAAGGGTCAGGTCGACCTCGACGAGGCCGGATACGTCATCGTCGAGAACCCGTCCACCGCCACCTCACTGGACGGTGTCTTCGCCGCCGGCGACCTGGTGGATCACATCTACCAGCAGGCGATCACTGCCGCCGGCACCGGTTGTTCCGCCGCGATGGACGCCGAGCGCTGGCTGGCCGAGCGCGGCGACATCACCGCCAACACCGTGGCCGCCGCCGGCCAACCGGTCGACGCCTGAGCACCCCACCCACCCACCGACCACCTCGAGTAAGGGAAATCCCCGTGTCGAACACCGTCACCATCACCGATGATTCGTTCCAGCAGGACGTCATTTCCAGCGACAAGCCCGTCCTCGTCGACTTCTGGGCCACCTGGTGCGGCCCGTGCAAGATGATCGCCCCCGTCCTGGAGGAGATCGCCGGTGAGCACAGCGACAAGCTGACCATCGCGAAGCTCGACATCGACGCCAACCCGGGCGCTGCCCGCGACTTCCAGGTCATGTCGATCCCGACGCTGATCCTGTTCAAGGACGGCAAGCCGATCAACACGATCGTCGGCACCAAGGGCAAGGCTGCGCTGCTGAAAGAGCTCGCCGACGTTCTCTGATCGACACCCGAACACCCCGCGCGATTCCCGATTTTGTGGGAATCTCTGAGACAATCGATCGATGTGCTCCAGTCGCATCAGCTAGACCGACCGGGCACATCGATCGTTTTGTTTGTACCGAGACTCGTTTGTACTCGTTGATTCGGACTGAGAGGCCCTGAAACATGCACCGACTCCGTCACGGCGACCATGGTCCGGCCGTCGCTGAGATTCGGGGCACTCTGGCCGGTCTCGGTTTCCTGCACAACGGTGTCGCCGACACCCGCCGCGAGAGCACCAACGGTTCGCACTGGATCGCTCCCGACGCCGTGTTCGACCATCACCTGGACAGTGCCGTGCGGGCCTTCCAGCAGCAGCGTGGGCTTCTCGTCGACGGAATCGTGGGTCCTGCCACCTACCGGTCCATGAAAGAGGCGTCCTACCGCCTCGGGGCGCGGACGCTGATCTACCAACTGTCCGCACCGCTCTACGGCGACGACGTCGCCACCCTGCAGACCCGCCTGCAGGACCTCGGCTTCTACGTGGGGCGCGTCGACGGCTTCTTCGGTCCGCAGACCCACGACTCCCTGTCCTCGTTTCAGCGGGAGATCGGCATCGCCGCCGACGGCATCTGCGGTCCGGCCACCCTCCGGTCGCTCGAACTGCTCGGCACCCGCGTCACGGGTGGCTCGCCGCACGCGATGAGCGAAGAAGAAATGGTTCGCAGCTCCGGACCCCAGCTGAGCGGCAAACGGATCGTCATCGATCCGGGTCTCGGTGGCGACACCTACGGGACCATCGTGCGGTCCCCGTACGGCACGATCTCGGAGTCCGACATCCTGTGGGACCTCGCCAGCCGCCTCGAGGGCCGCATGGCCGCGACGGGCATGGAGACGTTCCTGTCCCGCCCACACCACGCGAATCCCACGGACATCGAGCGTGCATCCACATCGAACGCGTTCGATGCCGATCTGATGATCTCGTTGCGCTGCGATGGAAACACCAGCCCGTCCGCCAACGGTGTCGCGAGCTTCCACTTCGGCAACTCGCACGGTTCGACGTCGATGATCGGTCAGGTTCTCACCGGCTTCATCCAGCGGGAGATCGTGGCCCGCACGCCGTTGCAGGACTGCCGCACCCACGGCCGCACCTGGGACCTGCTGCGCCTGACCAACATGCCGACCGTCCAGATCGACCTCGGCTACCTCACCAACGACTTGGATGCCGCGGTGCTCTCCAACCCGCGGGCGCGCGACGCCATCGCCGAGGCCATCCTCATCTCCGTGAAGAGGCTGTACCTGCTCGGCCAGGACGATCAGCCCACCGGAACGTTCACTTTCGCCGAGCTGCTCGCCGAAGAGCTGTCGTCCTCCGAACGTTCCTGATTACCGTTCCTTATTATCCGTTCTCGAGCGCTCAGTGCGCTCCCACGGGTGTGCGTTCGCCGATATCGACCATGCTCACCGTCGCGGTGTGAATCAGCCGCTCCAGCGCTGCCTCCACGTCTTCCTTCCACCCGTGGTCCCGATTCAGCTCGAGCCGGAGTCGCGGGAACCGGTGATGAGGAGCGACGATTTCGAAGCCGTTGTCCTCGAGGAAGTCGGCCGGGATCATGCACTCCTCGGGGGAGCACTCCCGGGCCGCGGTGGCCGAGGCAACACCGTGCGTGTCGATCGGTCCGGTTCCCTCGGTGTTGCGGATCCCGAACGCTTCGAGTGCCCGGACACCCCGCCGCACCAGATCGGCAACCACAGCTTGGATCAACGTGGTTCCCAAATTCTGTTCCTCGCCGGCAGGTTCCAGCCGGAGGCTGGTGAGGAGGACGGCGTCGGCACCGACCGGAGCGGTCGGGAGAAGTTGCGCGCGCGGCACCGTGCGAGGGGGAGCGTAGAGGGCGCTGCCGACAGGCTTCCCGTCCATGACGGCGACCTGTCCGCACGACCCCCATTCGAGCATGACCATCGACAGCCATGCTTCCTTCTCGAACTCCTGGTCGCAGAAGCCGCGCGAGCTGTGGATGGCCGCCGGATCCATTTCCCAGAAGACACAGCGACGAGCGTGGGCGGAGAGTTTATCCAAGCCGTCGAGAGTGAGCGATGTGACGTGAGTCGACACTGGCTAGCTCAGCCTCCAAATGTCACTACCGCAGATCATGCGACATCCTCTGGTATTCAATAGTTTTCGCCCCCGATAGTTCTGCTGCAGTCGGTCCGCCGACGACCACCGTCACAGTGACGGATCATCTGCGGGTACTTCTACCTCTGTCAGGCGCTCACGAATCGGCCTTCTGTGCCTCCATCATTCCAACGATCCTCTGAAGATCGTCCACCGATCCGAACTCGACCACAATCTTTCCTTTGCGCTTACCGAGGCTGACGGTGACCCGTGTGTCGAACGAATCCGAGAGCCGCTCGGCAACGTCCTGCAGACCCGGCATCTGGATCGGCTTGCGACGCTGGGCTGGCTGCACCTGATCGTCGCTGCGGTTGGCGAGCGTCACCGCTTCCTCCGTCGCGCGGACGGACATCCCCTCGGCGACGATCCGCGCCGCCATCACCTCTTGCGCGTCGGCTCCTGCCTCGAGCGACAGTAGAGCGCGAGCTGCTGGTCGCGGTACTGAATCGCGGAGACACCCGGCTTCAGGTCCGTCTTGGACCTGATCTTGGCGAACTTGACCTCACCGGCGCTGATCGGAATCGACAGCGACCCACCCAGGCCGAGCGAGTCGAGACCGAGATCGGCACTCAGACCACCATCGAGGCCGGTGATGTCGGCCTGGCAACCCACGATGTAACCGGTGGTCAGCGTCGCGCCTTCCTCCGGGATCTCGCCGCCGAGCTCGGCGAACACGTCACCCGACACCCATGCAACGCGGCCCGCGCCATTGGCGGCCAGCGACGGAGAAACCAGAGCGCTCTCGGCGTTGCGGGCGATCTTGGCCGTGACGCTTCCGGCGTTGACGACCTTTTCGCCACCCGGCAACGGCACGAAGGTGTCGGCGTTGGCCGCACCGGTGGACATCAGGCCGAGGACTACAGCCGCAGCGGCGCCGAGGCCGGCAACGCGGGCTCCCCGGCGCAGCACTGATTTACGGATTGTGCTCATTCATTCCCTCATTCGTGATTGCGACAGCGAGCCGACAGCACGTCATCGCACGGGGTCGGTGGCGATCTCGTGCGATGACGGAACATGTTGTCGAACAGGTGAATTTGTGGGGTCGGCAGGTGGGCTGCCGGCGGACCGAGCGGGCTATCGCCGCAGTACCGCCTGGGCTGCCGAACGCCCGGTCCTGACTGCGCCCTCCATGTAGCCGGAGACCCAGTAATCCGACCCGGCGACGAAGAACGGCGGTTCGTGCGCCGCATGTAGCGGGCCGATGGCGGACAGATCACCGGGAGCGTAATGCGCCATGTATCCCAATGAGTATGGCTTGATCGACCATTCCTCGGTGAACAGTGCCGTCGGGTGGGCGGCAGCCTCTCCGTACATCCGTGACAATGCCGTGCGGGCGTCCACGTCACGCGCAGCCTGATCTCCGGCGAGGTGAAACGCCAACTGCGCCGGCGGCACGAGCGCGGACAACACACCCGGCCCTTGCACCCAGGTGGATCCGAGAAGTCCATCACCGTAGGCGGATCCGCTCTGACCCTGACTGCGCCAGAATGAAGTCTCGTACGCGGCGACCACTTTCGCGGTGAGCGAGTTGCGAATCCGGTGAAGGGATTCGAGGCGCCGGGATGACAGACCGCTGATGGCGACCCGCCTGAGAGGAGCAACGGGAATCGCGCACACCACGTTCGCGGCGGCGACCGTGCGACCGCCGCGGAGTTCCACGGTGACCCGGTGGGGCTCGACGTGGAGAGCGGTGACGGCGCTCGACAGTTCGATTCGGTCTCCGAGCTCGGCAGCCATCCGATGCGCGACCGTTGCGCTACCCTCCGCAACCGTCGACCGAGTCCACTGGTCGATGTCGTAATACCTCTCGAGGGCGGTCGGGCCGACAGAAGCCATCTTGCGCAGTTCGGCCAGGAGCGAAGTCCGTGCCGTGCCATCCGCCGCCAGCCCCGCCTTGGCCAGCTCGAACATGCGACTCACCGCGGGTCGAGCCGCAACCTCGTCGAGCCACGTGGCGAAGGACAGGGAGTCCAGCACGTTCGCGTCGGGATGTGCCCACGGGTTGTCGGGCTGAACTTGCTTCGCGAGAGCGACCATCATCTGAGTCACACGCTCGTAGTCCGCAACATCTTCTTCGGTCATCCAGGTTGCCAGGTCGCCACGGATGACGGTTCCGTCGATATCCCACACCGTCTGCCCGGGTTCGGAGATGTAGCTGTCACGCAGCGACAATCCGAGTTCGTTCACCAGGCCGATGTACGACGTGTGGGAGTTCCCGATCAACTCGCCGCCGAGCTGAACGATCCGACCATCGTCGAGTCGGGTCTGTTTGACCCGGCCCCCGACGCGATCCCGGGCCTCGAGGACCCGGACATCGGCACCTCCATGCATGAGATCCCGCGCGGCTGAGAGGCCGGCGAGCCCGGCCCCGAGGACTACCACGTCCAGCATTGTTTCTCCGCTTCGTGATGTTCGAACCACAGTGTGGCTCATGGTGTGTGAGGCCTGGGCGCGACTGCGAGGCCAGAAGTGCGGGAGACGCGGCACGAATGCCGGCGGCGCTGCCCACCTGCAGATTTCGGCGACCGGCGCCGAATCACCGCCCTGTCGGGTCGGTGCGGAACAGCGCAGGTCGGGGATGAGTGCTGTCAGCCGGATATCATTCGCGGCTCGCCACCGGAGCGAGAAGTTTCGAAGAATGAAATCAGCTTCCGCATGACGAGAACTGTATCTACCGGGGGATATGGTCGTCAAGACCCGGATTCCTGTCAGGCAGGCACCGGTTTCCCGGCCTGGTGGACAGGGCCGCGGCCGTATGTGACGCCGTGGACGTTGTGTCCCGCTCGGCGGGGATGCCGTCCCAGCCCGGCCGGGGTGCTAGTAGCTTTGCGTGCATGTCCACTTCAGACGTGCGCGCGCAATCGGAAGCCTCGCCGAGCTCGGTCAAGACCCTCGCTCGCGGTCTGGAGATTCTGCAGCTCTTCTCGGAGGATGATCCGGAGTTGAGTCAGAGCGACATCGCGTCACGGTGTGGCCTGCCGATGCCGACCGTCCACCGATTAGTGGGGACGCTGGTTGGTCACGGGTTCCTCGAGCCGGTCGCGGGCGGAAGAAATCTGCGATTGGGCAGCACGCTGCTGCAGCTCGCGGGACCGTTGATCGCTCGCAGCGATCCGACCGTGGTTATTCGTCCGAAGCTGCACGAGTTGTCGAATCAGTCGGGTGAAACCACGAACTTGGCCATGTTGCTCGGACCGTGGGTGGTCTACCTGGATGGGGTGACCGGATCGCGCATGCTCACGCCGCAGGCGACGATCGGTGCGCGGATCTCCGCGCACAACACCGCGCTGGGGAAGGCGTTGCTCGCCCAGTTGGACGACGCGGAGGTCAAGGAGCGGATCGGTGAAGGTCCGTATCATCGGACGACGAAGCGAACCGCAGCCGATTGGCCCGAGCTGAAGAAGCGGCTGGACGAGGTTCGCAAGACCGGGATCTCGATCTCGGACGAAGAGTACGAAATCGGCCTGACCTCTATCGCGATCGCATTGCCGCCTCAGTCGGACGGGACCTTGCGCGGGATCAACATCTCGTTGCCGCTCAGTCGCGCGACCGAGGAATTCCGGGTTACGGCGATTGCCATGTTGCGCGACGTGGCGGCAGCGGTCTCGGCGCGCTAACCGCTTCGACCCCGAGTCGTTCCAGGCCGCAACTGACTGTTGACGGCCAGTTCTTGCCGTCCGTACTGTTCTCGCTATGCGAAAGTCAATTTCTCTCCCTGAAAGTAATGGCGCAACGGGGAGGGTGGAGTCGACCTTCTTGGTGACCCGTGAGGTGCGGCGCGAAGCCGACGGCATCTCTTCGTTTCGCTTCGAACGCGCTGATGGCGGCACCGTGGAGGCCTGGGAACCCGGCGCCCATCTGGACTTCACCCTCCCGTCAGGTCTCACTCGCCAGTACTCGTTGTGCGGCGATCCCTCGGATGACCGCAGTTACCTGGTCGCAGTGCTCGACCAGCCCGAGGGGCGTGGCGGGTCCCGCGAGTTTCACTCGGCGATCGCCCCCGGGGCGACGATCGAGGTCCGCGGACCGAGGAATCATTTCCCCCTCGTCGACGCCGAGTCGTATCTGTTCATCGCCGGCGGCATAGGCATCACGCCGATCCTCCCCATGGCCCGTGCCGTGGCGGCAGCGGGGAAGCGCTGGCGAGTTGTGTACGGCGGCAGGACGACCGAGTCGATGGCCTTCCTCGAGGAACTTCGACAGCTGCAGGGTGACACGGACTTCGTGCCGGAATCCTCGTGCGGCCGGATCGATTTGGCGGGGGCGCTCGCTGCCGCTCCGGTTGGTACGCAGGTCTACTGCTGTGGTCCGGAACCGTTGCTGCGGGCAGTCCAGGAGTGCTGCGCGAACCATGCGAATGTGGGCGCCGTGCATTTCGAGCGCTTCGGAAGTGCTCGTCTTCCCGGTGACTCGACGCCCCGAGCCGACGATGCCGGCGCCACGTCCGGACTGGCGCGGTTCGAGGTCGAGCTGGCCTCGACCGGGACGACGGTCGTGGTGGAGGAGGGGGACTCGATTCTCGATCGGGTGCTCGAGGTCGTCCCCGGCTGGCCGTGGGCCTGTCGCGAAGGGTATTGCGGCAGTTGTGAAGCCCGTGTGGTCGAAGGCGAGCCGGAGCATCAGGACGACGTGCTCACGGACGAGGAACGAGCTTCCAACGCGGTCATGATGATCTGCGTCGGGCGTTCGTGCTCGCCGCGCCTGGTTCTCGACATCTGACCTTCGCATGGGCGCCCAATTTTCATTGACACTCGCCAATCCGCAGAGCTATTCTCATTGAGCAAAAGTTACTTCCATACAGTGAAACCAAATGGAGTTGAGGCAAGCCTATGACTACGGCAGGCTTTGAGATCGCAAACCCCGCTCTCACGCTCGAGGACACGGCTGCAACGGCAGCCCGCTTGGCGCAGGAGTTTGCAGTCAGCGGCTGCGGAGTGCCGAGCAATCAGGGTTCACCTTCCGACGCCGACTCCCGCGAGGCATATGCCGCATACGGGAAGGCCGGGCTCATCGGGATGCACTGGCCGCAGCGTTATGGCGGACGCGGGCTGGACGCACTGTTCACATTCGCCGTCGAGGAACAGCTCGGATACAACTGGCTGCCACTCTCGAGCTACCTCCTGTCGGTGAAAACGATTGGGAATGCCCTACTTCAGTTCGCCAGCGAGGAAATGTGCCAGATCTTCCTCCCGCAGATCGCCTCCGGCGACATGATCTTCTGCCAAGGGTTCTCCGAGCCCGAAGCGGGCACCGACCTCGCGTCACTTCGCACCACGGCGCGCCGCGACGGTGACCGGGTCATCGTGAACGGCCGCAAGATCTGGACATCGAGCGCCGAACACGCCGACTGGGTGTACCTCGCAGTCCGCACCGGTTCCACCGACGCACGTCACCGTGGACTTTCCGTCTTCCTCGTGGACATCACCACGCCGGGCATCGTCGTGGACGTACACAAGACGCTGGGAGGCGGAACTCTCGGCGAACTGACGTTGACGGACGTGTCCATCCCGGCCGATCAGATCGTCGGCGAGGAAAATGCGGGTTGGGAAATTCTCATGGGCACACTCGATTTCGAGCGGGTAACCAGTGAGAAAGTCGGCATTGTCCTGCGTCTTCTCGACGACATGGAGCCCCTGGTCACGTCGCCGAAGGATCGCGAGATTCTCGCAGGGCTCCGCGGCGACGCGCAGATCGCGCGCCTGCACGGACGCCGCGCCACGGAGCGGCTCGACGCACGACAGGACGCGAGCGCCGAATCCTCGATGGCCAAACTGTCGATCGCCTTGCTGCTGCAGGAACTGGCAGACGCGGCGGTCGAGGTGCTCGGACCCCGTGCACTGATCGAAAGCGGCCCGGGCGCAGTGCTCGACGGCAAACTCGCGGCACTTGCCCGCGCAGCAGCGGCGACCACCATCGCGGGCGGTGTTTCGGACATTCAACGCAAGAACATCTCCAGGCGAAGGGTAGGCGCAGCGTCATGACCGTACCGACCGCCAAGCCGCTCGCCGGTCTGCGTGTGCTCGACTACGCGCAGTACGTCGCGGGCCCGTTCGCGGCGATGATGCTGGCCGATCTCGGCGCGGAAGTCATCAAGGTGGAACCCCCGAACGGTGACGCCTGGCGGCACTACGAGCCGTTGACGCCGGATGGCGGACGATGGTTCATCTCGCTGAATCGCAACAAGAAGTCGGTGGTCGCAGACCTGAAAACGGAACGGGGACAGGACTTCAGTCGTGCGTTGATCCGTACCGCGGATGTCGTGATCCACAACATGCCCCCGGAACGGGCCTTGCGGTTCGGTTTGGACCGCGACACCGTCAAATCCGTCAACCCCGACGCGGTGTGGTGCTGCGTGTCGGCATTCGGCACCGACGGGCCCGAGTCGCAGACCCTCGGTTACGACTTGATCGCGCAGGCGGCGTCCGGGCTCCTGCTCGCCGACGCGCGCAGCGGTGATCCCGTACCACGTCGATCCGGTGGGATCGCCATGGCCGATCTGACGGCCGGCCTGCTCACCTTCGCGGCGGCGCTTGCCGGTCTCACCGACCGCTTCCGGCGACACGACGAGACCGGTGTGTCCAAAGGTTTCGAGGTGTCGCTGCTCGGAGCGTCGTTGGCCGTGCAGGTACAGCGGTTCGTGTCGGTCGGAGGCAGCGAGTTCGACGACGCGCCCGCTGTCTGCGACGAGACGAGACTCGAGCAACTGGCCGAAACGGTGACGGAGTCGGACGAACTGGAGCCGTACTACCGTTGCTACGGCGCCTCGGACGGATTCATTGCGCTGGCCTGTCTCAATCTGGCGCAGCGCCGGAAAGTCCAGGCGCTACTCGGTATCGACGACCCATGGGCGGTCAACCCGCAGGCCGAGCCCGCCGACCAGACGGAACGGGAGATGCGGAGTTCACTGAAACGCCGATTCGCCGAGGTGATCAAGACGGATACCGTCTCGCATTGGATCGCGGCATTCGAGGAACTCGGCGTTCCCGCCGGGCCCGTTCGCGAGATCACGCAAGCGCATTCTCTACCGCAGGTGCGCGCCAACGGACTCGTGCAGACGATCGAACAACCCGAGATTGGTCCCGTCAGCGTATTGGGATCGATCTTCAAGATCGACGGACAGGCCCGACCCGACGCCGGCTCTGCACCGCGTCTGGGCGAACACACTCAGCAGCTGGCCGAACTCGTCAGCGCAACACATACTTCGGAAGGGATCGCGACAGCGCGATGACTGAAAACGTAACGATGACGAAAGACGATGTTCGAGAGTTCGCGTCCTCGGTGAAGAGTATCTGCAGTTCTTTCCCGACGACGGGATACTGGGCGCCGGATCGTCCCTCGGACGATCGCGACGCTGCGGTGCGCGAGAACCTCTCGCGCGCAGGCTGGTTCGATCTGGCCTCGGAACCGCAGGGAAGCGTGTTCCTCGGCGCCGGCGCAGTCGAACTCGGCCGGGCACTGGTCTCCGTCGACTGCATCGATGCCCTTCTCGGCCACGGCGTGGCCGTGGCATCGTGGGAGAACGGCGACGTCACCCTGGCGAGGTACTCACAGCCGGGCGACACCGTGTGGCTCTGTGGTCGCGGCGCGGCGCAGCTCGTCGAGGTGGTGGAAGCCACTCCGGTCAACTACATCGACGCACAGGGCGTCTCGATCGTGTCGACCACTCCGATCGCACAGGAGGCCGTCCCGTCCGCGAGTGTGGACGCCTGGTACGCCGCGATGACGGGCTACACCGCTGGTCTGGCTGCGGGCGCGCTCGAGCTGGCACTGAACCATGCGGAGAACCGCATCGCCTTCGGAAAGCCACTGTCCGCCCTGGATTCGGTGGCGAAGAAGCTCGCGGATGCGGCGACCGCGACCGAGGGGCTCCAGATGGCGGCAGAGGACCTGCCGAGTGAGTTCGTCGTGCGGCGTGCGGTCGGCACGGCTGCGGGCGTCGCCAAGGACTGCCACCAGATCCTCGGCGCACTGGGATTCACCCTCGAATTCCCCCTGCAGCGATACTCGCGGCGAATCAAGGCGCTGCGTTCCTGGACACCCCAGACCGTGGTGGCGCTGGAAGCGGCACGCGAGGGTGTCCGATGACCCGGCACGATCCGCGCACCATCGTCATCACCGGCGGAGCAAGTGGTATCGGATTCGGCATCGCTCGGCGGATGGTCGACGACGGTCACCACGTCGTCCTGGTCTCTCGTGACATCGACAAACTCCGCAGCGCTGCCGAGCGGCTCGAGGACGGGCCCGGCACCTGTGCCGTCCACGCAGTCGACGTGAGGGATCACGACGGCGTCGCCGCCCTGTTCGAGTCGCTTCCCGGTGTGGACGCGTTGGTCAACAACGCGGCAGGCAACTTCACCGCGCCGACCGTGGATCTGTCGTTCGGTGGTTTCCGGGCGGTCGTCGAGATCTCCCTCTACGGCACGTTCAATGCTTCGCAAGCCTTCGCGCGGCGTCTGATCCGGGAGTCGCGGCCGGGGGTGATTCTCAACATCGTCGCGAGTTATGCGTGGACCGGAGCACCGCTGGTGGCCCACTCCGCTGCCGCGAAGGCCGGGATGATCGCTTTCACGAAGTCCGTGGCACGCGAGTGGGGGCCGGACAACATCCGCGTCAACGCACTCGCCCCCGGTTTCGTCCCGACCGACAACGCGGTGGCCGGCATTCTCTCGACACCCGGAGCGAAGGAGCGAATGCTGGAACTGATCCCGATGGGCCGGTTCGGCACGCCGGAGGACATCGGCGACGTCGCGGCATTCCTGCTGGGTGACGAATCGCGATACGTCACCGGGGCGGTTTTCGCCGCCGACGGTGGCCGATCGGTCGGAGTCTCGATGCACGACGGCGGGGACAGATCCGCCGAAACAGAACGAGCGGTAGCCACCGCGGGAAGGGGTTGAGTCATGACCGATACGGTTGCAACGGAGAGCTTCTCCGTGAGTACGGACGAGACGGCGCGAGTTGCAGGACACCTGGAGGAAGGGAAGACACTTCCCCTCGAGTGGTACACCTCTCCCGAGGTCGCCGAGGCGGAGAAGAAGGCGATCTTCGCTTCCAGCTGGCACTACGTCGGCCGCGCCGCAGATGTCGAAGAGACCGGGATGTTCATCACCGCCGACATCGGCGACGTCCCCATCGTGATCGTTCGCGACCGGGATGGATCGCTGAATGCCTTCCACAACGTGTGCCGACACCGCGCGGCCAAGGTTGTACTCGACGAGAAGGGGCAGCGCCGAACACTGCAGTGCCACTACCACGCCTGGACGTACGGTCTGGACGGAAGTCTCAAGGGCGCACCGCGTTCGGCGTCCGAGGAGTGCTTTCCGCAACAGCAGTTGGGACTGCGCAAGGCGTCCGCCCAGACGTGGGGACCCTTCCTGTTCGCGCATCTCGACGACTCCCCGGCTGATCTCTTCGACCAACTGGGTGAGGTGCCGGACCTGATCGCGGCTGCCGGGATCGACGTGGACGAGCTGAACTTTCACTTCCGGTCGGAGTACGACATCGCCTGCAACTGGAAGGTCGCGATGGAGAACTACCTGGAGTGCTATCACTGCCCGACCGCGCACCCCGGATTCAGCGACGTGCTGGACACCCAGATGGATGCCTATCAGCTCGAACTGGAGCACACCTTCGCGTGGCAGAACGGACCGCTGCGTCCGCTGCCCGGCAACGCGGTCCCTCGCTCCGAGGGGTACACGGGACGAGATGGAGCGGTTCCGGAAGGTCGATACTTCGCCATCTTCCCCAACCTGAAGATCAACATCAATCCGGGGTTGCCGAACCTGTCGATCGGCCCGATGGTGCCGACCGGTCCCGACGAATGCCACGGGATCCTCGACTACTTCTTCAGCGCGGACGTCTCTCAGCAGTGGATCGATAACATGCTGGTCTTCGACGATCAGGTCGGCGTCGAGGATCGTGTACTGGTGGAGTCGGTACAGCACGGCATCCGTTCGGGGTCGCTGACCGAAGGGCGGATCATGCTTCAGTCCGAGGCGCTCATCGGCGGGTTCCAGAAGTGGGTGCTCGAGAGGTACTCGGAAGGGACCCGAGGCGCGTGACCTTCGAACTCGCGCCCGGTTCGGCTGCGGTTCGGTACGACTGCCTATCCATCGGCGGACAATGGCGTCCGCCGGTGGACTCGGCGGTCGCCGAGGTGGTGAACCCGGCAACCGCCCGGGTCTGCGGCGAGGTCGCCATCGGCGGCGCAGGTGATGTCGACCTCGCCGTCGACGCCGCCCGAACCGCGGGGCTCCGATGGTCGCGCACATCACCCCAGGTCAGAGCCCAGCTACTTGAGGCTGTTGCGGAGCGCATTCGACTGCGACGCAACGAATTCGCAGAGTTGATCAGCCTGGAGATGGGCGCGCCGGCAGACAACGCGCGCGACACGCAGACCGATCTCGCGATCGCGGTCTTCGAGTCCTACGCGAAACTCGTGAACGAATTCGAGTGGGAGGAGGTGCTGGGGAACTCGCTGATCGTCCACGAGCCGATCGGGGTCGTGGCGGCGATCACCCCCTGGAACTACCCGCTCTACCTCGCGTCGGTCAAGATCGCCGCGGCCCTCGCGAGCGGGTGCACGGTGGTCTTCAAACCGAGCATCGACGCACCGCTCGACGGGTACCTGCTGGTCTCCACGATCGAGGAAGTCGCACGCGAATGCGGTGCACCTGCCGGTCTGGTCAATCTCGTCCCAGGTCACGGGTCCGTGGTGGGCGCGGCGCTCGTCGCGCATCCGGACGTGGCCGCCGTCTCGCTCACCGGGTCCACGAACGCCGGTCGGCAGGTGTCGATCGCCGCCGCGCACTCGATCAAACGAGTCGGGCTCGAACTCGGCGGCAAGTCCGCGGCGATCATCGTCGACGATGTCACTGACCTTGCCGGGGTGCTGTCCGGTGCCCTGACCGATGTGTTCTTCAACTCGGGTCAGACGTGCACGTCGTGTGCCCGCATTCTCGTCCCTGCCTGCCGGTACGACGAAGCCGTGGAGTTGTCGGCCGATATCGCGTCCCGTTGGACGATCGGCGATCCACGACTCGGGGGCGATCACATCGGGCCCGTCGCGACGCGTGCGCAATACGAATCCGTGATCGGCCATCTCGACGCCGGCCTCTCCGAGGGCGCACGTCTCGTGGTCGGCGGAGCATGCCCGCCGGACAGGATTCCTGCCGGGATGGAGAACGGATTCTGGATTCTTCCGTCGGTCTTCTCCGACGTCGATCCGGAAATGACAATTGCGACCGAAGAGATTTTCGGGCCGGTCGCCCTCCTGATTTCCTATGAAGACGACGACGATGCCGTGCGGATCGCCAACAGTTCGATATACGGGTTGAGCGGTGCGGTGTGGTCCGATGACAACGATCGCGCACTGGCACTCGCGCGCCGTCTCGAGACGGGTCGCGTAGTCGTCAACGGTGGACCGTTCAACGTGCTTGCGCCGACCGGCGGGTACAAGCAATCGGGTAACGGTCGAGAACTCGGAATTCACGGTCTCCGTGAGTTTCTCGAGGTCAAAAACATTCAGCGCTGACTCCGGATTTCCGACGAAAATCTCGGTGTCGATTCCGTGTGAAGCCTTGTGGCGCCGGTCACTTCAGCGCTACTATGAATAACGAAAGCGGCTTTCACAGATTGAAAGCTTGCAGGCCGGGGTGGTGAGAACCTACCGACTCGAGGCCCTAGAAGGAGCGGATCCGTGAGTTTCGATGCAGTCAGTCGCCGAAAATTTCTCGCGCTCGGCGGCGTGGGCGCAGTAGCGCTCGCACTGGCGTCCTGTGGACGCACCACAGTCCCCGGCGCTCAAATGGTCGGACCCCCGTCCGGTGTGCCGGCGGCGCCGCCGGGACCCGGCGATGTCGTGCACGGCCGCAGCGGTGGAAGTGTCGTCACCGCGTGGACCGCGGAGGGCAACTCCTACGACGCACAACTCGGCTACGACCTGCATTCGTGGGAGGCGGTGACGAGCCTGCTCTATCTCCCGCTGTTCCGGTTCGAAGGACAGGCGGGAGGGGCCGCGCCCGCAGCGGCAGCCGCGCTTCCGGAGATTTCCGAGGACGGCACTCGGTACGTCATTCGACTTCGTCCCGACGTCAAGTTTCACAATGGACGGCCCGTCGTCGCCGACGACTACGTGTACGCGTGGCGGCGACTCCTCGATCCGGCGACAGAGTCTTGGGCCTCAGGCTATTTCGGCTCGATCGTGGGAAGTGAGGACTATCTCGCCGGCATCTCGACCGCGCTTCCCGGCGTCTATGCGCAGGATGATCTCACCCTGATCGTGGAGCTGTCGGCGCCGGACGTGACGTTCACAAGTTTGATGGCCCAGCCCTATGCGGCGGCCCTGCCGAGGGAGGAGGTCGAACGCCTCGGTGAGGAATTCAGCCGGACGCCCGTGGGCAACGGACCCTTCATGATCACGTCGTACGACACCAAGAACCGGCGGTCGGTGTTCGTCCGCAGCCCCTACTATCCGTGGCCGGGACTGCCGTTTCTGGACGAGGTCGTCTACCGATGGGGCATCGATCCCTCGATGCAGTTCCTGCAACTCCAGAACGGCGATGTCGACATCCTCGGCGAGGGGCTCACGCCGACCATCGCCGAGCGGGTGCAGGGTAATCCGGAACTGCGAGAGACGTACACGAAGTTCATCCCCGTTCTGGGGGCGGGCTGGGCGGCTCTCAACGTCGCGACCGACAAGCTCGCGGATCCGCGTGTCCGGCAGGCGCTCAATTGGGCCACCGACAAAGACCAGTTGGCCAAATACTCGCGCGGACTGCAGAAATCCTGGGGGGCGATAATTCCCGAGGACGAACCCGATTACCAACGAATTGTTCCGCCGTACTCGTACGATCTCACGCGCGCGAAGGCGCTCCTGAAAGACGCCGGCGTCGATTCCCTGGAACTCGAATTCTTCTGCAATGACGACGACTATTGGAAATCCGCCAGCCTCGTATTGCAGCAGCAATGGGCAGAGATCAATGTAGACCTCAACATCACGACGCTCAGTAACGCCGCATTCTGGACGGCTTTGGACAACGGCGAGGCGGATGTTTTCGGCCGGCAGTTCTACCAGGTTCAGCCGACGGGACTGGATATTCTCGCAAGCAATTTTGTGACAGGGGCGTCGTCGAATTTCCAGGGATATTCCAATCCTCGAGTCGACGACCTGGCGGGCCGTTCACTGGCGAGCCTGACGCGCGAAGAGAGCAATGCGCACCTTGCGCGCGCCGAAGCGCTCGTGGCCGAGGACGCGCCGGGTGTATTCATCGGCAGTCTCCAGTTCTATGCGATGCGGTCGCCGCGGGTCCAGAACTACCAAATGCGGGCCGAGACCGGCACCTACTACGACCGAATCTGGGTGTGATGTGAGTACCATTGTTGCGGCAGCCGTCCGGGACGAACACGTCGAAGTGCCTGCCAAACCGGCGAGGACGGTTCGGCGAAGCAAGTTGCTCTACATCGGCCTTTCCCTACTCGGCCTCCTCATTCTCTTCGCAGCCGTCTCGCCGCTGTTCGGATCTCCCTATGTGCTCCACCGGGACGGCCTGACGGATCTGGGAAGCCCCCTGGGCATCCTGTCACCCGGCCACCTCGCGGGCACGGACTCGCTCGGCAGGGACCTCCTCGCCCGGAGCGCGTCGGGACTGCGGGCGACGCTCGTGATCGCGATCGCGGCCAACGTCACGTCGATGCTCGTCGGCACGGTGGTGGGTCTGATCGCCGGATCGTTCGGACCCGTTGTGCAACAGGGACTCATGCGGGTGGTCGACGTGTTCCTCTCGATTCCCATCGTGCTGTCCGGACTGGCTCTGGCCAGTATCGTCGGCCGCGGAATGTGGGGCATCGTCGTCGTGGTGACGGCCCTCTACTGGGCGTGGACCGCGAGACTCGTCTACGGCGAGGTACTGCGTTTGCGCGGTAGAGGATTCGTCGAGGCCGCCGCGGTCCACGGCGTCGGCAAGCTGACGATCCTGCGGCGGCACATCCTCCCGCACATCTCCACCGTTCTCCTCAACATCGCGGCACTCAACGGCGCAGCTGTCGTGGTGATCGGCGCCGGACTGTCCTACCTCGGCGCCGGCATCCAGCCGCCGCAGCCGGAACTGGGCAATCTTCTGGCCAGTGGGTCCACCGCGATCGACTACGCGCCGCATCTGTTGCTGGTACCGCTTGTCCTGACCATCGCCACGGTTCTGTCGTTCGTGCTCATCGCCGAGGGCATCAACCGTCGCAACTCTCTCTCGGAGCGGCAATCATGGCTCGATATCTGATCACACGGGTGCTCTATGGTGTGCTGACCATAGCGCTGGTGATTCTCCTGACCTTCATGATCCAGTACATGCTTCCCGGCGATCCCGCCCGCACGATTGCCGGGCCACGGGCAAGCGAGGAGGTACTCGCGGCCGTCCGGGAACGGCTGCATCTCAACGATCCACTCGTCCTGCAGCTATGGCAGTACTACTCGTCGGTGTTCACCGGAGATCTGGGCGAGTCCTACACACGACACCGCCCGGTGCTCGACCTGATCCTGGAGAGACTGCCGGCCACCGCACTACTCGCGGTCACGGCACTGGCCGTGGAGATGATTCTCGGTGCGTCCCTCGGGCTCTGGGAGGCGCTGCGTCCCACCCGGAGCTGGGCCCTGGCGGCCACCAATGTCGCCCTGCTGTCGATTCCGCCGTTCGCGCTGGGATTCCTGCTTCTGCTCGCCTTCGGCTACCTCGTCCCGATCTTCCCGGTGGACGGCGGCACCGGGTTCTCGCACCTGGTGCTTCCTGCGCTGACGCTCGGGGTGCTCGGCGCCCCGTACTACGCGAACGTCGTTCGAGACGGCATGAAGGATGCCCTCGCGTCGTCGTTCACGCGAACGGCTGTCGCCAAGGGCCTGTCGAGGCGCTACGTCGTGTCCCGGCACGTCGTCCGCAACGCACTGCCCCCGTCGATCACGATGCTCGGGATGGACGTCGCGATCATGTTCTCGGGCGTCGTCTTCGTCGAGGCCATCTTCGGCTGGCCGGGAATCGGCGCCCTGCAGACCGAGGCATTCGCCGACGTCGACCGACCGGTGCTGACCGGCACGGTGATCGTGGCCGCTGTCCTCGTCGTTCTCGGAAATCTTGCTGCCGACGTCATCCGAGCGTTGATCGATCCCCGAGCGAAAGTGGGCGCACTGTGAATGCACCGTCGGGCGCTCCGAGCGCAACCGCGGTCGGCCCGGCCCTGGCCGCACCGCGTGTCATCGGCAGTGATGTCGTCGTCAGCGATCTGTCGATCTCCTACGGCAGCTACTGCGCGGTCCGCGACGTCGGTTTCGAGATCAAGGCGGGCACCACGATGGCCCTCGTCGGCGAGTCGGGCTCCGGGAAGTCGACGATAGCGCTCGCAGCGAGCAGGCTTCTGCCACGCGGCACGACGATCGATTCCGGCTCGATCTGCGTGAACGGCAGGGACGTCGTTCGGATGCAGGGGAACGAACTGCGCGAGATGCGCGGCGATACAGTGGCCTACCTCGCCCAGGACGCCCTGGCGGCTCTCAATCCCGCGGTTCGCATCGGGCGGCAGGTGAGCGAGATCTACAGCGTTCGCGGGGGTGACAGGAAGGCCGTTGCGGAAGCGAAGGCGATCGCCGCCCTGGCCCAGGTCAACATCAACGATCCGGAGAGAGTGGTGAGGATGTATCCCCACCAACTCTCCGGGGGTATGCGCCAGCGGGTCATGATCGCCATGGCGCTGGCGTTCGAGCCCGCACTGCTGATCGCTGACGAACCGACCACGGCGCTCGATGTCACGGTGCAGGCCGAGATTCTCCAACTGATCGTCGATCTCCAGGCGCGAAACGGCCTGACGTGCCTCTGGATCACCCATGACATGTCGGTGGTCGCCGAGATGGCGGACTCGGTCACCGTGCTGTACGGCGGCCGGATGCTCGAATCGAGCGACGTGTACTCGATGTTCGACACTCCGCGGCAGCCCTACACGCGCAAACTGCTCGACTGTTTTGCCAGCGGGCGTTCCGCGAAGCCGAAAGAAGCGTTCAGCGCGATTCCCGGAAGCCCTTCCGCGCACTCGACCACGTCCGGCTGCCCATTCGCATCACGATGTGACCGAGCAGATGACGTCTGCGTCTCGGAGACACCCCGGTCGGTCGAACTCGCCCCCGACCACTGGGTGGCGTGTCACCACCCACTCGACATCGAGACCGAAGACGACGTCAAGACGCCGGCACTCGCCGCTAGCAGAGGTGGACAATCGTGAGTAGCGTCGATACGCCCCTGGTCGAGGTCCGTTCGGTGTCCAAGAGTTTCGGCTCGGCCAAGGTGTTGGACGGGGTGTCCTTGCTCGTCGAGCGTGGCAAGACCACCAGCCTGGTCGGCGAATCCGGTTCGGGGAAATCCACCTTGGCGCGGATCGTCACCGGCCTGGAGACATTCGATTCGGGAGAGCTGCTCTTCAGTGGTGCGCCCCGTCCGCGCCGGGGGAAGGCGGCACGCGAGTTCCGGCGCACCGTGGGGGTCGTCCTCCAGGACCCGTACGACTCGATCGATCCGAGATTCACGGTCGGTGAGGTCGTCGCCGAGCCGCTGCGCGCTCAGAAGCGTTACCGCGCAGGAGGAAAAGAACGGGTCCGCGAACTACTCGACCAATGCGGAATGTCGGAGGTCGGAACGGACGCTCACGTTCATCGGCTGTCCGGCGGACAGCGACAGCGAATCTGCATCGCCCGTGCGCTGGCGACAGATCCCGACTTCATCGTGTGCGACGAACCTACGTCGGCCCTCGATGTGTCCGTACAAGCCCAGATCCTGAATCTACTTCTGCGGTTGCAGCGCGAACGCGGTCTCGCCTACCTCTTCATCACGCACGACATCGACGTGGTCCGGCGGATCAGTGACCGTGTCGCGGTGATGCACCGGGGCCGAATCGTCGAGAGCGGATCCGCGCACGACGTCACGCAGAATCCGCAGGACGCCTACACGCAGCGACTACTGTCCGCGGTCCTGGGTTCCTCACCGCACACACGAAAGCTCTCGTACCCGTACTCGTCACACACCTCCTAGGACGGACATGTTCGAATTCACCGCAATCGATTCCTCACTCGCGATGAGCGACGGGGTCCCGCTTGCGTTCACGTTGTACCTGCCGGTCACCGACGAGCCGGTTCCCGTGCTACTCGAGGCGTTGCCCTACCGCAAGGACGATCTGCTCGAACGGGTGCACTACCAGCGATTCTGCGCAGAGTTCGGGTTCGCCGTCTGCCGGGTGGACGTGCGCGGCACCGGTTCGTCGGGCGGACTGGCCACGGACGAGTACCCGCTCAGCGAACTCGACGACATGGCGTCCCTGATCGAGTGGCTCGCCGGACAGGAGTGGTCGAACGGATCGGTCGGTATGTTCGGCTGGTCGTACAGTGGCTTCAATTCCCTGCAAGTGGCGGCCGCCCGTCCGGCAGCGCTGAAGGCGATCGTGCCGATCTACTCCTCCGACGACCGCTTCAACGACGACGTGCACTACATGGGTGGCGCGATGCGTGCCCTCGACCTCGTCGACTACCCGTCGTTCATGATCGCGATGAACGCCATGCCACCGGTCCCGTCTCTGTGGGACGGTGACTGGCGCGAGGAGTGGCGACACCGGATCGAGAGCAATGAGCCGTGGGTCTTCACGTGGCGAAGTGAGCAGCGCCGGCAGCCGTACTGGCAGGACGGATCGGTTCGACCCGACTACGCCCGCGTCACATGCCCCACGATGATCGTGGCCGGATGGGCGGATGGCTACCGCAACAATACGTTTCGCACGGTAGAGGCTCTGGAGAATGCGGGGACCCCGTGGAAGCTGCTGATCGGTCCGTGGAGTCACATGGGCGCGGAGCTGTCCCTTCCCGGTCCCTGGATCGATCTGACCGCAGAGATGGCCAGGTGGTTCGATCGTTGGCTTCGCGACGAGCAGAACGGGATCGACGCCGAACCGCAGGTCACGATCTTCCACCGGCGCTCGACCGCGCCGGAACCGGATCTCCGTGAGGTCAACGGGACGTGGCGGGATCACATCGGACCACCGCTGGCGGACACGAAGACGCTCGAATTCGATCTCGGCACCGGTTGCGTCACCCATGCGGTGATCGGTGACGTCGGAACCGCCGCGTGGAACAGCTGCGCGGGATCGCTTCCCTGGGGCCAGCCGACGGACCAGAGGTATGACAATGCCGCGTCGATGACATGGGATTGGCCCGCGGACGACCTTCATCTCTACGGTCACCCACGCCTGCAGCTGCGAGTGCGCGCCGACCAGCCGGTCGCGTTCGTCTCCGCCAAGCTGTGTGACGTGGCCCCGGACGGGACGTCGTCACTGATCACGCGCGGCTTGCTGAACCTCACCCACCGCGGCGGGTACGACAGCGATCCCGTGGCGCTGGAGCCCGGCGAGTGGGTGGATGTCGAGATCGAACTCGAAGCCACCGCATGGAGTCTCGACGACGGCAGGCAGCTCCGTCTCGCCGTCACCGGAAACGACTGGCCGAACGTGACGGCGCCGCCGCGGCCCGTGACTCTCGAGATCGACCGCGACGCGTCGAACCTGCTGTTGTCGGTGATGGAGTCGATCGACGACCTTCCCGAGTCGAACCTGCCCCATGTGCATCCCGAGTCGTTGCAGACCGGCGACGGCGTGACCTGGAGAGTGGAGCGTGACGTGCTGGCGCGCACGACCACCTGCCGCACGGCACACGGTTCGCGCTGGACGAGCACCAAGGGCTTCGCCTGCAGCGAGGAGTACAGCGGAGAGGTCACGCTCGATCTCCGCACATTCGATCAGCGCATCGAGGCGTTCGCCCGGTTCGAGGTCGACTATCCCGAGGATCGGACTGCGACACAGTCGACGATGACCGTGTCGACGTCGCCCACCCATTTCGACCTCGACGTTTCAGTCGAGGCCTTCGACGACGGAGAACCGTTCGCGCAGAAGCATTGGCACCACACCGTTCGCCGAGACCTCGCGTGATCGCGACCCGCTACTCGACACGCGAGGTCGAGGACCCGAATGGACAGATCCCAGCTGACAACTCTCGACCGTCCCGATCGATTACCCCTTCCCGTTGGAGTGTTTGATGTCTTCTTTTCCTGTTTCCGGTGAGCTCGCTGTTCGCGCTGCCGAGGTCCTGGCGCGGCTCGGGGCCGACGCCCCGTCCAGTCCCGATGGTCCTGTGGTGTCGCGGAGTCCGATCAATGGTGAGGTGATCGGCCGGCTGGAGGCCAGTACCGCACGCGAGGTCGACGACGCCATCTCGTCGGCGGCGCGCACGTTCGCCGACTGGCGGCTGGTGCCCGCACCGCAACGCGGGGCGGTCGTCGCCCGCCTCGGGCAGCTGCTGACCGAACACAAGGACGACTTCGCCTATCTGGTCACCGTCGAGGCCGGCAAGGTCACCTCCGAGGCGCTCGGTGAAGTGCAGGAAATGATCGACATCTGCCAGTTCGCGGTCGGACTCTCACGCCAGTTGTACGGCAAGACGATGGCCTCCGAACGGCCGGGACACCGACTGTCGGAGACCTGGCACCCCCTCGGGGTGGTCGGGGTGATCTCGGCATTCAACTTCCCCGTCGCGGTGTGGTCGTGGAACACCGCGATCGCCCTCGTCGCCGGAGACACCGTGGTGTGGAAGCCCTCGGAGATCACCCCACTCACCGCGCTCGCCTGCGACGCACTGCTGCGCCGGGCCGCCGCCGACGTCGGCGCCCCCGCCGGCATCCATCACCTGATCCAGGGCCCGCGCGAGGTCGGGGAACGACTCGTCGACGATCCCCGCCTCGCCCTGCTCAGCGCCACCGGATCGGTGCGGATGGGCCGCGAGATCGGCCCCCGCGTCGCCGCCCGTTTCGGGCGGAGCCTGCTCGAACTCGGCGGCAACAACGGGGCCGTCGTCACCGAACACGCCGACCTCGACCTCGCGGTACGCGGCATCGTGTTCTCCGCCGCCGGCACCGCCGGACAACGGTGCACCAGCCTGCGCCGACTCATCGTGCACTCCTCCGTCGCCGACGAACTCGTCGACCGCATCGGCAAAGCCTACGAGCAGCTTCCCATCGGCAGCCCCCTCGACGAGACCACCCTCGTCGGCCCCCTCGTCCACCGGGCGGCGTTCACCGCCTTCGAAGACGCCCTCGCGAAAGCGAAAGCCGACGGCGGCGAGATCGTCACCGGCGGCGGAACCTGCTTCGCCGACCAACTCGACGACGCCTACTACGTCGAACCGGCCCTCGTCCGGATGCCCGCGCAAACCTCGGTCGTGCACGAGGAAACCTTCGCCCCCATCCTCTACGTCCTGACCTACGACGACTTCGACGACGCGATCGCGTTGCACAACGAAGTACCCCAAGGACTGTCGTCGGCGATCTTCACCACCAACCAACGCGAAGCGGAACGATTCCTGTCCGCCGACGGCTCAGACTGCGGCATCGCCAACGTCAACCTCGGCACCTCCGGCGCCGAGATCGGCGGAGCATTCGGCGGCGAGAAAGAAACCGGCGGCGGACGCGAATCCGGCTCCGACGCCTGGAAAACCTACATGCGACGATCCACCAACACCGTCAACTACTCCACCGAACTCCCACTCGCCCAAGGCGTCAACTTCCTCTGACACCGGAACGTATCGAGCTGAACGAGAGGGAAATGCGATGACGAACCTTCGATCCGACACCCAGTGGGACTCGGTGAGCGCCTGGGACGACGACCCGGTGGTCGCGTCGTGGAACGGTCTTCCGGTGTTGGAACAGAATGTCACGGCCGACGTGTGTGTCGTCGGCCTCGGCGGATCGGGTCTCGCGGCGATCGGCGCCCTGGTCGAACGTGGGCTGCAGGTTGTCGGCGTCGACGCCGGTCGGGTCGCGGCCGGCGCGGCGGGGCGCAACGGCGGCTTCCTCCTGGGCGGCCCGGCGACGTTCCTCCACTCGTCCCTCACGACCTGGGGGACGTCGTCGGTCGATCTCTATCGCGCGACTCTTCTCGAGTTGGACCGGCTTGCCGAGATGCTGGGTCCGGAGGTCATCGCACGGACGGGCTCCATTCGCCTCGCGGGATTGCCCGGCGAACCGGTCGACGACGCCGAGGCCGCCGACCGTGTGGCGGAACTCGTGGATTGCGCAGCACTGGAAACGGTGCTGCGTGAGCACGACATTGCTGTCGAAGAATACGACGGCGAGCTCGGGCGCGGCCTGTTTCTGCCCGACGACGCGGCCATGAACCCCTCCCGTCGAGCTCTGGGGCTGGCGTCACTCCTTCGGGGGCGGGCCGGCCTGTACGAGCACTCGCCTGTCACCGCCGTGGAGAGTGGAAGGGTGACAACAGAACACGGTTCGGTCAGTGCGCCTGTCGTCATTGTCGCGGTGGACGGCAAACTCGAACAGGTCCTCCCGGACTTGCAGGGGCGGGTCCGGACGGCACGCCTGCAGATGCTCGGGACGGCGCCGGGGCTGCCCGAACGCCTGTCGTGTCCTGTGTACGGACGCTGGGGATACGACTACGCCCAGCAAGCCGGCGATGGGCGCCTGTTCGTCGGGGGCGGGCGAGACCGTTTCGTCGACACCGAGTGGACATTCGACACTTCACCCACTCCGGACGTCCAGGGTTACATCGAACGAGTAGCGGAACGTATGGCGGGCAGGCCTGTCGACGTCGTTCGGAGATGGGGTGCGTCCGTGAGTTACACCACCGACGGCCGACCCCTCTGCTCCGAGGTTCTTCCCGGTGTCATCGCCATCGGTGGGTACAACGGCACGGGAAACCTGGTGGGCCCCGTCGCTGCCCGCGCGGCTGTGGCACTGGCACTCGACTCGACGACACCCCCGGTGTACTTCTCCGCCTAGCCGGCGAGGGGGGGAGGGCCGACGGCCCTCCCCCCTCGATCGCAACCGCGCGAACGCCGTATTCCGGTGTGTCAATCCGCGAATCGGTTGACGTCGAACAACTCCAAGGGGAATTCAGGGGTCGATCCGCAACTGAGATCGGCGGCGATTTCCCCGATTACCGGTGCAAATTTGAAACCGTGACCAGAGCACGCGGAGATGACCGTCACGTTCCTGTAGGCGCGTGGATTTCCGATGACGAAGTGTCCGTCGGGTGTGTTCGTGTACATACACACCGCGGCCCGCACGGGGCGCGAACCCAATCCGGGCAGATAACGACGAACGAGGTCCCGCAACGGAGCGGTGTCCTCGTCGTGGACCACACGATCCAACTCGTCAGGGTCGGTCTCGCGCCCGCCGAGATGGAGCGCGATCTTGACCGTCTCGCCGTCCATGCTGGGGAAGCCGTACCACCTACCTTCCGGACTGTCCCTCAGAAATACCGGGAACCGGTCCGGCCCGAACTGTGTCGGATCCTCGGCCGGGAACCATGCGAGTATCTTGCGCTCCACAGTCAACGGGAGCTGGGCGGCAGGGAGAAGGCCGGGAATCCAGGCGCCGGCCGCGACCACGACGTGGTCGGCTCGTATGACCTCGTCATCGAGTCGCACGAGCACCGTGTCACCGGGACCGTCCTCGATACCCAGGACGCGGCTCTCGGGCCGCACAGAGGCACCCAGTTCGCACGCACGGCGTGCTGCACCGGTGATCGCCAACTCCGGCCTAATCACGCCGGCGTCCTTCTCCCAGATGGCCGTATCCCCCTCACCCAATCGCTGAGTAGGAAACCGGGTACCGAACTCGGCCGGGTCGAGAATCTCCTGGGTGAGGGCATGGACCTTGGCTGCTTCGAGGGAGCCACCCACGATCACGCCGGTCGAGGGGCCGATGCTGAGGCCCCCGGTCATCGTCAGGACGGGTTCGCCGATTTGCTCACCGAGTTCCTGCCATCCTCGGAGCGCGGCCCGGAGCATCGGGACATACGCCGGATCCTCATGATATGCGGTTCTGAAGATGCGCGACTCGCCGTGCCCGGAGCCACGATCGTGCCCGGGAGTGAACTGCTCGAGACCGACGGCAGGAACACCCCGCTCCGACAGTCTCCACATGATTGCGGAGCCCATCGTGCCGGTACCTATCACGGCGACACTGGTCCTCGTCGTAGTCATCGAGCACGTACCAGCGCGTATTCGCCGGCGGGGGAATCGGTCATGATCACAAGCCCTCTCGAATGTGCAGTACCTCTGTCCCGGCAGATAGTGGTGCCGTCGAGCGCATCCACTACCTGCCGACCAGATATGTTGCCATCCCATGACTCCGCACCTGAGTCGCCGAACGTCGTGCGCTCGAACATTCGGTCACACGGGAAGTCGCCTCGCCACTAGCCGAAGCTGACGCCCTGTTCAATTCCGAGCTGCGTCAGACTTTCTCGCAGCGATGCGTCCTGCTGCGCGCGATACAGCGCCTCGGGGGTGTGCACTTCCCGTTCGAGAGCGCCCGCGAACCAGTCGATGGTGTAGTCGGCGCCGGTGTTCGTGGTGTCCTTCGTGCCGTTGCCGGACAGGTTCGACTGGAAGATCCCGGCCGCGCTGCGCGGAAGGAAGTCCTCGTACACGATCGGTGTGGCCACCAGCGTTCCCGACCGAACCAGTGCGGCCGGATCGCGGTCCGCCACACCGGAGGGGGAGTGCGCGTCGCCCACGCGGTACGTGAAATACGCGAGCGCCTCCTCCTCGAGACCTGCTTCCGTGGTGGGGAAGTCGGAGGCGTCCCACACCGACCTCCCGGCATCCTGCCACGACGAACCGTTGCGTGCGGCGGCATCCGTCTCCGCCATCAGCGCGTCGTACCGTTCCCGGCCGCGGGGAGTGAGCGCGATTCCGCGCGACTCGACCTCACCGAACCGCACCCGCAGTGTGCCGTCGACGACCTCACCGTTCGATTCACGGAACTTGCGGGGCTCCGCGAGGGCCCGGAACGAGGTTTGCCGGAGCAGAACGTCGGGGCCGTTCCATCTCGGCGGGCCCTGGATCTGGTCGATCATCTTCAGGCCGCGTCGCTGCATCCGGGTGTAGAGCTCGTCGATGTCCAGGACGCGCGGTGTCAGGTGATTGATGTGGGTTCGGGTGACTCCGCCGATGTCGGCGGCCACGGCCGAGACGTGCTCCAGTTCGGCGTACCACGCACGATCGGTCGGCTCGGACGACAACTCGAATGCGGAGGTCGCCAAGTGGACGAACGTATCGGCCTCGGCGGAGGGAAGACCGCGTTCGGCGATGGCACGCTCGGCCAGCGTGAGTAGTTCCTCGCCGAACAGTGCGCGTCGGCCGAGGAACGTCTCGAGCCGGCTCTGCAGGTCTTCGGAGAAGAAGCGGCGATCGTCGACCGCGAGCATCGACGTGAACACCCGAAATGGGTTACGTGCGAGTTCGTCGACCTCGATCGGCCGGAATGCCGTCGACACGACCGGAACTGCGCTCCGCGCTGCGTCGCGCAGGTCGTAGAACCCGACGGGCTGCATACCGAAACCGGCGAAGATCGTGCCGACCTCACGGAGTTCCCGGGGAGTGCCCACGCGGATCGCGCCGTGTCTCTCGGCGGTCACCCGGCCGATGTCGCCGAGCCGCTCCGCGTCGTCGCGCCCGGCGACGACGGCTGTGTTGATGTCCTCGCACACGTCGACGAGTGTGGCGTAGGCCGGTACCTCACGGCCGTACATCGAGGACAGAGCGGCCGCGAATCGCGCCCGCAACTGCCAGGTGGGGATTACGGTCATACTTCTCATGCTCCGATCGATGTCCCGGTTATGCGTTCGCGCGGATCTGACCTCGCGCCACCATCGCGGCACGCACTCTCGACTGGGCGATACGACGAGCGGCATCGTGTGGCAGGGCGCCGTGCGCCGCGACCTCGTCGAGGACCTCGCTGGTATTGGCCCGGAGGCGCTGGGAGACGAGGTCGAGTACGGCCTTTCCTTCCGGACGGAACGGGGAGTAGCGGGCCTCCATGGCGACACCGGCCGCCACGATTCCTCCGGCGTTGGCGACGAAATCCGGAACGACCAGTACGTCGTTGCGCGCAAACACCTTCAGCGCCTGCGGGCTGGCAGGCAGGTTGGCACCTTCGACGACCAACCTGGCCTTGACCTCGCGGGCGGCCTGTTCGTCGATGACGTCCTGCAAGGCGGCAGGGACCAGGACGTCGCAGTCCACGAAGATCTCACGCCCTGCGGGCAGGACGGTCGCACCCGGATAGTGCTCGACCAGGTGATCACCGAAATCGGCTTTCAGCTTCAGCAGCAGAGCAACATCGAGGCCATTCGGGTCGTGAAGGGCGCCCGCTGACGTCGACACGGCCACGATCGTGGATCCGAACGCGGCGAAGCGTTCTGCCGCGGCGGAACCCACAGCGCCGAAGCCTTGGATGGAGATCCGTGCGGTGCCGAGGTCGATGCCCCGCCGTTCCGCGGCGACCTGAGCGGACTCGGCGACGCCGAAGCCGGTCACGCCGAGCTGATCGTACGGAACACCGCCGAGTTCGTGCGGGCTGCCGACCGCCGCGCCACGGTCGCCGAGTTCGTCCTGGAAGATGGCCGCGTCGTTCTCGGTGAGTCCCATGTCGAGCCCGAGGACGTACTCGCGTGGTACTTCGTTGGACAGCTTGCGGGCAAAGGCCCGGAGGATCTCCTCCTTGTTCGCTGCATTCGGATCACCGGCGATTCCCGCTTTCGCTCCGCCGTGGAACATGTCGACACCCGCCCATTTCCACGTCATCACCCGTGCGAGGCGTGCGATCTCGCCGACGGTGACGGTAGGGCTCATCCGCGTTCCGCCCTTCCCGATTCCCCGGGCCGTGTTGTCGATGACGAGCACGCCTTTCATGCCCGAGCGGCGGTCGGAAACGACCACCACCTTCTCGGGACCCCAGTCGTCGATCTCAGAGAGTAGGTCGGTCATGATCGGTGTGCTCCTGTGCTGCGTAGTGTTTGACCGTCGACCGGTTCCGGCCGACGGCGATATCGTGGACATCTGTTCTCGACTCGAAGGATGACGCGACATGCTCAACCCAGTTCATCTGCGGACACTCGAAGTGGTGACCGAGACCGGATCGTTCGCGGCGGCGGCTCGCGAGCTCGGATACACGGCCTCGGCGGTGTCGCAGCAAATGGAAGCGCTCGAAAGAGCTTCCGGTATGCGTCTTTTCGATCGTGAGGCGCGTGGGGTCAAGATCACCGAGATGGCGAGAATGCTGACCGAACGCGCTCGGGGCGTTCTGGCCGAGCTCTACGAACTCGACGCCGACGTGCGGGGAATCGCCACCGGGCGTACCGGTCGGCTCCGCGTCGGATGCTTCCCGACCGCGGGTGCACGTATTCTGCCGACGGCGTTGTCGAACTTGCGGGAGACTCATCCGGCAGTTGAGGTGTCTCTCAGGATCGGCGAGCCGAAGGATACCGTGCCCATGGTCGAATCCGGCGAACTCGACATCGCGTTCACCTACGAGTACGCGGCGCTGCAGCAGCGATGGTCCGATGCAGTGGTCGAAAAGCCGTTGATCGTAGAGGATCTGGTATTCCTGAGCCCCTCCGATGAGGGAATCCGTGAGGCGACGGATATCGAGCGTGCCAGCACGTTGCAGTGGATCTCGAGCGGCGCCGGCACAGCCGGTGAGCTGACGATGTACCGAATCTGTGCGGATATGGGATTCGTCCCCGAGCTCAACCTCAGAACCGAATACTACGATCTCGTCACGGAATTCGTCGGTGCCGGACTCGGAGTGGCGATCGTCCCCGCATTGGGAATCCTCGACCACCCGACTGTGTCCATCGTGCCGCTGCACTCGCCCTGGGCGCGCCGCACGGTCGCGTTGGTTCACCGTCGGAACCCCAGCAACCCGCTGATACCGGTGGTCGTGGACTCCTTCGTGGAAACGGTGACCACGCACGATTGGGGTCGGTACGTCACCGTGGCGGCGCTCTGAACGTCTCGAACTATCCACCGTGATCCCTTTCCCGTAGCCTGCGCGTGGTCACCGATGCGTCAACCATGCACGACCGGGCGGACGACTGAAAGTGCTGGAGCGACCGACCTGGTGACCCTCAGGGCAAGTTCTGCTTAATGATGAAAATAGCTGGTCCAGGGCTTGCCTGCTGACTTCGGGGCCCGCCGGGGTGCCCGTGACCCCAGTATTCGTCATGGTGACGGTCACGGCCCGGCGCGAGGAACAGTCGACCTTACGGTGAGACATCGAGACTCTGATCCTGTGACTCTTGCCCGCTGATCGGCGCCACAGGATGATCTAGGAATGGCCGAACAGATCGACGACTATTTCACCTCCGTGGTGTCGGAGCTGGTGCCCGGTGAACGCCGCCCCGGACGGCGCCCGGACGACCCGATCCAGCTGCCGTCGCCGTTGTCGGTGCAGGGCGCCCTGGACCTCTTCGACGCCCAGGTCGGCAGCAGGCATCTCGATCTGGCGGCCCGCTGGTTGCGGTCGCGGGGGAAGGGTTTCTACACGATCGGCTCCTCGGGGCACGAGGGCAACGCGGCGGTCGCGGCCGCGCTGCGACCTACCGATCCCGCTCTGCTGCACTACCGTTCCGGTGGTTTCTTCCTGGCGCGGGCGCAGCAGGTGGACGGCAGTGATCCGGTGCGCGACGTCCTCCTCGGGCTCGTGGCGGCGACGGAGGAGCCGATATCGGGTGGCCGTCACAAGGTGTTCGGTCGCCACGACCTCAACATCATTCCCCAAACCTCCACCATCGCTTCGCATCTCCCACGGGCTGTCGGTGTCGCCTTCTCGATCGCCCGTTCGGAGAAGTTGCACGTCGACTCGGCTTGGCCGGCCGACGCGGTCGCCGTGTGCAGCTTCGGGGACGCGTCCGCGAACCACTCCACCGCCGTCGGTGCGATCAACACCGCGGTGCACGCCGCCTACCAGGCGTTGCCGTTGCCGCTGCTGCTGGTGTGCGAGGACAACGGGATCGGGATCAGCACCAAGACACCGAAGGGCTGGATCGCCGCGAACTTCGGTGACCGGGCGGGACTCGAGTACTTCGAGGCGGACGGCTCCGATCTGCCGGCCGCGTACGCGACGGCGAAGCATGCCGCCGACTGGGTCCGCAGGCACCGAAAGCCCGCGTTCCTGCACCTGCGCACGGTCCGATTGATGGGTCATGCCGGATCGGACGTCGAGTCCGCGTATCGGACGTCCGCCGAGATCGTCGCCGACTTCGACCGCGACCCGCTGCTGTGCACCGCGAAACTGCTCGTCGCCGGCGGGCACCTCACCCCGCAGGAGGTGCTCGACCGGTACGAGAACACGCGCGCCGAGGTCCTCGAACTGGCCGAGCAGGTCAGCGGATTACCTCAGCTGGACAGTCCCGCAGCGGTGATGAAGCCCCTCACCGACAGCACCGAGGAGGCCGCCGCGGCCGCGCCGGAGCGCGTCGATCCGGCCCGTCGTGCGCAGGTGATCGGATCCCCGCTCCCGGAGCAGGAGGGCAGGCTGACCCTCGGTCTCGCAATCAACCGGGCACTGCTCGACGTGCTCGCCCGATACCCCGAGGCGCTGGTGTTCGGTGAGGACGTCGCCCGCAAGGGCGGGGTGTACGGCGTGACCCGGGGTCTGATGAAGAAGGCCGGGTCGGCGCGCGTGTTCGACACGCTCCTCGACGAGCAGGCGATCCTGGGACTCGCGCTGGGAGCGGGGGTGTCGGGCCTGCTGCCCATCCCGGAGATCCAGTACCTGGCGTATCTGCACAATGCCGCCGACCAGATCCGAGGGGAAGGCGCGACGTTGCAGTTCTTCTCCGACCGCCAGTACCGCAATCCGATGGTGGTGCGGGTCGCCGGATACGGGTATCAGAAGGGGTTCGGCGGGCATTTCCACAACGACAACGCCGTCGCCGCACTGCGCGACCTCCCCGGCATCGTCGTCGCGTCGCCCGCGCGTCCCGACGATGCCGCGGCCATGATGCTCACGTGCGCCGCGGCGGCGCGCACCGCGGGTGCGCTGTGCGTGTATCTCGAGCCGATTGCGTTGTACCACACCAGAGATCTCTACGAGGACGGCGACGAACAGTGGCTGTCGCCATATCCGGATCCGGCGCGGCTTCCGTCGAACCACGTGCCGATCGGGTCGGCACGCACCTACGGTGAGGGAACCGATCTGACCATCGTCACGTTCGGCAACGGCGTGCGGATGAGTCTGCGCGTCGCGCGCCGGTTGGAAGAGGCGCACATCGCTGTACGAGTGGTGGACATGCGGTGGCTCGCACCGCTACCCGTGCGGGACGTCCTGCGTGAAGCGAAGGCCACCGGCAGGGTTCTCGTCGTCGACGAGACCCGCAGATCCGGCGGTGTCTCCGAAGGTGTCGTCGCCGCACTGGTCGACGAGGGTTTTTCCGGATCCGTCGCGCGCGTGACCAGCGACGACAGCTTCATCCCGCTCGGCGACGCCGCGCTCGAGGTCCTGCTTTCCGAGGACACCATCGAGGCGGCGGCGATCAAACTCGTGGGCCGCTAGTACCGCATCCCTCGCGCTTCGGTATGACGGCAACGTCAACCCGTATCCCCCGCAGCATTGCCAACGCGTGCCCCGGTCCGGCATGTTCGATCTGCACTTCACTACTCCGGCGGACAGGACCAGATCATGAGTGGCGATCACCCGACTCACATCGTCGTGATGGGCGTGACCGGCTGTGGAAAGACGACGGTCGGCCGGAAGCTTTCGGAACTGTTGTCCGCGACGTTCCTCGATGCCGACGATCTGCATCCGCCGGCGAACATCGAGAAGATGTCGGCCGGCAAGCCGTTGACCGACGAGGATCGTGAACCGTGGCTGGAAGCTGTGCGGGACTGGCTGCAGACGCAATCCGCGGACGAACGGAATGCCGTGATTGCGTGTTCCGCTCTGAAACGCAGATATCGGGAGATCATTCGCGGAGTGAGCACACCGGTACTGTTCGTTCACCTGGACGGTTCGCGTGTAGTAATCGGACACCGGTTGGCGGAGCGGGGCGGACACTTCATGCCGCCGTCGCTGCTCGACTCGCAGTTCGCCGCGCTGGAACCGCTCGCTGCCGACGAAGCAGGGATGGTGCTGTCCATCGATCCGACACCCGAGGACATCGTCCGAGTCGTCGCAGACTTCCTCGACGAAGAACGAAAGGTTGCACAGTGAGTGCGCATCAGAGCTTCGACGTCGAGGGCAAGGTTGCTCTCGTCACCGGGTCGAGTCGGGGAATCGGATTCGCCCTCGCCCACGGCCTTGCCGAGGCGGGTGCGGAGGTCGTGCTCAACGGCCGCGACGTCGAGGCACTCGACCGCAGCCGGGACGAGATCGTGAACACCACCGGCGCGACAGTTCACACCTGCGCATTCGACGTGACCGCGCCCGAGGAGGTCGCCGCCGCGGCGCTGCGGGTCGAGAACGAGATCGGTCCCGTCGAGATCGTCGTGAACAACACCGGCGTGCAACACCGCAGCCCGCTGCTGGAGTTCGGCGACGACGATTTCCGGCGGGTGCTCGAGACCAATCTGACCAGTGCGTTCTACGTGGGCCGCGAGTTCGCGCGAGCGATGGTCGATCGCGGGCACGGGAAGATCGTCAACATCTGCTCCGTCCAAAGTGAACTCGGCCGGACGGGCATCGCCCCGTATGCCGCGAGCAAGGGCGGTCTGAAGATGCTCACACGTGGAATGTGCGCCGACTGGGCGCCATTGGGGCTACAGGCCAACGCCATCGCACCCGGCTACTTCGACACGCAGCTGACCGAAGCGCTCGTGAACGATGCCGAATTCAGTGCGTGGCTCACGAAGCGCACCCCGGCCGGACGGTGGGGGCGTACCGACGAACTCGTAGGCGCCCTCCTTTTCCTCGCCTCGCCTGCGTCGGATTTCGTCAACGGCCAGATACTCTACGTCGACGGCGGACTGACCGCCGTAGTCTGACCCATTCACCACCATCGAAAGTGCCTGATGCCGAACACCGCAACGCCCCGCATCCACCTCGGACCGAACCCTGACGCGGCCCTGACACGGGGAATCGAGAGGGGCGGCGGAACTCTCGTTCCGTTGGACGACGCGGAGGCCGTCGTGTGGGCGCAGGGGCCGGACACGTTCCCCGGGCAGCTCCCGGACTCCGTGCGCTGGGTGCAGTTGCCCTCTGCCGGGGTGGAGCCGTGGATCTCCGCGGGAATCGTCGACTCCGACCGGGTATGGACATCTGCTGCAGGGGCTTACGCGGGCAACGTCGCGGAACACGCACTCCTGCTGCTCCTGGCCGGCGTCCGTTCCCTGCCCGGGCAGGTGCGCGCGACGTCGTGGCGCAAGACCGAATTCGACCCGCAGGTGGGCACGCTGCGTGGTGCGACGGTCGCGATCGTCGGCTGCGGCGGCATCGGTCGCGCGATGATCCCGCTCCTCACCGCGTTCGGGGCGCGCACTCTCGCCGTGACCCGGTCGGGAACCCCGGTCCCGGGTGCAGTCGAGACGCTGCCTTCCGATCGGACAACGGAAATCTGGTCCAGAGCAGACCATTTCGTCATCGCCGCGCCGGCGACGGCGGCGACCGCTCACATTGTCGACGAGGGCGCGCTCGCGCAGATGAGATCGACGGCGTGGATCGTCAACGTGGCCCGTGGTTCGCTGATCGACACCGCGGGGCTCGTCGACGCGCTGCGGGCGGGGTCGATCGGCGGGGCCGCACTCGACGTCGCCGATCCCGAACCCCTTCCCGACGGACATCCGCTCTGGACCCTGCCGAACGCCATCATCACGCCGCACGTCGCGAATCCCGCGACCGGACTGACGCGGCTGCTTGCCGATCACGTCGCGTCCAACGTCGAACGCTTCGCTGCCGGAGCGCCTTTGATGGCGCCGATCGACCCGAGCCGGGGTTACTGAAGGCCTCGTTCGGCTTCCGAACTGGTTCTGATGTAGTTGGCGACGACACTGCGCAACACCTCGCGTACCGCCTCGGCAGGTCCCGAGAGCGGCTGATTGGCGGGTGTTCCGAGGGAGACCTGGACTTCGATCGACGGTTCGATTCGGCGAAGTTCCAGGTTCTCCACGTTCATGATCCGGCGGGCAACCGAGAACGGTAGTACCGTCGCGCCCAGACCGTTTCGGACCGCCTGAGCCATCAGGGTCACCGATTCCACCTCGCCGACCACCCGCGCATGCTCGAAGGCATGCTCGTAGGCCTGCTCCACCACCTTGCGGATGGTGTGCATCGGGCCGGGCAACAGCAGCGGGAGGTCCGCGAGGTCCTTGATGGCCACGGCGGTCCCGGTGTCCCCGGGCAGACCGGTGCCTGCCGGGGCGACCACCATCAGCTCCTCGGTGAGGAGACGCTCGAAGTTGACCCCCTTGATCGGGCCCGTGTCGTACAGCAGTGCCATGTCCATCCGGCCCGTCATCATGGCTTCGCTCAGCACTCCGCCGAAATTCTCGTTGATGTGCAGAAGGATGCTGGGGTATCGCGACCGCACGGCGGTGAGCAGCGGCAACGCGATGGAGCTGACGGTGCTGTATGGCGCGAGGCCGACGGAGACCCCGCCCGCGAGTTCGCGGCCGACGACGCTCACCTCGGCTTGAGCGCTCTCCACCTGCCGCAGGATTACCTGCGCGTGCCGGTACAGCGCGCGACCCGCATCGGTGGGCTCCACTCCCTGCTTGCTCCGGATCAGCAACTGCTGGCCGAAGTGGGTCTCGAGCGCCGTCATCTGCTGGCTCAGTGCCGGCTGGGCGATGTGCAGTATGTCTGCCGCCCGCGTGATGCTTCCGGCATCGACTATGCGGACGAATGAGAACAAGCGTCGGGTATCCACGAGCGATCTACCTTTCTGACGATGCGGCGGCTCGAGCACGCGACGGTTTCGGCAAGATTGCCGAGCGGAAACGCCGCTGTAGCAAAGTGCATGTGCCAATTCTCGAGTCTGTGCATCGCCGCTGTTCAAACACCATAGACGTTCGTTATCGCCTCACGTAAAACAGGTATTAACCGCCCGAACCGGATTCTGCGTAGCGTCCGTACACATCGAAAGTTCACCGGAACTGCCCCCGCGGTTCCATTGCAGGCCCTCATGGGAGGCACTGTGACTACCAAGATCGATCTCGTCGCCGACCTCGGCGAGAGTTTCGGCGCATGGACGATGGGCGAGGACGACGCGCTGCTCGACGTCGTCACATCCGCCAACATCGCGTGCGGCTTCCATGCCGGTGACCCCAGGACAATGGACGCCACAGTCCGAGGATGCGTCGCTCGCGGAATCGGCATCGGCGCGCACCCCAGCTTTCCCGACCTGGCGGGGTTCGGCCGGCGCGCGATGGACCTGACCGCCGACGAGGTGCGCACGGACGTTCTGTACCAACTCGGCGCACTGCACGCCTTCGCGACTTCGCGCGGCACGACGCTCTCGCATATCGCACCGCACGGTCGGTTGGGAAATCTCGTCGCGACGCGCCCGGACTACGCACGCGCCGTCGTCGATGCTGTGGAAGCGTTCGACCCGCGGCTGATCGTGCTCGCGCAGGACGGTGAACTCGCCGACCAGGCCCGTGATCGTGGGATTCGCGTCGCCATCGTCGCCATCGTGGACCGCGCGTACCGCTCGGACGGCACCCTGGTGCCGCGGTCCGAGCCCGGTGCCGTGATTCATGACCGGGACACTCTGGTGACGCGCACGGTGCAGATGGTGGCCGAGGGCGTCGTCGAGGCCGTCGACGGCACACGCATCCCGATCCAGGCCGACACCGTGCTGCTGCATGGCGACAATTCCGACGCCGTACGCAACGCGAGAGCGATTCGTGAGGCACTCATCGGTGCGGGTGTCGTCCTCGCCCCGCTGACGGAAGTTCTCGCGGCGAGGGCCGAGAGGGAGTCCGCATCATGTCCGGGGTGACGGGCGCACAGGTGCAGGCGGAGTTCGTCATCTCGGATTGCGGAGACTCCGCGGTGCGTCTCACGTCGCTCGCGCCGGATGTCGAGGACCGCTGGCGGGTGGTCCACGCCGTCGCCGCCGCACTCGACGCGCGTGGCGACGCGGCCGCGATCACCGGCGCCATCCCCACCTACGACGCACTGCTGATCGAATTCGATTGTGGTGTAACCACTCACAACGCCATCAGGGAACTCGTCGAACGTCTGATCGTGCTTCCCGCCGAACCCGCGACGCGGAGCCCTCGGCAGGTCGAGGTTCCGGTCGTCTACGGCGGCGACTTCGGACCGGACCTCGACGACGTGGCAGCACACCTCGGACTGTCGCCGGCCGAGGTGATTCGGGTGCACGGTTCGAGCCCACTGACCATGCGATGCTTCGGATCCCCGGGAGGGGCCCCGATGCTGGACGGTCCCGCGTTCCCTCAGCCCGTCCCGCGCCGCACGGTTCCGCGTCCGCACGTACCGGCCGGGGCCGTCGCCGTCGCGGGACGGCAGGCAGTCATCTCGGCGCGTCCCGCTCCGGGCGGCTGGCCGGTGATCGGTCGAACACCGCTGACCATGGTCGATCTCGCGACGGAGTCGCTGTCCGACTTCCGGCCCGGAGACACGTTCCGCTTCTTCCCGATCACCGAAGCCGCGTGGTCGACGTACGAGGGGGCGCGTCGTGGCTGAATCGATCACCGTCACCACCCCCGGGCTCACGTCGATCCAGGATCTCGGCCGGCCCCGAGCCGGTCGGTTCGGGCAGATGACCGGGGGCGCCTCCGATCAGTACAGCGCCGACGTAGCGAACGCACTGGTCGGGAGCCATCGCACCGCGCCTCTGCTCGAATTGGTCGCGATGGACTTCGGCGCCGTCGCCAGCATCGACCTGCTCGTTGCCGTGACCGGTGCGCCGGCGGACGTGGAAGTCGGGGGTGTAACCCGTCCCCAGTGGGAGCCGTTCGTGTGGACCGCGGGCGAAGAACTCACCGTCCGCGGAATCCGCGACGGACTCCGCGTCTACCTCGCCGTCCACGGCTCACTGTCCGCGTCCTACCTGCTCGGCAGTTGCGCCCCCGACTCGGTTCTCGGCTTCGGCCGGCAGCTGACGGTCGGCGAGTCCGTCGCCATCGACGTCGACGGACCGCCGATCGACCACCCGCACTTCCGGTTTCCGCTGTTCCGGCTCGGCGCACGGCCCGCGTCCTTCTCCGGGAGTTGGTCGATCGACGTCACGGACGGTCCCGATGTGCACGAGTTCGGTGCCACCGCCGACCGGTTGTTCGAATCCTCGTTCGTCATCGGCGACAACACGAACCACATCGGTCTCCGCCTCACGACGACCGATCCGGAGAGCACCGTTCCCCGGCGCGACCGATCGACGGAAGTGCTCTCCCGCGGTGTTCCGATCGGTGCGGTCGAGGTACCCGCCGGTGACGAGATCCTCGTTCTGCATCGCGGACGAGGAGTGACGGCCGGCTACCCGGTGCTGGCGGTCGTGACCGCCACCGCTCTGTCCCAGCTCGGCCAGGCACGCCCCGGCCAGGAGGTGCGGTTCCGGAAGGTGAGCGTCCCCGTCGCCGTGGACGCGTACCGGACACAACGCCGCTCCATCCAGCTCCTGCGCTCGCGCGTGGCGAACGTATTCGCCAGTCTTCGCATTCCGCTTCACACAGAAACGACATCCGCCCAGCACACCTCTGCATCCCAGATGGAGTCAGTATGACCAACGCGATCTCACCCGACACGGCCGGGCACACGGCCGACCACGAGGTGCAACCCCGACAGATACGTAAGGTCGTCCTGGCCGGGTGCGTCGGCATCTTCGTCGAGCTCTACGACAACGGCATCTTCGCGTTCATGGCGACTGCTCTGGCCATCGTGTTCTTCGACGTGTCCAAGTCGAGCGACGCGTTGATGCTCGTCTTCGCCGGTTACGCGATCTCGTTCTTCGTCCGACCGCTCGGCGCCGTCGTCTGCGGCATCCTCGGAGACCGGATCGGCCGCCAGAAGATGCTCGTCTTCGTGATTATGCTGATCAGCATCGCCACCGCCGGAATCGGTGTTCTCCCGACCTATGCGGCGATCGGCGTCGCCGCACCGGCGCTGTTGATCCTCCTGCGCATCCTGCAGGGATTCTCCGTGGGCGGTGAGGCGGCGGGAGCCATGACCTTCCTCGCGGAGCACGCACCGGAGGGCAAGCGCGGACTCATCACGAGCTACGCACAGATCGCGTCCTTCCTGGCCCTGCTCACGGGCACCCTGGTCGCGTTCGCGATGTCACCGTGGCTCAACCAGGCTGCGATCGACGGCGGTGGGCCGGCCAGCTGGGCCTGGCGAGTCCCGTTCCTCGTCGCGATCCCGATGGGCATCATCGGGTGGTACATCCGGCGGGCCATCAGCGACACCCCGAACTTCGAGAAGCTCAAGGCCGAAGGCGGACTGTCCCGCAACCCGCTGAAGGAAGCCTTCGCGACTCCCGAGCACCGCAAGGCGATGCTGCTCGCGCTGTTCATTCCGCTGATGAACGGTTCCGGCTACTACGTGCTCTTCTCCTACATGCCGACGTTCCTCAAGGGCGACAAGATCGGCTTCTCGACCGGCACCGCCCTGCTCGTGACCGCGGCGAGTCTGGTGGCGATCTCCGTCGCCATCCCGTTCATGGGTGCTCTCTCCGACCGCGTCGGCCGCAAGAAGGTCATCGCCGGCGCGGCGATCGCCATGGCCATCGGTGCCGTCCCCTGTTACGCCCTGATCGCGACCGGCAACTTCGTGCTCGCGGTGCTCGGCGCCTGCATCATGGCGGTGATCTTCGCCGGTCACACCGCCGTCATCCACATCCTCATCGTGGAACTCTTCCCCACCCGGGTCCGCTACTCGGCGTACGGGCTGGGCTACAACATCTCCTCGGCGGTCTTCGGTGGCACGGCGCCCCTGCTCATGACCTGGCTGATTCCCCAGTTCGGAATCTACGTTCCCGCGGTCTACGCCGTCGTCACCGCAGTCGGAACGCTCATCGCCGTCAGCACCGTCACCGACCGGGCACACGTGCCGCTCCGCGACACGCTCTGACGGATCCAGACTCGGCCCGGTGGTCTCCTGACCATTCGAAGACCACCGGGCTGTACCAACTTTCACCACCAGCAAGGCAAGGGAGCGTCATGCCATTCAACGACTACCGGACCGCATTCGTCACCGGCGCCAACACCGGAATGGGCGCCGCGGTCACCGAGATCCTGACCAAGCGGGGACTCACCGTCTACGGCGTCGCCCGCAACAAGGAACGGCTCGACGAGGTGGCGGACAAGACGGGAATGATCCCGCTCGCCGTCGACATCACCGACATCGACGCGTTGGCCGCGGCGGTCGACGGCCTCGACATCGACGTCCTGATCAACAACGCCGGAGTCTCCGCGACGGGCAACATCCTCGATGCCTCCGCGGACTCGGTCGACGCCATGGTCGACGTCAATCTGCGTGCGGTCCTGCACCTGTGCCGGCTGCTGATGCCGGGGATGGTCGAACGGGACCTCGGCCACATCGTGAACATCAGCTCCATCGCGGGCCTGTACAACTTCTACGGCCACACCGCCTACCACGCCACGAAGGCTGCGGTGCACCAGATCTCGCGACAACTCCGCAACGACACCATCGGCAAACGCATACGCGTGACCGAGATCTGCCCGGGCCGAGTCGAGACCGAGATCTTCGGACGCAACCTCGGTGGATCGCCGGAGGCGATGAAGGAGGCGTGGGAGACGTATTACGAAGGCTTCGAATCCATCACGACGAAGGACATCGCCGACACGATCGAATTCGCGATCGACGCCCCGCGCCATGTGAATCTCGGATTGATCGAGATCATGCCCACCTTCCAGGTTCCGGGTGGGCTCGACTTCATCCGGCGCAACGATTGAGGCCCGCTGTGAACACTCCAGACCACGACCCCGGCGCGGCCCTTCCTGCCGAGACTCTCGGGGTGGTGGCGCACGCCGCCGGCGACCTGCGCATCGAGTCGGTGCCTCTCCGCAGGCCCGCGTCGTCCGAGGCGGTCGTCGAGATCGCGTACGGCGGGATCTGTGGATCCGACCTGCACTACTGGACGCACGGGGCGGCGGGCGAGTCGATTCTGAAGGCACCCATGCTGCTGGGCCACGAAGTAGTGGGCACAGTGGTGCAGGCCGCCGCGGACGGCAGCGGCCCCGCAGCGGGTGAACCTGTCGCCGTGCATCCCGCCACCCCCGGCGGCCGATCCGCCCGGTTCCCCGCGGATCGCCCGAATCTCTCGCCGGGGTGCACGTACCTCGGCAGTGCAGCGCAATTCCCCCACACCGAAGGGGCATTCGCGAAGTACGCGGTTCTGCCCTCGCGCATGCTGCGGCGGCTGCCACCGGACCTTCCACTGCGCACCGCGGCCGTCGCGGAACCTGCCGCGGTCGCATGGCACGCCGTGGCTCGCGCGGGTGACGTCGACGGCAAGAGTGCCCTCGTCGTGGGGTGCGGACCCATCGGTGCCCTGGTGGTCGCAGTCCTGCGTCGGGCGGGTGCACGCGAGATCACCGCGGTCGACGTGCACGAGTATCCGCGGGCGGTCGCACGGGCGCTCGGCGCGGACAAGACAGTGGACGCCAACGATTCCGAGAGCATCGCGGCCGTCGACGCCGACATCGTCGTCGAGTGTTCCGGCAACCGCTTCGGGCTCGAATCGGCCATCCGAGGTGCGACACGCGGCGGCAGGGTGGTCCTGCTCGGTCTGCTTCCCACCGGACTGCAGCCCGCACCGCTGTCGCTCGTCATCACACGGGAGCTCGAGCTGGTCGGGTCCTTCCGATTCAACGACGAGATCGATTCGGTGCTCACCGCTTTGGCGGACGGCAGCCTGAACGTCGATCCGGTGATCAGTCACGAGTACGGCATCGAGGACGGCCTCGAAGCCTTCTCCGTCGCCAAGGATGCGTCCGCGTCCGCGAAGGTGTTGCTGGCGTTCTGAATCCAGCCATGCCGAACAGCTATCACACGACAAGCAATCGGTCTTGTACAGGTGGGGTACCCGCCCGATAGCCTGGGTATGAAGGTACCGCCCGACTTGCCGGCCTCTTTCGTTCCCATGCCCTCTACCAGGAGGAACAATGTCCACCTTCGTTCCAGCAGCACGAGTCGACCAGATGCGTGAATCGCCGAGTGTGGCAGCTGCGCAACGGGTTCGCGAGCTCCGGGCGTCGGGTCGGGAGATCCTCGACCTGACGGTCGGAGAGCCCGATTTCGACACACCGGACCACATCAAGGCGGCGGCCGTCGCGGCGATGGAATCCGGCCTCACCAAGTACACCCCCGTCAACGGCATTCCCGCACTGCGGGACGCGATCGCGAAGCGAATGCTCGACCGGACGGGCGTCGAGTTCGCGGACAACGAGATTACCGTCGGAGGAGGCGCCAAGCAGGTCATCTTCCTGGCGCTGATGGCGACGGTGGAGGAGGGCACCGAGGTCATCGTGCCCTCGCCGTACTGGGTGTCCTACCCCGACATGGTGACCGTCCACGGCGGAACGCCCGTCGTCGTCGACTGCCCGGAGTCCGACCGGTTCCTGCTCACGGCCGACAAACTCGCCGCCGCGATCACTCCCGCAACGAAGTGGGTGATCCTCAACGCGCCGTCCAACCCGACCGGCGCCGTGTACAGCGAGCGGGAACTGACGGAACTGGCAACGGTCCTCGACCGGAACCCACACGTGAACGTCCTCTGTGACGAAATCTACGACGAGATCGTATACACCGGCACACCCGTTCCGAACCTGCTGTCCTCCGCGCCGCACCTGCGCGACCGGATCCTGGTGACCAACGGAGTGTCGAAGGCCTACGCGATGACCGGATGGCGCCTGGGGTACGGGGTCGGGAACAAGGGGCTGATCGCCGCGATCAACAAGCTGCAGTCGCAGAGTTCCTCCTGCCCGTCGTCGATCAGCCAGGGCGCAGCCGCCGAGGCACTGACCGGGGATCAGAGTTTCGTCACCACGTCCGTCGCGAGCTATCGCGCCCGGCGGGACATCACCTTCGAATTGTTCTCCGGCATAGACGGTCTGCAACCGGTGCTCCCTCAGGGCGCCTTCTACCTGTTCATCGGATGCGCGGGGCTCGTCGGCAAGCGCACTCCTGACGGGACGCTCCTCGCGAACGACCAGGACGTGGTGCTGTTCCTCCTCGATCACGCGTCGGTGGCCACGATTCAGGGGTCCGCATACGGCGCCGAGTCCTATTTCCGAGTCTCGTTCGCCACGTCCGAGGACGTGCTGAGAAATGCCGCGGCCGCCGTCGAGAAGGCCGTGGCGTCACTCTCCTGATCCCCACCCATTCCACGAAATACGGAGACACACAATGGTTCACGTCACCACTAAGATCGACCGTGCCGACAAGGCCGCCATCGACCGGCTGGGCGCCTTCTCGGCCGCCACCATTCACGAGGCCCAGGGCCGCAAGGGTGCACTCGATTCGGGAATCAAGCCCATCGACCGCGACATGTCTTTCTGCGGGTCCGTGTTCACGGTCGTCTGCCATCCGCGCGACAACATCATGCTGCAGGTCGCCATCAGCTACGCGCAACCCGGCGACGTCCTCGTCGTGTCCTCCGGGGATCAGCCCGCAGGACAGTTCGGCGACGTGCTGGCCAATGCCTGCGTGGCGCGAGGCATCACCGCACTGGTCACGGACGGCGGGGTGCGGGACACCCGGGAGATCCGCGAACTCGGGTTTCCCGTCTTCTCCAAGCACGTGTGCATCGAGGGGACGGTGAAGGAATCGCTCGGGCCGGTCAACCAGCCGTTGGTGTTCGGCGGCCAGATCATCTACCCCGGCGACGTGATCAAGGGGGACTGTGACGGGGTGGTCGTGATCCGCCGCGACGAGGTCCAGTACGCCATCGACGCTTCCCGTGAGCGCGACGCTGCCGAAGCCGCGTACATCGAGCGGTACAGGAAGGGTGAAACCCCGATTCAGGTCAGCAACCTTGCTCAGGTGCTCGAGACCAAGGGCCTCACCGTCGACCAGTGAGTCGGCCGCTCCCTGCCGCAGATGTCGATCGCAGTTCCAGACGAAGGCGTAGGTCATGACTGTTCACGAGTTGGCTCTACCGGTTTCGGCACCGGATCGCGTTACCCCGGGGGCGTTGGCCCACCGCGCCGCGCTGTCGCAGTTGCGTGACGCGACGGACATCCTCGGTCTCGACGACGGCATGTATCGGCTGCTGGCCACACCCCGGCGTTCGCTGACGGTGTCGGTTCCTCTTCGCCGCGAAAGTGGAAGGGTCGAGGTCTATTCCGGCTACCGGGTGCAGCACAACCTCACCCGCGGACCGGGCAAGGGCGGCGTTCGTTTCCACCCGGACAGCGACATCGACGAGGTGACCGCGCTCGCGATGTGGATGACGTGGAAGTGCGCGCTGCTCGGGCTGCCGTACGGGGGAGCCAAGGGCGGCATCGCCATCGATCCGCGGGGGCTGACCCGTTCGGAGAAGGAACGGCTGACCCGCCGCTACACGCAGGAGATCCTCCCGTTCATCGGCCCCGACAAGGACATTCCCGCACCCGACGTCAACACGGACGAATCCACCATGGCCTGGATGATGGACACTTACTCCGTGAATGCGGGCTACTCCGTCCACGGAGCGACGACCGGGAAGCCGCTCACCGTCGGCGGGTCGAACGGCCGCGCCGGCGCCACCTCCCGCGGGGTCGTGCTCGCGGCACTCGACGCGATGCGGCACAGCAACATCGATCCGGTGGGACGCACGGTCGCGGTGCAGGGGTTCGGCAAGGTCGGCGCCGGGGCCGCACGGTTCTTCGCCGACGAGGGCTGCCGCGTGGTGGCGGTGTCCGACATCAGTGGAGGGTGCTACCAGTCCGGTGGACTCGACATCGCGAAGCTCGAGGCATGGGCCGCGGCGGGCGAGACCCTCGCGTCCTACCCGCACGCCGACCGCGTCACCAACCGGGAACTCCTGAGCCTCGACGTCGATGTGCTGGTTCCCGCAGCGATGGACGGCGTCCTCACCGCAGACAACGCCGCCGATGTCCGCGCCCGCATGATCGTCGAAGGGGCCAACGGACCGACATCACCCGAGGCCGACGCCGTCTTCCAGAGCAACGGCGTCACCGTGGTCCCCGACATCCTCGCGAACGCCGGCGGGGTGGTCGTGTCCTACCTCGAATGGGTCCAGAACCTGCAGGCATTCTCGTGGACCGGCGCCGAGGTGGACCGCAAGCTCTGCGTGTTCATGCAGAACGCCTCGCGCAGCGTGTGGGCCCTGGCGTCGGAGAAGTCTCTGACCCTGCGGCGCGCTGCCCACGTCATCGGTGTCGGGCAGGTCGCGGAGGCGCACGAGGCGCGAGGACTGTTTCCCTGACGGTCGTCCCGCGTCGAGGCTAAGCCGTGAACACCTGATCCGAAGTTTCTGCGCGGAGATGATGCTCGTCGTCGCCGGGTGTGTCCGAATGTCCGGTCAGCTCGTCGAGAAGGATGTATCCCCCGTAGCCGAGGCCGGCGACGGCGAGGACAGCGGCGTACAGCCGGTCGAGCATCAGTTTCTCCGTATCGTTTCGGAAACCCCCGAGCCGGCCAAGTATGCCGCGGCACGGACGCCGGGGGCCCTACCCGTTCGGGTAGGTTTCCGGTCAGTATTCGACTGACCATACGGTTGGAAACCCGGCGAGTTCGGCTATTTGACGGCAATGACGTCGACGGGCCGAATGTCGGGGTCCTTGGCGAGCAGTTCGGGGCCGACCTTCCCGAGTGCTGCGGGGATGGCGCCGGTCAGGTGCGCCTGCCGGCCGTCCTCGTTCTCGAACGTATCGAAGATGCCGTACGTGGTGTCGCTGATCTTGAACGCGTACCAGGTGACGGTGCCGTTCTCTTCCGCCGCCAGTGCGCGTCCCTGTTCCAGGAACGCCGCCAGTTCTTCGCCCTTTCCCGGCTTGGCCTCGAGCAGTGCCAGTAGTCCTCTGTCGATCGCCATGATGTCTCCTCGTGGTCGGTTCCGGCTGATCCACCTCTGACGTTAGGGCCGCCCCGCGGCGAACGGGGCGGCGGATGCGCCACTTTTGTTACCGTTTCCGTCATGAGGGTGGCGGTTCTCGCCGTGGACGGCATGTTCGATTCGGGACTGAGCGTCATGCTCGATGTCCTGGCGACGGCCGACGCCCTTTGCGGCGACACCGAGGCCGTCGAGCCCCCGTTTGCGGTGACACCGGTCGCCGTCGGGTTGTCGGTTCGCACCGGGCACGGACTCACACTGGCAACCACGCCGCTGACGGAAGTCACGGAGCTTCCCGACATCCTCGTGATGCCCGCGATCGGGGTGAAGGCCCCGGCGCAGATCGTCGACGTGGTGCGCGGGCATCCGGCCCTCGACTGGGTGGTCGAGGGGCGCAGCGGGGGCGCCGCCCTGGCCGCGGCCTGCAGCGGCACCTTCTTCCTGGCCGAAGCGGGCGTGCTCGACGGGCTGGCCGCGACGACGAGCTGGTGGCTCGGGCCGGCGTTCCGCGCCCGCTATGCACGCGTCCACCTCGACGAGCGCCGCACACTCACCCAGGACGATCGGGTGACGACGGCAGGGGCAGCGTTCGCCCACATCGATCTCGCACTGACGATCGTCCAGCAGCACAGTCCGGCGCTGGCCGACCTGGTGGCGCGGTACCTCCTGATCGGGGACCGACCGTCCCAGGCCATCTTCGCCGTGCCGTCCCTGCTCGCCACCGCAGACCCCACGATGACCGCGTTCGAACGATGGATCCGTGACCACCTCGCCGAACCGTTGCCGATCGACGGTGTCGCGCGTGCGATCGGGGTCAGCGAACGAACGCTGCAACGCACCACCGCCGCGGTCCTCGGCATGACACCGGTGGAGTTCGTGCAGGAGATCCGACTCGATCAGGCAACGTTCCTCCTACGCACCACCCAGCAGAGCGTCGACACGATCGCCGGCGCGGTGGGGTACCGGAACGCGGCCACGCTGCGCGCGTTGATCCGCCGTCGGCGGCACACGAGTATCACCGAGATCCGTCGTGGCAGAAGCCGATTCGGACCCGAACGTCACGGGAGTCGGGCCGGAAGATAGTCGGCACTGGCGCGAAAGGCACAGGCGCGGCACCATCGATGGTGACGAACGGAGAGGAGCATCGTGAATCGAAACCAGCCGTTCGTGTGCGAGATGGCCTTCCACATCGTTCACCTGCACCGGGCGGGCGCGACGGACCAGGCGCTGAACCTCCGGCGCCAGCCGCAGGGGATGACCGTCGACGACGAACAACTTCACCGAGCCGTCGCGCAGATCTACGGCCTGCCCGACCAGTCGAACGAGGGGTTGGAGGAGTGGGCGCGCTCCCAGTACCTGTCCGACGGTCGCGACAAGGGCTACCTGTCGGACGGCGACCTGGACGCGCCGCTGTGGCTCCTGGCCGGCAAGGCCCACACCTTCTACGGCGACCTGAAACCGCAGGTGAGCTGAAGCCCCACGCTCTCCGCTAGTCGGCCCGCGCCGACATGTGGGCTGCCAGGCCGTCGAAGATCCGGGCCAGGCCGAACTCCAGCGCATCGTCCTGCCCGGACGTGGAACTCGCCGACGCGAAGGCGGCCGTCGCCTGGGGGTAGCGGTCGGCGTTGGCGGCGAGGATTCCCGTCATGATCGCGTTCAAGGACTTCTCGGGTGTGTCGGTTTCGGCCCCGGTCGCCGTCGTCTGCTGAGCCAGACTGCGCACGTGGCCGGTGATCAGGACGACCGCGTCCAGTCGTTCTCCTCCGGTGAGTCCCGTGTCGGTGAGCGCTTCGAGCCCGGTTTCGAGCCAGTCCAGTTCGTTGGGCCCCAGCACTCGGGGACCGACGGCGACGTCCACGACCCATGGGTGCCGTCGGAGTCCGGCCGACATGCGCAGCGCCCACTCGTGGAGCACTGCGCGCCAGCCGCCGTCGATCTCGGACAGGTCGGGTGCGGGTCCGAGGGCGGCGTCGAGCATGAGGGCGGTCAATTCGGATTTGCCGGGGGTGTAGCGGTAGAGGGACATCTTGGTGAACCCGAGGTGCTCCGCGAGGCGTTGCATCGACAGCGTGGCGAGGCCCTCGGCATCCGCCATCGAGATCGCGGTGGCGACGATCTGCTCGAGACTCAGGGCAGGTTTCGGACCCCGTTTCGGTCTCGCCGGCGATCCCCACAGTAGTTCGGCGGTATGGGGCTGGGTGACCATCTGCGCTCCTCCGGCCGACTCTTGATCCGGAATAGTGTCTACCATACACTGATTTGTGTCCGACAGACACAATTAATGCCCTGGAGGCTCCCATGCCGAATAGAACCGTCCTGATCTCGGGTGCAAGCATCGCCGGGCCGGCCCTGGCGTTCTGGCTCAGTCGCTGCGGATACGCCGTCACCGTCGTCGAGCGGGCGCCGGACCTCCGACTCGGCGGCCAGGCTGTCGACTTCAAGGGGGAAGTTCACCGTAAGGTCTTGGAGCGGATGGGGATTCTCGACGAGGTGCACCGCAGGCAGACCGGAAAGACGGACCTGCTGATCGTCGACGAGCGTGACCGGCACGTGGCGACCATCCCGGGCGAATTCATCGGCGGAGACGTCGAGATCCTGCGCGGCGACCTGACCGAGATCCTCTACGAACGGACCGTGGATTCGTGTGAGTACCTCTTCGGCGATTCCGTCACCGCTCTGGTCGACACTGAGTCGGGGGTCGAGGTCACGTTCGAGAAGTCGGACGCACGCCGTTTCGATCTGGTGTTCGGCGCCGACGGCATCCACTCGGCCGTGCGTCGCCACCGGTTCGGGCCGGAGGAGGACTTCGTCCGATTCCTCGGGTACTACTACGCCGTCGTCGGTTCCACGGACGCGGTGAGCGAAGCCGCGCCGGACAAGGAACGCGCAACGGGACTGATGTACAACGAGCCGGGGAGGATGGCGGTCGTCGGTGGACCGAAGGCTCCGGAGTTGTTCGTCTTCGCGTCCGACGCGATCGAGTACGACCGTGGCGACACCACCGAGCAGAGACGACTGCTGGCCACCGCGTACGCCGATGCAGGGTGGCGCGTGCCCCGGTTGCTCGAACACCTGGACGACGCGCCCGACTTCTACCTCGACTCGATCGCGAGGGTCGAGACCGACGCCTACACCGCCGGTCGCGTAGCCCTACTCGGCGATGCCGCGTACGGAAACACGCTGGGCGGCTTCGGGACCGGACTTGCTCTCGTGGGTGCGTATGTACTGGCGGGTGAGCTCGCCGCCGCCGACGGCGACCACCGGGTGGCGTTCGGACGGTACGACGAGCAGATGCACCGGTACGCAAAGATCGCTCGCAAGGGCAGCGCCGGACCGTTTCTCGCGCCGAAGTCGGCCACGCGAATCAGGCTGCGTAACTGGACGTTCAAGTCCAGGACGTTGTTCGGCCTGATGATGAAGCTGACCGACTCCTTCGCCACCGACATCGACCTGCATGACTACCCGGCGCTGCGATCAGCCGGGCGTCCCGGCAATGTTGACCATCCATGAAATGCCGAACTTGTCGGTACAGGCGCCGAATTCGTCTCCCCACATCTGCTTCTCCAGGGGCACGGACACGGATCCACCGTCGGCGAGCTTGGCCCAGTAGCCGCGGAGTTCGTCGCCGTCGTCTCCGCTCAGGCTCACCGCGATGTTGGTTCCCGGGTTGTGTTCCATACCGGGCGGGGTGTCTGCACCCATGAGCGTGTAGCCGGTGTCCGACTCGAGCATGGCGTGCATGATCTTGTCGGCACCCTCGCCTTCCGGCGCACCGTATTCACCGAACGTGTTCAACGCCAGGGTGCCTCCGAAGACGTCCTTGTAGAACTCCATTGCCTGCCGCGCGTTGCCGTCGAAGCTGATGTAGGGGTTGAGACGAGAGGTCATGAGGCATGCTCCTTCTTCGTGCCGGAACCGACAGCAACGACGGTACAACGACCGGCCGACACGATGTCGGGAACGGGAACCCCTGGCGGATCAGTGGGTCGAGACCGTCGCGAACGCGGCCCACAGCACCGGTGAATGCTCGATCGTCCGCTCGTCCCGCCAGGCGGCCACCCGCTCGCGCTGCCAGTCGCACAGAGCCCCGACCGCGTCGGGCAGTTCGTGCGCCGCGTCGATCGAGCAGATGGCGTCCTGCAGTGGACGCGTCTGCGGTCCGGCGTCCGCGAAGCGCTGGAACGCGAGGTCGGTGGGCAGGGCCCAGCGGCTGGCCGTGACGAGTTCCGCCCCGCCGGCGATCATCGCGGAGACCAACCCGAGTGCCTCGCTGAACCGCAGGTCACCACCGCTCTCGCAGGCGATCAGCGCAACCCTGCTCGGGATCGGCCACAACTCCGCGCCGCGGATCGGCTCGGCCGTGAGCGTGTGCGTTCCCAGCAGGAGGTCCTTCGCGGACAGCGGCCGGTGTGCCCGCTTCGGCTCCGCGAACCCGAGTGAGTCCACGGCGCAGGCGAGGTGCAGTTCGGCGTGCTCGCTCTGACCGGACTCGGGTGCGGACGCCGTGACGTGCCCGACGTACACCATCCGCCCCGCGCCCTCCCGTAGTGCGGTGCCGAGCCAGTTCCGGTCGACGTCTTCGCGGCGGAAACAGTCCGTCGGTCCGCCCACGACCGGCCGCAGCCTGCCCTCGTCCGCGTAGGCGGCCACCCGCCGCGACAACGGACTGTCCGCGTCCATCCGCCCCAGGACGGAGCCGAGCGCCGAGTCCGCCTGGAACCCCGGAACCCGGGGGTCGAGCATCGCGACCACGGGCAGGTGCCGGGTGTGCGTCCAGCTCCGGGTCTCGCGTCCGGGCGAGTGGACGATGCTGAGCGGCGCGAGCACACTGACATCCGCGATGTCGACGAGACGCAGGCCAGGGTCGGGCGCGATCAGCTCCCACGGCACCTGCGCGACCCGGGGTGACGGCTGTATCCGGAGATGCGGGCGCACACCGCGGGTGAACAGGTCGTGCAACTGCCGGGCAAGGCCGAACGGAAGGAACGTGCGCGAAAGGTGCTGAGCCAAATCGTGTTCAGCCTTGTAGGAGGCGAACGCCCCCGTCGTCAGCGCGCGGTGCAGACCCTCCGGACCCGTGAGGTCGGGCAGTGCCCGCCCCAACGCTGCGAGGGTCTCGTTCACCTGCGCCGCGGGTGCCGTACCGACTCCGCCGGGCAGGGTGTCGTGCGTCCACCGCCACGACACGTAGAGGTCCCCGGCATCGGCCATCCGCACGATTGCCGTCGGCTGCCCGTGTGCGTTCACCATGCGGGCACGGTCCTGCTGTCGCGGACCTCGCGCCGATAGCGTTGCTCGGCGGTCGCGATGGCGGTCCCCAGCACGATCCGACCGTCCGGCGTCACGGCCAGCCGCGGCGGCAGCGGCACCGGCAGACCGGCGTCGGCCGCGACTCCTGCCAGCGCCGCGCCGAGCTGGAACGCACCCGCGGAGTCGGACGTGCCGGCCGCGGGAAGGTCGGGCAACTCCAGGGGCAGCCGCGCCGCGGTGCCGTGTCCGGCCCGGCCGACGTCCACCGTCGTCCCCGCGCACTGCGCCTCGACGAGATCGGCGACCAGGCGCGCGTCGCCCGAGGAGTAGGCGAGGCGGAACGCCAACTGCACGGCGGGGTCGGCGATCTCGCGGTTCCACTGCTCGCGTTGGCGCCCGTTCGGGAGCGTGAACCGCACGGCGTCGATGGCGATCGCCGCCGGCACCGCGAGCGCGGTGGCTCGTGCCCGCAGAGCGGTGTCGGGCGGGTCGGCGGACGTGAGCACGGCTTCGAGTAGGGTCGCGTGCCAGAAGTCGACCTGCGCGCAGTGCAGGCCGAGCCCCAGCTCGGTGTACGTGGTGAACGCGGATGCGAGGAGCTTCTCACCCTCGTCGGATCGCCCGTCCGCGAAGGCGACGGTGGCGAGGCGGGTCTCGACGTCCGCGACGTCGAGCACCGCTCCCGAATCCCGGAAGTAGTCGACGCTGCGGCGATAGAGGGCCCCCGCCCGCTCGGTGTCACCCCGGCCCTCGGCGAGGAAGGCGAGCACCTTCGATCCGATGCCCGCCCGGTGGCCGATGCCGGCGTGCTCGAAGAACGTCTGACTCGCCAGCAGCAGCGGTTCGGCCGCGTCGAGCCGACCCGACCGGACGTGCATGATGCCCAGGTTCTGCTGCGTTTCGGCGACGGCATTGACGTCGCCGGCGGTCTCGAACGCGGCGAGCGCCTGCCCGGCGAAGTCGTCGGACAGATCGAAACGCCCGGTCTCGAAGTGGACGGCTGCCAGGTTCATCAGAGGATGACCGGCCAGTCCCGGAGCGAAACGCACCGCCGCTTGCAGGGATTCGGTGGCAATGTCGGCCGCGTGCGCCCACTGCTGCCGGTGCATCGCGACCGCGGTCAGCGACAGCAGGCACGCCACTGTGAGGTCGCCCTGATCCTCGCGGGTCGCGAGAATGTTCCGCGCCTGCTCGAGCGCGTCCTGTGCGCCGTCGAGGTCGCCCAGGTGCTGCAGCGCCTGCGACAGGTTGACCAGGGCCGCGGGACGCATCCGGGCGGCGTCGGCAGGCATCAGCGTGAGAGCCTCGCGGTAGAGGGTGACGGCCCGGGTGTGATCGCCCAGTTCGTCGGACATGCTGGCTGCGTTGATGATCGCGCTCGTCCGGAGATCGCCCGTGGCCCTGTGTGCGGCCTGTTCGAACGTGTGGAGCGCCTCGGCGACATCTCCGCGGGCATACGCTGCCGCGCCGGCCGCGAGAAGGTCACGCCCCGTCTGATCGTCCATCTCAGAAGTCCGAATCCGAGGCAGCGGCCTCTATCTCGGCGAGCAGGGGCGCGTCCGGTCCGTCGTCGGGCGTGGTCGCCGCGGCCCGGAGGAGTCGCTGCCGGATCAGGTTTCGCACCCGCTCCCGGACCTCCGCGCCACCGCCGTCCGCGGATCCGGTCGTGCCGAACCCGGGCACGTGCACGTCCACGGACACGCCCGCCTCCGATCCGCTCGGTGCGGCCGCCACGCCCGACCAGGTGTCTCCCGACAGGCTCAGCGAAACATCGACGGTTCCCGACGCGGTGCCGACCGATGCCCGTGGCCGCAGATGCTCCGGTACAGCTGAGGAGAGACCGGGTGCGGCAACGATACTCACCCGCACGGTCGTGGTCCCGGAGGCGCGCACCACCTCCCACGCCACTGCGCGCTCGGACGCGTCGACGAGTCCGGGCGGGTACCGGCGCCAGTCGGTTCCGGTGGTGCCCCGCGTCAGGACGAGTGCGCTCGGCAGCGTCGCGGTCGCGACGCCGGCCGCGAGGGCGTAGTCATCCGCCCGCGCGGGTCGGACGGGGACTGCCGGGGCGGCCGGTGCGAGTGCATCGGCCCCGTCGACGAGCAGATCGCATTCCTCTACGAGAGTGGCGATCTCGCCGTTCAGTAGCTCCTCGTCGAGTGCCGGGAGGGCGTCGACCGTCGAGGTCGGCCACCACCGCGCCGCCCACAGCGCGAACGCGAGCCGCCGAGCACAGGCGGCCACCCGCGGTCGTGCCGGTGCGACCGAGATTTCGGTCCCCGAACCGGCTGCCACGGCGAGTGCCACCTCTTCGCCGAACACGGCCCACAGCCAGTTCTGCGCCGAGTCGACGTCGTCGATCACGGCCGCCGGAACCGCGTGTTCCGCGAGCACACTCCACGACAGGTGCCCGCCCAGGGCTTCCAGTACTGCCACGTCGATGCCTGCGGCGTCGTCGAGGACGCTCGGTGCGTCGTCGGGGGCGATGATCCAGATCCCGTCGGGGGCGCGCTCGATCCGCACCGTGCCGGTAGTCAACTCGCCCTCGATTCGGGAGCATCCGCCGCATCCGTGAGCGGAATTGCGCTGAGCGCCTGCTTGACCCGCATTCGATGATCGAGGATGACCGACCGCGCCACCCCGTCGAGGAGGTCCCAGAGTTCGCCTGGTTCGTGAACGGAGAACCCGCGGACGTCGCGGCCGTGCAGGCGGACCCACAGCCGGCGGAGATAGGGGCGCCACGGCTCGACGAGTTCGGTGGCGATGACCGCCAGCGGATTCGTTTCGGGCAGCGCCGCCGCGTCGGGGTTCACCGTGAGCCGGCGTGCCTGCAGGACGTACGCCTCACGTTGCCAGCGGCCGTTGATCACCCGGGCGGCGGCCGTGTCCGGACGCGACGCTGCGGCCCCGATCGGGCGAAGACCGTTCGCCAGCGCGGCACCCGTCGTCGCCGCGACCCGCAACGATTCGTCGAGAAGTGCCCAGGGTGAGCAACTTCGGGCGATCTCGGCGGTGACCAGTTCGTGGATCGGTGGCAGCTCCGCCCGATCGGTCGACGCGCGGAGCAGGGTGAAGACGCGCTCGTGGACGGAACGATCGAAGGGAAGCCCGAGCGCCGTGGTGGACGCCGACAGTCCCAGACAGGGCGGTTCGGGAACCGGATGCGCCGTCAGCCCGAGCCGGTGGGCGGAAACCTCGGTCGTCCAGAGCGAAATCCCGTGGTGAGTGCCCGCGTGGCCGGCGATCACCCTGTCGAGGGCCTGCTGTCCGTCGTCGCCGTCCTGCCCGAGTCGAGCTGCGGGGCAGGCGTCGAGCACGGCGTCGATCGCACCGGCGTGATCGGCGCCCGGCGCACCCGACAGCGGTCGCCGTCCCCACGCGACGGCGATCAGGGCGGTCAGTTCCCGTGCCCGCGCCGGGTCGGTGACGTGGGCTTTCAACGCCTGCGTGGTGCGGCCGGCCGTGAACTCGTGCACGTCGCGCAGGGTGTCCTCGGCGACGGACTCGTCGCGCAGCGGGTCGGGCAGCCCGGAGCCGGTCGCGAGTTCGAAGCAGCGCTGGAAGTAGAGGTCCTGCGGGTTGCCGTCGGTGATGCGCAGAGCCCGTCGGACCCGCTTGAGCAGAGTGAACCAGGCCGCGGTGGCTCGGAGTGCGTCGGCGGAGGCATACACGCGGGCGGCGAGCAGCTGCGCGCCGTCGGCCGTGACGATCGGACCGGCGCACAGCGGGTTCTGGACCGGGCGGATGACCAGCGGATCGAGGATCAGTTTCACGGTGCGGCTCAGTGGTCCGCCGTCGCGTCCGCTGAGCGGTTCGACTCCGTCGAGTTTTCGCCAGACCTCGTCGAGAACCATGGCGCGCGGTCGCCGAGCAGCCTCCGACCCCGCCGATCCCGTCCGCATTCGAGCAGGTTACCGCAGGGATGCCTCGACCACGGGACGAGAAATCTGGGATCGGTAGGGCGCGAGAAGTTCCTACCTTTCTCACATCGGCTCCGGAACGCGAGCCGAAGGAATCGACGACGGGCGCCGAGCGCCCCTCACGAAACGTGAAGGACGGATCATGAACAAGGTCATTCGGACTCGGAAGCGCGTCTACACCGCCGGCATCGTGGCGGCAGCAGGTGTCGCCCTGCTCGTCACGGGGTGCAGCGACGCCAGTGACACAAGTTCCGGCGGAAGCTCCGAGCAGTCCCCGGCCGCGGCGGCTCCGGCGGGCGCGTCCTCGGCTTCGGTCGACGGCAAGGCACTGGACGCGGACTTCGACGCGACCTGCGCCAAGCAGGGCGACACCCTGGCGTTGGCGCTGGCGGACACCGCCAACGCGACGTACGGCGACCTCGCCGTCTCGGCCACCGTCACCGGCACCGACACCGTGCAGGCGGTCGGGATCGCGGGCAGCAAGGGCGGGTCGAACGGTCTCCCGTACGCCCTGGGCTTCGGGCAGGGAATGCCGGGCGGTTCCGCGAAGGTCGTCAAGGACGGCGACACCTACACGATCACCGGCGAAGGGGTCGGCGCCCCCGACATGAGCAACCCGACCGCGCCGAGCGCCTCGAAGTTCGACATCACGTTCGCCTGCTCGACCGTCGTGGGCGGCTGAGCCCGCCCACCCGGGACGCGCGCGGACAGGTGAGTCCGCGCGTGTCCCCCCACCTTCCCCTCAGTTCGGGCACGGAAAGGACACATCGTGAAGAAGATCGTGCGTACCGGGGCCGTCGTGTTTCTCGGCGGGTCGGTCGGCTACTACCTCTGGCACGGCCTCGGCAACCGGGGGCGGACCGACTACGGCATCGACGCGCTGTCGTGGGTGGGCCCGCAGATGATCTGGCCGATCGCCGCGATCAGCCTGTTCGTGGTCTGCTTCGCCGTCACCGGTGACAGCGTGGTGGCAGCGTTCACAGGACGGAACAGTGCCGCATTCCGCCATGCAGCGGTCGGAATCGGGACGGTGCAGTCCGTGCGTCAGACGGGAATGACCCTCAACGATCAACCGGAAGTGCGGATCGACCTCGGCGTGGAGTGCGCCGACGGCAAGATCTTCGATTCGCACGCCGAGATGATCGTGCCGCTGACCGAGTTGGCGCTTCTCCGTCCGGGGGTCGTCCTGCCCGTCCGCTATCTTCCGGACCGCACCGACAAGGTCGAGATCGACCGCTCGGGCGACATGTCGACGGCGCAGGAAGCGTTGAATCGATCCATGATTCGTCAGGGAGTCACCACGGCCGGCAAGCTCGACATCGCGGCCCGCGGCATCCCCGCGCAGGCGGTGGTGCACGCGCTCAGCGTGCCCGGCGAGATCCGCAACGGGAATTCGAAGGTCGAACTCGGGCTTTCGGTCACCCGGCCCGACGGCACGACGTTCACCACCCGTGTCGAGAAGTTCCTGCCGCCGCGCAGTGTCGGCCACGTTCAGGTGGGCCGGGTGGTGACGGTCCACTATCTCCCGGGGAACGAGCAAGAGATCGTCATCGCCCTGCCGGCGAACGTGTGACGGACGCGATCACTACTCGGCCCGGGGCGGCAGTCCCAGCGACCGGACCAGGACCAGGAGTTGTTCGCGCAGCGGCCCCACGTCCCCGACCGCGGCGGTGAGGGCGGCATCCTCCTTCTCGAGAGCCAACAAGCGAAGGTAGATCGCGCGACCCGACTCGGTGATCGCGACCCGTTTGCGGCGCTCGTCGTTCGGGTCGGTCTCCCGAGTGACGTACCCGGCGCGTTCGAGGCGGTCGATGGTGCGGCTGATGGTCTGGTCCGTCACCCGCGAGGCCTTCGCGATGTCCCGTTGCGAGGCCGGCCGGTCGGCGATCGTGTGCAGCGAGATGAGTCCCGCATGGGTCATGTTCTGCGACCGCAGAATGTCCTCCCACGAGTGCTCGACCAGCCGCGCAGCCGTGGACAGCAGGCGTCCGGTGGGCCACTGGTCCATGCCGTCGCTCGTCATTTCTTCGCCTCCATTTGCAATTTGCTCAGCAGGCTGAACAAAATGGGAACATCGCAATCCGGACATCCGGTCGTCGAACCGTCCAGCATTGGAGAGCACGTGACCACAACTGCCCGCCCGCGCCCGGTTCGTCGCCTGCGGTGGATTCTGCCAGCCGTGCTGGTGATCGTCTGGCTGGCCGTCGGCGGTTTCGGTGGTCCGTTCGCCGGCAAACTCTCCTCGGTCCAGCAGAACGACAGCACGTCGTTCCTGCCCGCGTCGGCCGAGGCCACGGAGGTCTCGGCGCTGCAGAAGGGTTTCACCGACACGCAGTTCGTGCCGGCGATCGTCGTCGCCGAACGGACGTCGGGGATCACCGCTGCCGACATCGAGTTCCTCGCCGGCACCGCGGCTTCCTTCGCCGGTTCGGAGGGATTCGGCGACGAGGTGTCACCGCCGATCCCGTCCGCCGACGGACGGGCACTGCAGATGTTCGTGCCGGTCGACAGCGCCGGCGAGGTCGGTGACAGTGTCACGGAACTCCGGGACGCGCTCGGTGCCGCCCCGGAGGGTCTCACCGTCCTCGTCACCGGACCCGCCGGTCAGGTCGCGGATCTGTCGTCCGCGTTCGCCGGCATCGACGGACTGCTGCTCCTGGTCGCGGGTGCCGTCGTGATCCTGATCCTCATCGTCGTCTACCGCAGTCCGATCCTTCCGTTCGCCGTGATCACCTCCGCCGTCTTCGCGCTGGGACTGTCGAGTCTGCTCGTGTATCTGCTCGCCGACGCCGGTGTGATCGCGCTGAACGGCCAGAGCCAGGGAATCCTGTTCATCCTGGTATTCGGTGCCGCGACCGACTATGCACTGCTGCTGGTGTCCCGCTACCGCGAGGAACTGCGGATCGAGCGGGACAAGTACCGCGCCATGCGGACCGCGTGGTGGGCAACGCTCGAACCCGTCGCCGCGTCCGCGGGCACCGTCATCGCCGGCGTGCTCTGCCTGCTGCTGTCCGATCTCAACTCCAACCGCGGTCTCGGACCGGTGGCGGCCATCGGGATCGCGGCGTCGTTCGTCGCGTCCATGACATACCTGCCTGCCGTGCTCGTGCTCCTTGGCCGGGCGGCGTACTGGCCGACCCGGACCGCCTACGACGCGCGGCATGCCGAGAAGGGCGAGGCCGCAGACCACAAGTTCTGGGCCGCGCTCGCGAAGCGGATCGGCGCACATCCGCGTCGATTCTGGGTGGCGTCCAGCATGGTGCTGGTTCTCTTCGCGCTCCTGATGCCCCAGTTCGAGGCGAGCGGTGTAGCGGAGTCCGAGACGTTCCTTCTCGATGTCGATTCCGTTGCGGGCCAGCAGGTTCTCGGCGATCACTTCGACGCCGGTTCCGGTTCGCCGGCGGTGATCATCGCGAACGAGGGCTCCCGCGACGCGGTGGTCGACTCTGCCCGGGTCGATGGAGTCGGCGACATCACCGTGCTGTCCGCACCCGGCACGCAGGACCCACTGGTGGTGGACGGCCGGGTGGCGATCGAAGCCACCCTGACCGATCCGGCCGATTCCCTCGCGGCCGAGGACACCATCGTCCGCCTGCGTGACGCCGTCCACCCGATCGACGGCGCCGACGCCCTGGTCGGCGGCACCACCGCCACGGACCTCGACACCAAGACCACGTCGACGCGTGACCGCACGCTGATCATCCCCGTCGTGATCCTCGTGGTGTTCGCGATCCTGTGTCTGCTGCTGCGGTCGCTGCTCGCGCCGCTGCTGCTGATGGGAACGGTGGTGCTGTCCTTCGCTGCGACGCTGGGCATTTCGTCCCTGGTCTTCGAGCACGTCTTCGGATTCCCGGGCGCAGATCCCGTCGTCCCGCTGTTCGCGTTCGTGTTCCTCGTCGCCCTCGGAATCGACTACAACATCTTCCTCATGACCCGGGTGAGGGAGGAAGCTCAGCGTATCGGCACCCGACGCGGGGCGCTGCGCGGCCTGACCGTCACCGGTGGCGTCATCACATCGGCGGGAGTGGTTCTGGCGGCGACCTTCTCGGTCCTCGCCGTCATCCCGCTGATCTTCCTCGCGCAGATCGCGTTCATCGTGGCGTTCGGCGTGCTCCTCGACGCACTCCTCGTCCGGTCACTGCTGGTTCCCGCACTCACCGTCGACATCGGGCAGAAGATCTGGTGGCCGAGCAAGCTCGCATCGGCGCCGGAGACGGACGAGACCGTCCGCGCGGAGCCGGAATTGGATCCGAGTCGTGCGTGAGATCTTCACGCCAACGCGAGCAGCGCCAGCGCTGCCTGGTCGGGAACGGTGACGTTCAGGCTCGTCAGCTTCTCGAATCTGCCGAGGCGGTTGAGCACCGTGTTGCGGTGGCAGAACAACTGCGCCGCGGTGTCGGTGACGCTGCCCGTCGCGAGGTAGGCGCGCACCGTCTCGAGGATGCGTTCGCGTTCCTCGTCGGTGATCGAGGCGAGCCCGGACAGTAGGTGGGCCGAGAAATCGGTCTGATCGTCGAGGCGGCCCTTGGTGACCCGCGCCCACGCTTCCGTCAGCGTCGTCAGGCCGTGTTCGTCGGGGCGGATCGTCCGGAAGATCTCGTGGGCGGTGTTCGCGGCCGCCGGCACCGCGGCGAGGCCGGACACCGCCGCGACCATGCCGCCGGCCACGTCCTGCAGTTGCCGGTGCTGGGTCTCGAGCCCCCGTGTGGGCGTCCGCGGCGCAGGCCACAGAACCACCACGCGGCCGGACTGATTCAGGACGAAGAGTTGTTCGCCACCGGCCGCCAGAGTGTTCGCGATCCTGTGCACGGCCTGGGATGCTTCGGGATCCACGACGACGACCCGGAACGTGGCGTCGGCGTCGACCTTCAACGCCCGGGCGATCTGTTCGATCTTGCTGGGGACGAGGCCTGCCGGGCCGAACAGTTCCGCCAGGTACGTCTGCTGCTCGTCGCGGGTGAAGGCGGCCATCGCGGCCTTCTCCTCGAGGTAGCTCTGGTGGACGGCGCGAGCGTAGTCGTCGACCACATTCCACAGGCTGTCGACGTGCAACGCGAGGACCGCCATGTCTGCCGAGTTCGCGCGCCACAGCAGAGCCGACCAGATGATGCCGAAGTCGAGACGGACCGCGGTCACCAGATCTTCGACGGGTATCCCCTGCCGCGCGCGCAGACGCCCCAGGTCGGAGGGCAGCGAGCTGAGCTGAGTCGTCGTCGCGCCGGCCGTGACTGCTTCGAGGATCAACCGAATCGACTCGCGCGCGGAATCGCGAAGAGCGTCCTGGTCGACCAGCCCGGACTGGTAGGCCTCGACGGATTCGAGCCGGTCGAGGAAGGCGGTGGCCAGATCGTCGGTGTTGCGCATGGCGCCGACGATCAGTTCACGCCAACGAGGCAGAGTCTCCTGCTTCCGCTTGGCGAGGTTTCTCACGGCAAGGTCCTTTCGACCGAGTTTGCGGTCAGGTTTCGTCGAGATCTCCGATTCGAGCATCGGGGTAACACGTCGTTGGAGATTCGTTCATCGGCTCTTGTCGCGGTAGGCAAATCACCTGGGACAGCTCGGCGGCATCGTTGCTCCTTCGCCGTCACATTATGCACATACACAATAATCCTGCCCTTCCTCGAGGCAGATTGCGATTTCCTCCGGTTGCCGGGTGCGGTTTCATTGAAGACACGCCAATTGGACTTTCCTGCCCTTCACCCGCGACATTCGGAGCAAATCCATGAGCCCCTCGGCAACCCGACAGGTCGGCCCCCCGACGCCGATTCCACGAGACACGTCCCGTCGCGTGGCATTCGCCGCATTCGTGGGAACGGCGATGGAGTGGTACGACTTCTTTCTGTTCACGACCGCCGCCGCGCTGGTGTTCAACGTGCAGTATTTCGTCTCCGACAACGCGCTGACGGCGACGCTCGCCTCGTTCGGCACGCTGGCGGTCGGATTCGTCGCGCGCCCGGTGGGTGGACTGCTCTTCGGGTGGCTCGGCGACCGGGTCGGTCGCAAGAAGATCTTGATGACCACCATCGTCGGCATCGGGGTCGCCACCGTGCTGATCGGCATGCTGCCCAACTACTACTCGATCGGGGTCATCGCACCGATCGCCCTCATCGTGCTGCGCGTACTTCAGGGGCTGGCCGTCGGAGGTGAGTGGAGCGGTGCGGTCACGATTGCCGCCGAGAACGCCTCACCGGAGGAACGGGCGAAATACGCGTCCATCCCGCAGCTCGGATCTCCGGTCGGCACGATCCTGTCGTCGGGTGCCTTCTTCCTGACCTCTGCCCTGTTGTCGGAGGACGTCTTCGATTCGTGGGGTTGGCGTATCCCCTTCCTGCTGGCTCTGCCGTTGCTGGGAGTGTCCATCCTGATCCGCCGTCAACTCGAGGAGTCCCCCGAATTCGAGGCCTTGCAGGAGGAGGACGCCGTCGCGGAGGCACCACTGCACCAGGTGTTTGTCGGGGCGTGGCGGCAGCTGCTCGTCGGAGCGTCCGTCATGCTCATCGGCGCAGGCGGCTTCTACCTGATCACGACGTTCATCATCAGCTACGGCAAACGGGTTCTTGGCCTCGAAGCGTCGATGCTCCTTCTGGCGACCGTCATCGCGGCGGTGATCGAGATTCCGGTCATCATCTCCGGTGGACAATGGGGTTCGCGGTTCGGCTCGTGCCGCGTCGTCATCGGTGGCGCCGTCGCCACGATGGTCCTCGCGTTCCCGATCTTCTGGGCAATCGGCACCGCGCACCCCGTGCTCGTCGTACTCGGGATGAGCGTGGGCGTTGCGGCCGTGTCCTATCCGTATGCTGTCAGCGGGGCCGTACTCACCAGTCTGTTTCCCGCAAAGGTGCGGTACAGCGGCGTGGCCGTGTCGTCGAACATCGCAGGGCTGGTATCCGGATGCGTCCCGCTGATCGCGACCGCCGTGCTCACCGTCACCGGCGACCACCTCTGGCCCGCCGCGATCATGCTCGTGGCCATCGGCGCGATCGCCCTCGCCGGCGGCGTTCTCGCACCGCGATGGAGCGTCGTCGAAGACGGCCTCAAGCACTGACATTCACGTCTCGACCCACAGAAGGACAGTCGTCATGAGCACAGCAGAGCAGCACCGTCCCGTCACCGCCCCGCCCGCGACACACGAACAGAGCGAGTGGGACCTGCGCGTCGAACTGGCGGCCGTGTACCGGCTCGTCGCGCACTTCCGGATGACCGATCTCATCTTCAGCCATATTTCCCAACGCCTTCCGGGCGACGAACCTCGCTTCCTCATCAATCCGTACGGACTGCTGTTCGAGGAGATCACCGCGTCGAATCTCGTCGAGGTAGGTCTGGACGGCGAACTGTTCACGCCGTCGCAGTACCGGGTCAACCCGGCCGGCTTCGTCATCCACAGCGCCATCCACGCCGCCCGACCCGACGCGCACTGCGTGCTCCACACCCACTCGCGCAACGGTTGTGCGGTGGCAGCGCAGAAGAACGGCCTTCAGCCCGTCAACCAGACGTCGATGGAGTTCTACAACCGGATCGCGTACCACGACTACGAGGGTGTCGCACTGAACGATGCGGAGAAGGCCCGACTCGTTGCGGACCTCGGTGACAAGAACGCGATGATCCTCCGCAACCATGGCCTCCTGACAGTGGGAGACAGCGCGCGCCGGACCTTCCTGCGGATGTTCTACCTCGAGCGGGCCTGCGAGATGCAGGTCGCAGCGCAGTCCACCGGCCAGGAACTGATCGTTCCGTCGCCGGAGGTCTGCGAGCACACCGCTCGACAGCTGAACAACGAAAACCGCGCCGGCGGAACCGATGACCACGACAACAGCGACAATTGGGACCTCGCCTGGTCTGCGCTGCTGCGTCTGGTCGATCGCATCGCCCCGGACTACCGGTCCTGAGATGACAGATAACACAAAACGCCGTGCCGTCGTGGTGGACGGGGTCGGTACGCTCGTCGCCGATCCCGCACTGCTGCCGGACCTCTGGATGCTCGACGTGTCGCCGCACCTGCCTGACGGTGACGACGTCATCGCGATGGCGGTGAATCCGGAGACCGCTCAGGTCGGGCCGGAGGACCTGGATCGAGTCCCGAATCTGCGGCTGCTCGCCGCGACGTCCGCCGGCACCGACCATCTCGACATCGAGGAGGCACGCCGCCGCGGAATCACCGTCACGAACACCCTGGACTACTGCACCGACGAGGTCGCCGACCACACCACGGCGCTCGTCCTGGGGCTTCTCCGCCAGACGCACCGCCTCGACCGATCGGTTCACCGCGGCGAATGGACGGTGGGCACCCCGCGTCCGCGGTTCGTACGTGGCGCAACCCTGGGGATCTGGGGTTTCGGCGCGATCGGGCGCGCGGTGGCGCACCGCGCACATGCCCTCGGCATGCGTGTGCAAATACATTCGCGCCGGCCGATCGGCGAGGATTTCCCGGAGTACACCCAGGTGGGCTGGGACGAGCTGATCACCACCAGCGACGTCCTGTCCGTGCACGTACCGCTCGGCGACGAGACGCGGGGACGGCTGGACGCGCAGGCGCTGCGGTCCATGCGGCGGGACAGCTATCTGGTCAACGTCTCTCGCGGCGGAATCGTCGACGAAGTGGCTCTCGACGCCGCGTTGCGCTCCGGTCACCTGGCGGGCGCGGCGGTCGACGTGCTCGCGACCGAACCGCCCGTCGACGGTCACATTCTGTCCGCCACACCGAATCTGGTCATCACACCGCACGCCGCGTGGATCTCCGAGTTGTCGATCCACGCCCCGTTCCGCATGTTCGCCGAGGCGGTGGCGGCGCTTCCGGAGGAACCGGACCGGTAGCCCGAGCGGTCGAAGACGTTGGTATGCCCACCCACACGACGCGAGTCGTGTGGGTGGGCATACGTGTCACGCCCGAGCGAATCCTCCGCAGGGGTGCCTGTGGGAATGCACAACGATCGTGCGCGAACCGGTTGAGGTTCGTCATCCCGAAATCAGGCCGGGACGTGCTTGTATTGATGTATCCGCAGTCGCACACGATGTCGACTCCGCTACCCGGACGCCGGGGCCGGCGGACGCAGATCCACTCCCGGGAGGACTCCACATGACCACCGCCAGCAAGACCGATTTGGATCGTTCCGTGGTCGCGGACTTCCAGCATTTGTCACAGTTCGGAGCGACTGCCGGTGGCGGCGTCGACCGGCAGGCCGCCACCGATGCCGACGGGGCCCAGCGGGCGTGGCTCGCCGAGTGGCTCGTCGCGCGAGGCTTTCGTGTCGAATACGATCGTGCAGGCAACCAGTTCGGTCTGCTGGAAATCCATCCCGGCGCCCCCTATGTTCTGACGGGCTCCCATCTCGACAGTCAGCCGCTCGGCGGCCGCTACGACGGCGCGTACGGGGTGCTCGCCTCGGCGCACGCCGCTCAGCGCGTCGCGCAGAAGTGGCGGGAGGGCAACATCGCGCCGAAATACAACCTTGCGGTGGTGAACTGGTTCAACGAGGAAGGCTGCCGGTTCAAGCCGAGCATGATGGGCAGTTCTGTCTACACCGGCAAACTCGGTGTGGAACAGGCGTTGTCGACGACAGACCGCGACGGAGTCTCGGTCGCGGAGGCGCTGTCCGGTATCGGCTGCCTGGGATCGGGTGCGGGACCGCAGGCCGCCGCATATGCCGAGATCCACATCGAGCAGGGCCGAAATCTCGAGAACGACGGAATCACCATCGGGGTGGTCGACTCCACGTGGGCGGCGCAGAAGTACGAACTGGTGGTTCACGGCGATCAGTCCCACACCGGGTCGGCGACGATGCCCGACCGGCAGGACGCACTTCTCGGTGCCTCCCTGCTGGTGGTCGCGGCACGCGAGCTCGCCGACGACTTCGCGGCTGCGCCACTGCACACCTCCGTCAGCCAGATGACCATCGAGCCCAACTCCCCGGTTGTCATCGCCCGGGAAGTGCGGATGCACCTCGATCTGCGATCGCCGAACGAATCGGTCGTCGATCTGGCCAACGAGCGACTGATGGCCCGGTTCGCCGAGATCGAAGCCCGCGCTCAGGTGCGCATCGAGAAAGCCACCGCGCATTCCTGGGGAGTGGCGGGCTACCAGCCCGAGGGCGTGAAGCTCTCGATGGCCGCCGCGGAGGACCTGGGTCTGACGTATCGGCAGATCATGACCGTGGCCGGGCACGATTCCGTGAACATGAAAGACGTTGTGCCGACGGTGATGCTGTTCGTGCCGAGCGTGGACGGAATATCGCACAACGAGCACGAATTCACGACCGACGACGATGTGTGCGCCGGTGTGGATCTGTTGACCGAGGTGGTCGCCCGCCTCGCCGTCGGAGAACTCGACCAGACCGCGTAGTCGGAATCTGAATCAACCGCGCCGGCCCTGCCGGCGCGGTTGATTCAGTTCTGCTGCGCCGCAAGCGCGACCATGGCGAGCGCCGCATCGGCTGGTTTCGTGATGTCGAGCCCGGTCAGCTCCTCGATTCTGTGAAGCCGGTTCAGCACGGTGTTCCGATGGCAGTAGATGGTCGCGGCCGTTCCCAGCAGGCTACCGGTGTGGAGATACGCCACCATTGTCTCCAGAAGGCGCTCGTTCTCCCGTTCCGTTGCCTCGCGCAGGGGAACCAGAACGTATTGCCCGAGATCGCAACCGATCTCGGCGAGATACTTCTTCGCCAGCATCGGCCACGAGGCCTTCAGATCGGTGACGCGTTCCTCGTCCGGCCCGAGCTGATCGACCATTCTGCTCGCGGCCAGCGCTGCCAGGGGAATGTCCGCGATCGCCCGGGCGATCGGCGCCACTGCCGCCCGAACCTTGTCGAGTAGCGCCAGTTCGCGCGGCGTCACCACCATCGGTGACGTGGCGGGTATCTGCCAGAACGCGATGAGGTGGCGTCCCTGCTCGTGCGTGAAGACCCGTTCGGAGAAGTGCGCCCTGTCGATATTGTGCCGGAGTGTCACCGCCGACTCGCTGGGCACTGCCACGACCCGGTAGAAGGACGACACCGAGACGCCGAGAGCGCGGGCGATCTGTACATGGTTGACCTCGAACTGGCCGACGGCGTCGAACAGAAGACTGATCTGCTGGCGCTGGAGGTCTTGACGTTCGCGCGTCAATTGATCCTGTTCCGCCAGGTACGCGGCCTGAGCGAAGCGGGCGAAGGTGTCGACGACGTTCCACACCTCCTCGGCGTGCGCGGCGAGGACGTGAGCTTCACTCCGGCCGGCCGTCGACAGCAGCCCCGACCACAGAATCGGGAAATCGAGCCGGATGGCCGTGAGCATCGAGTCCAGAGGGATGCCGTCGCGCGCTCTGCGCCTCCCGAGGCGGGAGGCCAGTCGCTGGACCACTCCGACCTGTGTGGGGTCGACGAGAGCGCGAAGCATCAGTGCGAACACCTCGCTGCTGGTGGCGCGGAGTTCGGCCTCCCGGAGCCCGGCATCGCGGTACTCGCCGGGATCGAGAAGCCGCTTCATGAACTGCTCGACCAACGTGCCCAGGTTCTCGCTCTGCCGTGACACCAGACCGTGCCACCGCTCAGTGTCTTGTCGGTTGGTCATCGCCACCGTTCTCCGTTCCTACTGTACTAACGCACAAATGCGCCGTCTGCCCGAACGTGAGGCCTCGGTACCCGCCTCGGAGTTCACGTGGTCGGGCCCGTGATGCGGCGAAGTCGTGAAGAGGCAATTGCTCCGGGTGACAATCGTGGACCATCCGAACCCATTGTGTACAGCGGATCGGGTGAGCCCAGGAATGTTCCCGAATCGATGTGCTTTCGCCCATTTAGGCCGCGCGTTTTCGTTGACCGCTGTCATTGGATGTGGCGCAGTTCACCAGCAGACTTTAATTCACCAAGTTCCCAATCCAATTCCGGAGTCTCCCAGTGCGTATTGCCGTCCTTCAAGCAACGTCCGCGGTCGGGCACGTCGACGCGAATCTCGACACCCTCGCCGCCGCGGCCTCGGGCGCGGCCGACGGCGGTGCGGACATCCTCGTCACCCCCGAACTGTTTCCCACGGGGTACGCGCCGGCCAGGATTCACGACCTCGACGGTGCGCCCGTGCGACAGGCGGTTTCGAACTTGGCGGAGAGCAGTGGCATCGCCGTCGTCGCCTCTACCGTCGAGCAGTCCGGTACCGGACGGTTCATCACCGCCACCCTGTTCGGTGGTGACGGCACACAGGTGCTCCACTACCGGAAGTCGCACCTCTTCGGCAGGGAGGAGGCGCAGTTCTTCACCGCCGGCACGGAACTGTCGACCATCGTTCGTTTCGGTGATCTCACAGTCGCGCTGGGGATCTGCTACGACGTCGAGTTCCCGGAGTACGTTCGCGCGCTCGCCGTCGCAGGGGCCGACCTGGTGCTCGTGCCCACGGCGGTTCCCACCCGCGTGTCATCGACATTCGACTCCGCCGCCGTGCCGGGCCTGCTCGTGCCGGCGCGCGCACTCGAGAACACGGTGGCGATCGCGTACGCCAATCAGTGCGGCACCGGGTTCGCCGGCCGAAGTTGCATCGTCGCGCCGGACGGATCCTGTGCGGCGCAGGCCGGGGACGAGGCGAAGCTGATCTTCGCCGACATCACGAGCGAAACGATTCGCGCGGCCAGAGCGGACAATCCGTACCTGCTGTCGCGCCGACTCGACTTGTACTGACGAGAAACATCTTCCGAACCGAACCACCCTGAAGGAGTAGTGTGTCTTCCTCTGCCCCGATCACGATGCTGATCCCCGATTTCCCGTTTCCCTACGACGAGTACGTTCGTCACCCCGCCGGGATCGGTGCCGTGCCGAGCGAGGCCTACGGTCGCAAGGTCGCCGTCGTCGGCGCCGGCATGGCCGGACTCATCGCAGCGTACGAGCTCATGAAGATGGGCCTCCATCCGGTGATCTACGAATCCGCGGAGATCGGCGGGCGGATGCGAGGCAAGAGATTCGGGACCGGTGGGGGACCGGTCGCCGATCTCGGCGGGATGCGGTTCCCGGTGTCGGGACAGACGTTCTTCCACTACGTCGATCTGCTCGGGTTGAACACCGCACCGTTCCCCAACCCGTTGACCGACGCGAGCTCGAGCACGATCGTCGAGTTGGGTGGCAAGGCGCACTACGCCCACACCCCGGACGAGCTGCCCGAATTCTTCCACGACGTCTCCGCGGCATGGAGCGACTGCCTCGAGGAACGGGCCGCCTTTACGGAGATGCAGACCGCCATCCGAGACCGCGACCTGAAGAAGATCAAACGCATCTGGAACGAGCTGGTGCCTGCGTTCGACGGCATATCCTTCTACGGATACCTCGAATCGTCGAAAGCCTTCTCCGCACTGCCCTTCGAATATCGGGAGGCGTTCGGTCAGGTCGGATTCGGCACCGGCGGATGGGACACCAACTTCCCGGACTCGATGCTCGAAGTCCTGCGCGTCGTCTACGTCGATGCGGACGCGCACCAGCAGCGCATCCTGGGCGGTGCCGATCAGGTGCCGCACGGGCTGTGGAACCACGCCCCCGCAGACCTCGTCCACTGGCCGGACGGAACAACTCTCGCCTCCCTCCACCACGGATCACCCCGGACCGGGGTGCAGCGGATCAGGCGCGACCATACGCCCAGCGGTGGTCCCGGCGGGATCGCGATCACGGATCGGTGGGGAAACGAAGAGTCGTACGACGCGGCTGTCGTCACCTGCCAGTCGTGGCTGCTGTCGGCCCGCATCGAGTGCAGCGAAGAGCTGTTCAGCCAGAAGCTCTGGATGGCAATCGAACGTAGCCATTACATGCAGGCGTCGAAGACATTCGTGATGGTGGATCGCCCGTTCTGGAAGGACGTCGATCCCGAGACGGGCCGCGACGTCATGAGCACGACCCTGACCGACCGCATCACCCGCGGCACCTACCTGCTCGACGACGGACCGGACAAGCCGGCGTTGATCTGCCTGTCGTACACCTGGAACGACGACTCCCTCAAGTGGATGCCACTCGACGCCGACGAGCGCGTGAAGATGATGCTCCACTCACTTGCCCAGATCTACCCTGGTGTCGACATCGCCTCGCACATCATCGGCGAGCCGGTCACCGTCTCGTGGGAGGCGGATCCCCATTTCATGGGTGCGTTCAGCGACAACTTGCCCGGGCACTACCGCTACCAGGAGCGGTTGTTCACACACTTCGAACAGTCAGACTTCGAACCCGGGCACAAGGGAATCTATCTCGCCGGTGACGACATCTCCTTCACCGGTGGATGGGCGGAAGGCGCCGTCACCACCGGCCTCAACGCGGTGTGGGGGGTCATGAATCAGTTCGGTGGCACCACGCCGCCGTCGAATCCCGGCCCCGGCGACCTTTTCGACTCGATCAAACCTGTTCGACTGGACTAGGAGAGCACTGTGAGTACGAGCCATTCACCCGAATCGCCTGCGGTACACATTCCGTCGGACTCCTCGGCACGCCTGTCCCATGAGGGGGACGGCGACTACAAGAAGGACCTCAAGACCCGGCAGATCCGGATGATCGCGATCGGCGGCGCGATCGGAACAGGACTGTTCCTCGGAGCCGGTGGTCGCCTCGCCTCGGCGGGGCCCGCCCTGGTGGTCGTGTACGCGGTCACCGGTTTCTTCGCCTTCCTGATGCTGCGTGCGATGGGTGAGCTGGTGCTCCATCGGCCGACGTCTGGATCCTTCGTGTCGTATGCCCGGGAGTTCTACGGCGAGAAGATGGCGTTCGTCGCCGGGTGGATGTACTGGATGCTGTGGGCGATCACCTCGATCGTCGACGTCACTGCCGCCGCGATCTACGTCCACTACTGGCACTTCTTCACGTCGGTCCCGCAGTGGGTGCTCGCGTTGGGCGCATTGACGATCGTCCTGTTCGTCAACCTGTTGTCCGTCAAAGTCTTCGGGGAACTCGAATTCTGGTTCGCGATCATCAAAGTCGTTGCACTCGTCTCGTTCCTGGTGATCGGCGGGATCGTCGTCGCGCTCCGCTTCCCCGTCGACGGTCACGCGACCGGCTTCACGCTGATCTCGGACAACGGTGGATGGCTCCCGAACGGCATGCTTCCCCTGGTCATCGTGATCGTCGGTGTCACGTTCGCCTACTCCGGCATCGAACTGGTCGGCATCGCAGCGGGAGAGACACCGAATCCCGCCAAAATCATGCCGCGCGCGATCAACAGTGTGATCGTCCGCATCATGGTGTTCTATGTCGGCGCCGTACTGCTGCTCGTCCTGCTGCTGCCGTACACCGACTACAGCCCGACGCAGAGCCCGTTCGTCACGTTCTTCACCCAGCTGGGCATACCCGGCGCCGGCAACGTCATGAACTTCGTGGTGCTGACCGCAGCGCTGTCCAGTCTGAATGCCGGTCTGTACTCGACGGGCAGAGTTCTGCGGTCGATGGCGATGAGCGGAACCGCGCCACGGTTCACCGCTCGCATGAGCAGTTCCGGCGTGCCCTACGGCGGAATCCTCCTCACGGCGGTGGTGACGCTGATCGGGGTGGGACTGAACTACGTCGTCCCCGACCACGCATTCGAGATCGCGATCAACGTCTCCTCGCTCGGCACATTGACGACGTGGGCGGTGATCGTGCTGTGCCAGATGAAGTTGCACCGCTGGGCGACTCGCGGAGTGGCGGAACGCCCGGCGTTCAGAATGCCGTTCGCCCCGCACTCGTCGTACGCGACGCTGGTGTTCGTCGCGGCGGTCCTGGTTCTCATGGCGCTCGACTATCCGGTCGGAACCTACACGGTCGCGTCGGTTGTCGTCGTCATCCCGGTACTGGTCGCGGGATGGTTCGCCGTTCGGTACCAAGTGCAGGTGCTCGCGGGCCGGCAGCCGACACACCGGTAGTCGATGTCCCGACAGCGCCCACCGGTGCCCCGCCCCGCACGTGTGCTTCGCGACAACTGGGGCATCGGTGGTTCGGTGCGAGTCCTGGCTGTGCGCGCGGAGAGATGTTTCCAGCAGATGTCACGATCGTCACGTCGCTTTTCGCCCGGGAACTCGAGGGTGCCAGGCGGCCAGTCATTCTCTACGAGAACGGCTCCCGGATCGCTGCATTGCCGCAACGCAGGCTCAATGTGTAACGGCCGCACCGAGGCGGACCGGGAGGTGGGAGTCTGCCCATCGGGGAGGTGTAAACAGTGTGTGTTTCCCTATTGAACGTGTCTCCTGTCACAGCGGATAGTTGATGTCATCGGGAGTGGTCAGCTACCCGTCACTCTTTCCCAGCCGTTCTTTGGAGAACCCATGGCTCAATCTGCAGTCGGCGGCCCGGCGTCGCAAGATATCAAGAGCAAGATGCGCAAAATTGCCACGGCCAGTGTTATCGGCACAACCGTCGAGTGGTACGACCTCTTTGTCTTTGCCACGGCGTCGGCCCTGGTCTTCAACAAGATCTTCTTCCCGAGCTTCGACGCGCTCGTCGGAACCATGTTGGCCTTCGGCACGTTTGCCGCTGCGTACGTCGCCCGGATCGTCGGCGCCGCGCTGTTCGGTCACTTCGGTGACAAGTTGGGCCGGAAGTCCATGTTGCTGATCTCCCTGATCACCATGGGCGCGGCGACCTTCGCGATCGGACTGCTACCCACCTACTCGGCGATCGGCATCATGGCCCCGATACTGCTGTTGACTCTTCGGGTCATCCAGGGCCTCGCGCTCGGCGGCGAATGGGGCGGTGCGGTTCTGATGGTGGTCGAACACTCGCCCAAGACGAAACGAGGATTCTACGGCTCATTGGTCCAGGTCGGGGTTCCCGGCGGAACATTGATCGCCAACCTGGTCTTCCTGATCATCGCCGCGAACTCGCCCGAGGAATTTCTTCTTACCTGGGGTTGGCGTATTCCCTTCCTCGCGAGCGCTCTCCTTGTGGCCGTCGGCCTCTACATCCGCTTGACTCTGGAAGAGACACCGTCGTTCCAAGCGGTCAAGGAAGCCGGCGCGAAAGCCAAGATTCCCTTCGTAATTCTCATGCGCAAGTACTGGAAGCAGGTTCTGCTGGGCGGTATTGCCACCTTGTCCACCGGCACCGCGTTCAACATCATGGTGGCCTTCGGACTCACCTACGGCAAACAGCAGCTCGGCTTCTCCAGCGACACCATGCTTTTGGCGGTTCTGATTGCCTGCGCCACAGGGCTCTTCATGATTCCGGCGTTCGGCGCACTGTCCGACCGCATCGGGCGCAAACCCGTGATCATCGGTGGCATTGTCGCAGAGGCTCTCGTCGCCTTCCCCATGTTCTGGATGATGGATACCAAGTCCGTCCCGATGGTGATCTTCGCCTACATCATGATGATGACCGCCTTCTCTGCCAATTACGGCCCCATCGCCACATTCTTGGCCGAGCTGTTCGGGCCCCGGGTCCGGTACTCGGGCCTGTCCATCGCGTACATGCTCTCGGGACTGCTGGGGAGTGCCGCAACCCCCGCCATCACGACGGCGCTCCTGAGTGCCACGGGCTCAGGGTCCTCCGTGGCCTGGTACATGATCGGATCGGCGGCGGTCTCAATCGTTGCTCTGCTACTGCTGACGGAAACTCTGCGGAACAGCCTCGACTCGGCCGACGAAGCGCCAGAAGAGAACTCTCTCCCGGAGGCGGATTCTCAGCGGGTCCGGGTCTGATGCGGCGCATAGGCGTAGTGTCCGGCGACGTGCGTCCGGTCGGACCGTTCTCTCACGCAGTGGTGGCCAACGGGTTCGTGTTCACCTCGGGTCAACTCCCCGCCATCTCGGACCTCAGCGATCAGCCGGACGCCTTCGACGACAAGGTTCGTCAGACTTTGGCCAATCTGGAGGCGACGCTGCGTGAAGCCGGATCCTCCCTGCAGAACGTGGTCAAGGTGAACACCTACCTCACCGACCCGGGGCAGTTGGAGCCGTACAACGCGGTCTATTCGGAGTTCTTCGGGAGTGACCTACCCGCTCGAACCACCGTGTGCGTCAATATCTTCGGAATCTCATTGGAGATCGAGTGCGTCGCCGTCCTCGCCGAAAACTCGATCCCGGAAGGAACATGATGTCTCGAGCTCAATCGTCCACTTCGCAGCAGACGCTCCCCACCTCGGCGGCGCTGCTGGCCAAGCTCCGCCGGGTCAGCTTTCCGACTATCGGGCACTACCTCGAAGAGGGGTTCGTGGATCCGGTCGTCCGTTCTCTCCTCTCCGATGTGCGTGTGGTGGGCCGCGCACTGACAGTGCGCATTGCGGATGCGGACGCAGTGGCGATGAATCACGCATTGAATGCCCTGAGGCCGGGCGACGTGCTGATCGTCGACATGGGAGGCGACGCGGTTCACGCTTCGGTCGGAGCTGTCACCTCCTGCGCGGCACTGTCCGCCGGTGCGGTCGGAATCGTCGTCGACGGAGTGGTGACCGACATCGTCGAACTGCGAGAGGGAGGGCTGCCGATATTTGCACGCGGCACTTCAGTTCTCACCACCAAGAGGCGTGACGGTGACAACAGCGCGATCAACGTGCCGGTCGTGGTCGGCGGTGTTTCCGTCAGCCCCGGCGATATCGTCCTCGCCGACGACAACGGTGTCCTGGTCCTGACCCCGGACGCTGCGGCGGATGTCGTCGATCTGGCCCTCGCGTCCGACGCTGCCGAACCCGAAACCCTTGCCCGTCTCCGGGCCGGCGAACCCGTCGCCGACGTGCTCTATATGGGCGGCAAGACAAGCAGATCGTGAAGGAACCACCGCGGTGAACCCGTCAATCAGGCACAGGGTTCACCGCGTGTACAAAACGGCGGACTCCAACATGCTGTCGATGAAGGGGCGCGGCACGGTCGGCCACTCCGGAGGCCACCGTCCGGCAATCTGATCGTCGCGGAGCGCACGCAGGAGCGGCACGACCTGCGGTCCGCCGTCGAGTGGGTAGCGGACCATGCCCTGTTCGGCGCACTGTGCGGCGATCGATGCGAGCAGACTCTTGGCCTCCTCGGTGCGTCCCGCGGTTGCCAGACATGCCACCAGTAGTCGTTTTGCCTGCAGTAGTGCCCGGTCGCGGCCGCGACCCTCGAGCCGAGTCACCCATTCGGTGACCCACTCGCAGGCGAGGTTCACACGCTCCGGGGTGTCCTCGTCGAGCAGCAGTCTGATGGCGGTGGCCTCCTCGAGTTGCGCGGTGATCTCCTCGATACCGTCGACCGGGCGCCGGCGCGTGGCGTACTCGACGGGTGGCCGCGCCTCGATGCCGGGTGCGACGGGGAGTCCCAGCCTGACCCGCTCGTTCTCCAGTTTTGCCCGCAGCCTCGATTGACGATCATGTAGGTGCGGTCGACGTCCTCGGGGTTGCGATCTCGTTTGTCACGAGAGTCTGTGCGGAATTGACCAGGGGAACGAGCCAGGTATTTGATGGCGTACCCGTTCTGCTGCTTCCGCATCGGGACGGGGACGATGCCGATGTCGATTCCGAATCCGTGGCCGCGGTGATGATCAGACCTGAAATGCCGTATGTGCCGCCGCCTGGAGGCGGTGGAGTCGGTGCGCACACTCGCTGCCGATCGAGCGAGTGCCGGTCAGGGTATCGGTACCAAGGCGGTACGCGCCGTCTCACATCGTCAGCGACGGCGTGGCCGGGACGGGGTCGAGGACTCGGAGGAGGAAGGCGAGCTGGTCGGCCAGCGCCTGCTGCTGCCAGGGGCCCCGGTAGACGTCGAAGTGATCGACGGGGTACTCGCGCAGCTGCGCGAGTGCGCCGGCCTTCGCGGCGGTCCGGCGCGCCGCATCGGGCGGCGCGATCCGGTCATGTGTGCCGACCTGTACCAGGATCGGGCACCGGAGACGACGGGCGAAGGGGGTGGGCCGGTTCAACCCGACCTCCAGTGCGGTGCGGGCACACACCTCGTTACGCCAGGTCGCCCCGGCCATGGACGTGTAGGCCTCCTCGGCGCCGGGCGTGCTGATGATCGCCGCCGACCCGGGCTGCCCGACCACCGGAACGTGGTGCGGCGCAAGCTTGGTCAGCGCGCGGGCGAGGTCCCGCAGCCCGTGCCCGGTGGCGCGAACCAGCTGACCGGCCCCGGCGTAGCGGGCGATCTGCATCAGGGCGGCCAGCCCGTCGGTGGCCGGTGTCAGGGACACGACCGCCGCGATCCGCTCATCCTGCGCGGCAACCTCGATGACGTGACCACCGGAGTACGACGTCCCCCACAGTGCGATCCGGTCGGGGTCGACGCCCGGCAGACGCCGGGCCGCGTCGATCGCGGCGCGGTAGTCCTGCCGCTGACGCCGGAACGACACATCCTGGCGGGGTGTGCCGTCCGAGTCACCGAAACCGCGGTAGTCGAAGACGAACGCATCGATGCCTGCCTGAGCGAATGCCTCGGCGTAGCCGAGCAGGCCGGTGTCCCGGGTGCCGCCGAAGCCGTGTGCCATGACCACGCACGGCCGGCCGGTTTCCGGGGCCGGCGCGTCGGTGGTGGCCGGAACGTGCCAGGCCGCACAGGTGACGCCGTGGCTGGTGAAGGTGATCTCGTTCTTCATCGTGCTCGCTCCGGTCATGACGCCAGCAGGGCGGGCTGGTGGGCGGTGAATCTCAGGTCGGGGTCCTCGATCGGCCCCTCGCGCAGCCGCTCGACGTCCTTCTCGTAGGCCATCTCGGCTGTCCACGGGCCGCTGGTGCCGGCCCGGGGGAACGCGGCGACCGCACGCTGGACGTATCCGGAGGTGAGGTTGAGCAACGGGACCCGTTCCATGTCCGGATCGGCGAGGACCGGTTCGACGGTGGTGTAGCCGTGGGAGTCCATGTGGTCGAGCAAGCGGCAGAAATGCTCGCTGATGAGGTCGACCTTGAGCGTCCAGGAGATGTTCGTGTAGCCGAGCGCGAACACGAAGTTCGGCATGCCGCTGAGCATCATCGCCTTGTAGACGGTCGTATCGGGCGGATTCACCGGCTCTCCGTCGACTCTGATTCGGATTGCACCGAACGCCAACATGTTCAAACCGGTGGCGGTGACGACGATGTCGGCCTCGAGCTCCTGTCCGGACTCGAGCCGGATCCCGGTTTCGGTGAAACGCTCGATCCGGTCCGTCACCACCGAGGCATGCCCTGTCGAGATCGCCTTGAACAGGTCGCCGTTGGGCACCATGCACAGGCGCTGATCCCAGGGGTTGTAGCGGGGGGTGAAGTGGGTGTCGACGTCGAAGTTCTCTGGCAGCTGGCGGCGGACGTTGGCGATCAACAGCGTGCGCATGAGCTTCGGAGAGCGGCGGCAGGCCTTGAAGATCCCACGGTTCATCATGATGTTCTTGCGCCGGATGATCGGGTAGGCCCGCTTCGGGCCGATCAGTTTGTTGAGCGCGTTCGCGATCGCGTCCTCGGCCGGCAGCGAGAGCACGTAGCTCGGCGAGCGCTGCAACATCGTGACGTGCTCGGCGGTGCCGGCCATCGCTGGGATCAGCGTGGCTGCGGTCGCCCCGCTGCCGATGACCACCACCTTTTTGCCGGAATAGTCGAGGTCTTCGGGCCAGTGCTGGGGATGGATCACCCGGCCGGTGAAGTCCTCGATGCCGTCGAACTCGGGCGTGAAGCCGGCCTCGTGGTTGTAGTAGCCCGTGCCGGAGAACAGGAATCGCGCGGTGATCTGCACGGTCTCGTCGCTGCCGGAGCGTTGCGCGGTCACCGTCCAGCGCCCCGTCGATGAGGAGAACTCCGCCGACGACACCCGGTATCCGAATCGGATGTGCTCGTCGATGTGGTTCTCGGTGACGGTCTCCTGCAGGTAGTCCAGGATGATGTGCGCGTCGGCGATCGCCTTCTTGTGCGTCCACGGCTTGAATCCGAAGCCGAAGGTCGGCATGTCCGAGTCCGAGCGGATCCCCGGGTAGCGGAACTGGTTCCAGGTCCCGCCGATCGCGTCCTTACCCTCCAGGATCGCGAACGTCGTGTCCGGCCGGCACGTCTTCAGGTGGTAGGCCGCGCCGATTCCGGAGATCCCGGCGCCGATGATCAACACATCGAACTCCATGGTCTCCGCCTCGGGGGTGGTCGTGATCGTCACTGGGTGTCTCCTGGTCACTGTCGAGTGGGGTGTGATGTGTTTCACAGTAGGGATACCGCCCGCCCGCCGACATGTCCGACCGCCTAGTCCTTGCCACCAACTATGTGCGGGAGCACACTTTGTTGATGACCAGCGGAACGACCCCCGCGGCGATCGTCGGGCTCATGGGTGATGTCGCCGAGTCGATGCTCGCCGAACTCGATCAGTTCGTCGAAGACATGGACGCCGCGGAGGTCGAGCTGGCCCCGGCACTGGGCGCCGATCCCGCGATCGCGGCGGAGATGTCGGCAAGCAACCGCGCGAACGTCGCGCGCCTGCTCACGACCCTCGCACGCCGCGACGGCCGGGCCACACCGATCGACGTCCCGCCCGAGGCGCTGGATGTGGTCCGCACCGTCGTGCGGCGCGGCATCGACCTCGACGTGATCTTCCATGCCTACCGCCGGGGACAGAACCTCGTGTGGCAGAGCTTCATCGCACACGCCGCTCGGGTCGTCCCACCGGGCCCGCAACTCGTGGAGCTGTTGGAGGCATTCTCGCGGCACCTGTTCGAGTACGTCGACCATGTGATCGGCCGTGTCATCGCCGACGCGCAGCGCGAGCGCGAGGAGGTTCTCGGTGGTGCGCTCGCCCGCCGCACCGAGACCGTACGTCTGATCCTCGACGGTGCCCCGATCGACAGCCGCCGCGCCGGCGAACGCCTGGGATACGATCTGGCCCAACGCCACACCGCGCTCGTGCTGTGGTCCCAACCACCCGGCGAGGTCCAGGGCGCGCTGGAGTCCGCCGCCACCATCCTCGCCCGCGCCGCCGGTGCACGCCCTCCACTGACCCTCCCCGCCGGCACGTCGACACTGTGGGCCTGGCTCGGCACCGACTCCGACCCCGCACCCGCCGCCATGCGCGACGCGATCAGCCGAGCACAACCCAATGTCCGCGTCGCGGTCGGCCCCACCCAACCCGGCATCACCGGCTTCCGCCGCTCACACGACGCGGCGCTGACCATCCAGCGGCTGCTGAGCGGGCACCCGAACGGCGCACGCCTGACGCTATACCGCGACCTCGAAGTCACGGCGCTGGCAGCGCAAAACCCGGACCGCGCCGCCGAATTCGTCGCCACGACGCTGGGCCCGCTCGCCGCGGACACACCCAGCGCAGCGCGGCTCCGCGAGACCGTGCGGGTGTTCCTCGACGAAGCCGATAACGCACCCCGCGCCGCGATCCGTTTGCACACCCACCGCAACACCGTCCTGCAACGCATCGCGCGTGCAACCGAACTCCTCGGTCACCGCCCCGGCGAACGCCGGCTGGCGCTCGAACTCGCACTCGAGCTCGCCCACCACATCGGGCCGCGGGTCCTTACCCGGACCTGACGGAAATTCAGAAACCCGATGATCACGGGACTGTCCGATAATCGGTTGATCTGAGTCTGGCCGACACGCCGAGCTCAGCTTGGCGGAAAGGCGAGATCATGACCGAGACACTCGATCCCATGGATCAGCCGAAGGTTGATCGCCAGGAGTCGGTGCAGGTCCCACCGAACGCCGCCCGCGCGATCTCGGACCTCGAGGCGGAGGTGCTGAACGCCCTTCTGACGGCGATAGGCCCGGATCGGGACCTTGGTTCAACGAACCCGAGCCGCTCGCCCCGGGGTGGCCTGCCTGGGACCTGGAAGCCGCTCTCTGGGCGTTGCCGGAGATCGGCCGAGATGATGGCTACGAAGTTGATTGCCGGCAAACGTCCCCGGCTGTACCCGATCTGGGATTCGGCGGTCAGTGAGGCCCTGGGCGCCGGGCGGGCACATCTGAATCCGGTCCGGGAGGCGCTCCGCGCCGACGACGCGGCGTTGCACCGCCGGTTACTGTCGATCAGGGAGGAGGCGGGCCTGCCGCAGCGAGGTTTCGGCAACTGCGGGTGTTCGATGTGGTCGCGTGATGGACGGCACGAGCCGCGGCCTGGGTGAGTGCTCTGATCTGAGAAGATGACACGTCCCGGGGGTGATCGGGGTCAACACCTGGTGCGGAGTTGTGAAGTCCGCCGAAAAAGGTTGTGGTGGGATGTCGAGAATCCGCGTGCGGCTTCGTTCCCGGAGTGAAACGGCCACAATTGGGCCGTACCGTAGCGAGGAGAACATGATGGCCAAGTATCTGCTGCTCAAGCACTACCGTGGCGCGCCGGCATCTGAGAACGATGTGCCGATGGATCAGTGGACGCCGGAGGAGATCTCCGCTCACGTGCAGTACATGAATGACTTCGCCGCGCGGCTCGAGGGCACCGGTGAGTTCGTCGACAGTCAGGCACTGTCCGCGGAGGGCACGTTCGTCCGGTACGACGGTGAGGGGCGGCCGCCGGTGACCGATGGTCCGTTCGCGGAGACCAAGGACGTGATCGCCGGTTGGATGGTGATCGACGTCGAGACCTACGATCGGGCGCTCGCGTTGGCCGGTGAGTTGTCCGCGGCTCCGGGTGCGGGTGGGAAGCCGATCCATGAGTGGCTCGAGTTGCGTCCGTTCCTGGGCGGATGTCACGACGGTGACGGAGTGACGCACGGTGGATGAGGTCCTGCTGCGGACATTCTCCCCATCCTGATCGGTGTCCTCGTCCCGGCGCGGCGCCCGAACGGGGACACCCTGATCGAGGCGGAGCGCGGGTGCTGCCGATGATGGGTGGTGTGGACGAGGTGACACCGGCGGGGTCGGGGAGGGGATGGCGGATTTCGCTGGGGGTGTGTGCGGGGCTGCTGCTGGGGTTCTTCTGCTATCTGCCGGCGGTGATCTTGTGGCAGCACTACGGGGATGTTCCGCAGCCGAGGGTGTATCCGCACGGTTCGTTCACGTCGTTCGGGTCGGATCCGCCGCCGGTCGAGTACTGGGTGAGCTGGGCTGGGCCGGCTTTTGTGGTGATGGCGTGCGGGCTGATGACGGTTCCGTGGCGGCCCGCTCGGCAGTTCGCGTTGCCGTTGGTGTGCGCGTTCGTGCCGATGGCGGCGTTGGTGGCGTGGTTTTTCATCGGGATGGAGTTGTTCTTCACTCCCGACTGAACCTGCTGTTCGGATTGTTCGAGTGCGTCGGTGATGCGGCCGTGGACCGGAGTGGAGCCCGGCTGGTGCGCTCGTGTCGTCGAGCCGAGCGGCTGTCGCCGGGCCGAGCGGCTGACTGTGAAGAATCACCGGGCCGTTCGAGATCCGGAACGGCAGCATTGACGTCATCGTCGTGCGCA